>CAYNFB010000056.1:0-14420 GCA_964396355.1 uncultured Leptospirales bacterium | reverse complement strand
TATTATAAATATATAATATTGGGGAGTTTGAATCGTGTCAGAAAAAAATAAAAATCTTACAATGCCATTAGATACACCAGCCTTTAAGTGCGCCTTATGTGGTGCTGTTTCGCTTGACCAGAATGCTATTTGCGAAGTGCAGGGAAGAGTAAAAAAAGGAGACTGGTGCGGAAGCGAAAGTATAGAAATGCCCCTGATGTGTACAAATCTAAAAAATAATAGTCGATACAAATGCAGAAAATGCGGCCGGGTTGCTATAAATCCGGAATTATTATGTGAACCTGAAAAGATTCCAGTTGTTTAGAAAAAATATTTATTCAGATTATTCGCCGGTTTTGAAAGAATCCATGAAGTGTTGGCATCTATTATATAAACTATAATAGATGCTCTCCGAAAGTGGAAACCGTATAATTTATGTTATATCTCCAGAAGGGCCTTAATGAGTGACAATCCGCTTCCTTTGGGTTTAACAGCAAGGAGCGGCATTGAAGTATGACTGAGAACTCTTTCTGTACCGGTGCTTAATAAAGATGCCATACCTGAGTTTCTGCCCCGGGAAGCCATTACAATCAGATCTGACTTTGTTTCATCAAGCATCTCAAGAATCCCTTTGTCCACCTTGTTATTTAACCGGTACTTTATATTAATATTGACGCCTTTGGTATCAATGTCTTTGATAAATTTTTCATATTCCTTCTGTGAATTATTCTTCATAATCCCGGCAAATTCTTCATAGCTTTTGCCCGTTTTATGAAAGCCGATGGGTACTTTGTAAAAGTGAACCGCCTGTATCTCTGAGATATTTCTTGCCTTTGCTACTGCTGTGGCAACATCTAATGCATATCCGCAATGTTCAGAAAATTCAACTGGTACGAGTATTTTGCTGAAATCTGAAAAGATGCAGCACGGTACAGTTAAAACCGAGCAGGTGGCCTTACGGGCGAGTTTTTCTGCAAAAGTAGCAGATTCTTTTATTTCGGGTTTTCTTCCTGTAATTACCATGTCAATATCATTGTTGAGAATAGATTTTAGAATCTCATCAAGATGATTTCCTTCTAAAATTTCAACTGAATACTTTCCAAAATCATGAAGCCCCTTATGTTCGCCTATAGCACTGTCAATATACTTCTTTATATTCTCTTTTGAGGATTTAAGTTCCTGGTAAGTGTTTTTTATTTCATCAGGTATATGTTCTTCTTCAACTGTTTTCGTTATAAAGATTTTGCTCGAATCAGCTAATTTTGCAATTTTCAGTGCATACTGAAGAAGATAAAGATCCTGTTCCTCGTCTGTTAAATCAATAAGCAATTTATTAAATCTATACATATTAACCTGCAGTGAATATTATTTTTTAGTATTTAATAAAAAAATCTACTGAATGAAAAAAAACACGTCGGGTAATATTAATATATATCAAAATCAGCAATAGTCAAATTATTTCTTACTAAACTGATTTATTTCTTTCTGAACGTTCCACTGACAGGAAAATAAGAATTAGCACAGTATGTGTTATACAGGTAAAAAGTATTTATACTGAGCTTTGGTGAATTATTTCATTTGGAAACTCTTCAAGAGGAATACAACAGATTTTCTGCAGAAGCTTTTCAGTTTTTTATACAAAGCAGTTCCCCTCCAGCATCACAAATTAAGAATTGCAGACAGTACAGTTAAGTCTACAGTCTGTTCCCCTCCTGCCAAAACAGCCGGTTACAACAAATTTTTATTGAAAAAATAAGCCTTAAACGGACTCTGTACAAAACGAATAAAGGCGGCACCGCATCATATGATAAAAGTAATAAACCTATGCAAATCCTTTGGAGTTCAGGATATTTTCGACGATATAAGCTTTAATGTCAATTCCGGAGAGCGCATTGGCCTGGTAGGCAGAAACGGCCACGGCAAGACAACTCTCCTTAAAATAATAACGGGCGAAGAACATGCAGATTCCGGAGAAATAGTCATCCCGAAAAACTACACTATCGGACACATTGCCCAGCACCTGAAATTTACTAAATCAACAGTGATAGACGAAGGCTGTCTCGGCCTTCCCGAAGACAGCAGAGACGACAAATGGAAGGTGGAGAAAATTCTCTCCGGTTTGGGATTCACACAGGAGGACATGAAGAGAGACCCTCTGGCATTTTCTATGAATGATATGCAGCGTCATCCGGATGAATTTTCCGGAGGATACCAGGTAAGGCTGAATCTTGCAAAAACTCTGGTCTCCGAGCCGGACATGCTTCTCCTCGATGAGCCCACAAACTATCTGGACATCATTTCAATCAGGTGGCTTTCATCATTTCTCAGACAGTGGGAGGGCGAGATGCTGCTGGTCACACACGACAGATCTTTCATGGACAGCATCACCACCCATACAGTGGGCATACACCGCCAGAAGGCCCGGAAAATAGAAGGCTCCACTGACAAGCTCTATGAACAAATTCTGAAAGAAGAAGAAATTCACGAGAAGACCCGCCTCAACGATGAGAAGAAGAGGAAGGAGGTGGAGCTCTTCGTCACCAGATTCAGGGCAAAAGCCAGACTCGCGGGGATGGTGCAGTCACGGGTTAAGGCTCTTGAAAAACAGCAGTCACTGGATAAGCTTGAAAAAATAAAATCCATGGACTTTTCATTCAGCTACAAGCCCTTCAATGCGAAAACTCTGATGACAGTAGAAAACCTTAATTTCGCATATAATCCGGAGACAGAAATCGTAAAAGACTTCTCGATATCAGTAGGAAGCGAAGACAGAATCTGCGTTATCGGAAAAAACGGCAAAGGAAAGACTACCCTGCTCAAACTTCTCGCTGAAGAACTCACACCGGGAAGTGGGAAATTCAACATACATTCAAATACGGTAAAAGGTTACTTCGCCCAGACAAATACAATAAACCTCAACAGCAACATGACAGTTGAAGAGGAAATTTATTCAGCAGGCTGTGAGAAACAGAGCGCCAGAAATATTGCAGGGGCAATGATGTTTGAGGGTGATGACGCCCTGAAGAAGATAGGAGTTCTCTCAGGCGGAGAGAAAAGCCGGGTGCTCCTGGGGAAAATTCTTGCAAGTCCGTCAAACCTTCTATTTCTCGATGAGCCCACTAACCACCTTGACATGGAGTCATGCGACGCACTGGTGGGAGCCATTGATGACTTCCCCGGTGCAATTATAATGGTAACACACAATGAGATGTTTCTTCACTCACTGGCAAACCGGTTCATCGTATTTCAGGGAAATGGCGTCACCGTCTTTGAAGGAACCTACCAGTCGTTTCTGGAAAAAGTCGGCTGGGACGAGGAGGAGCAGAAGACCGAAACGGTGAAGAAAACCGACACCCCGGTTAACAAAAAAGACATACGAAAACTGCGCACGGAAATATTAACGAGACGATCAAAGGAACTCAAACCGCTTGAGACGAAACTGTCCAAAGTCGAAAATCTGATAGATAAAAAAGAAACTGATCTGACCGATAAAAATAATGAGATGATTGAAGCTGCAGGTAACGGAAGCGGAAAGGATATAGAGAATCTGTCCAAGGAAATATATGCCCTTCAGCAGGAGATAGACTCACTCTTTGAGGAATTCGAAGAGCTGTCTGTAGCAGTGGATGAGAAAAAGCTCTACTTTGAATCAGAGCTGGCTAAGTTCGAGGATTAAAAAAACAGAGAACAGATACGGGTGATTTCCCAACCGGAAAATTCAGGCGGAACGTTCGATCCCGACATAAACAGGTACGGAATCACCTCACGTGCCGTCTGTTCAGGAAAATATGAACCGGACAGAAATCTCCGGCATTCATCTGCAAGATCAGAGAGCGCCCGGTAATAAATATTCTCATCAAAGACGAAATCGCCCGCGCTGTTGTACATCTCCATATCCCTGGACATAATAAAAAAGATATCGCCGCACCTGAAATAAATCTGTATGGAATTGCCGTAGCCGTCTGAATCAAGGATCTCCATGATCGTAATCCTCTGTTCATCCACATCCAGATTCTTCAGAATAAAGTCCTTCTCTCTGGCAGCCATTTCCTTACTCATGCGGGACACAAATATTTTAACACCTTCAACAGCACGATCGCTGAAACTGAATATATCGCCGCAGCATTTCACCTCTGCCGGATAAATTCTCGACTCGGCAACTCCCCCTCCCGAACCGTAAAAGCCGAAACGTTTGAGATTCATGCTCCCGTAATGGCCTGTCTTTTCAAGAAAGGCAAGAAGCGTCTCCTTTATAAACGTTGTAGGATATGAAATATGAGAGTGAGTCACACCGGTATAGTTTATCACAGATCTGAACTGATTAGAAAAAAGTGCAGGCATGAGGAACAGCTGAATTTCACTGACTGATGAGTATTTCCCTGAATCTATGTTAAATGTGCCGAACCCCGGAGACTCAGGGAGATAGACAACATCCCCGCTGTCATAATCAAGGAAACCCGCGCCAACGGCAGACACAGCATCCTTAAGGTCATCAAAGAGAGGAATAAGATCAAAAGAAGACCTTATAAACTCCGCCCCGGCCTTTATGCGGACAGGCTCGCACTTAAGCAGAGAGAGAGACAGTGTCTGCCTCAAAATCTGCCATGCGGGTTTTTCAAAAACAATCTCTTTCAATGATGAAGCCCCTGCTACATGTAGGGTTTGAGAACATCAGGGATAATAATCTGACCGTCTTCGGTCTGATAATTTTCCATAATAGCAGCCATAGTTCTTCCAGCTGCAAGACCCGAACCGTTGAGTGTATGAAGATAGGCGGGTTTATCTCCCTTTGCCTTTCTGTATCTGATCTTTGCCCGTCTTGCCTGATACTCAAGGAAGTTTGAGCACGATGAAATTTCAAGATATCTGTTAAGACCCGGCATCCACACCTCAATATCATAGGTCTTGGTAGATGAGGCTGAGGTGTCTCCGCTGCACAGAAGCACTACCCTGTAGTGAAGATTCAGTCTCTTGAGAACTTCCTCCGCGTGTGAAGTAAGTTTTTCAAGCTCATCAAATGATGTCTCAGGCTCGACAAACTTCACAAGCTCGACCTTCTGAAACTGATGCACTCTAACAAGACCTCTGGTGTCCCGTCCGGCAGCGCCGGCCTCTCTTCTGAAACATGAAGACTGCATTGTAACAGATACAGGAAGATCGGCTCCATCGAGAATCTCATCTCTGTAGAGATTTGTAAGAGTAACCTCTGCAGTAGGGATAAGAGAGAGACCGTCTTTCTCCATCCTGTAATACTCGTCCTTAAACTTGGGATACTGCCCCGTTCCTGTCATGCTCTCATCGTTCACAATGAAAGGTCCGAAGGTCTCTGTATAGCCGTGCTCCTTTGTATGAAGATCAAGCATGAAATTTATGATGGCCCTCTCCAGTCTTGCAGCCAGTCCCCGGTATACGTAGAATCTCGCACCAGCAAGTTTAACTCCTCTTTCAAAGTCGAGAATTCCAAGCTCTGTACCTATATCGTAATGTGTCTTTGCTTCAAAATTAAATTCAGGTTTTTTACCCCATTCCCTTAAGAGAATATTCTCAGTATCATCCTTACCCACAGTAACAGATTCATCGAGAATATTTGGAATAGACAGATGCATGTCGTTGAATTTTTCATTGAGCTCGTTCAGTGAATCGTTGAATGTACTCAGCTCATCGGAGATAGTCTGGACCTCCTTCATCGCATCGGAAGCATCTTTGCCCTGAGACTTCTGCTGGCCGATTATTTTGGAAAGTTTATTCCTCTTCTCCCGAAGCTCATCTGCCTTGAGTGACAATTCACGTCTCTTTTCATCTACCGCCCTGAGCTCATTAACATCAACGGCTTTGGTCATATTTCTTCGTTCAAGAAGTTCCGCTATAAAATCTATATTCTCACGAATAATTTTTGGATCTATCATATTAAAAAACTCCACACAGAATATTTAAAATCAGTCTATATCTGAATAAATTAATACCTTCACAGGCTCTTTTTTGTCAAGAGGTAAAATCGTTGCCGTCATATAAGGCCGCTTAAAAAGAAAGGAATAATTTTGGAGGGTACTCCTCCGCAGGCTCAGAGCCTCTTCTTTGATTCTTTCAGGCTTTTTGCACTAAAAATCATCTTATGAATGGAAAAATCCCATAAATAAATAAGATAAATTCAAGCTTAAAACAGATAATGAACAGGGGCCCCCTCATCCGGATTCTGTCCCCGATCAGAAACAAGCAAATTCCGCCCTGACTGCTCTGACAAATAAAGCTCATAAAAACACAACAATTTGGGAATAACATTTGACAAAACAGGACAATACAATCACACCGACTACTCAGTCGGAATATTTATTAGTCCGATGATAAAAAGAAAAATTTAAAGGATAAAGGAAGCATTTTTTTTGCTTCCACGCCGACTATATAGTCGGTTGTCTGTTAAAAAAGGAGAAGACTATGTTACTGGGAATAGCTGACCCCGTAGTTTCATGCGCCTATATCGCGCTGATTCTGTCTGTACTGATCTGTGTTGTCTATGGAATTCTGAACTGGAACAAAGGCGGTGATATAACAGAAGAGGAACTCAATGCTGAGATAGAATGGATGAAAGAGGAAATTGAAATCGAAGAAGAAATATCGGGGGGACTTTAATGAGTATTTTCTGGCTTATAGTAATTGTAATAATCTACCTGGCAGTTCTCACATATCTCGGATACAGGGGATTCAATGAGACGAAGAATTCAGAGGACTATATGGTGGGAGGGCGGAATATAAATCCCTATGTAATGGCTCTGTCCTACGGTGCGACATTCATCTCCACCTCGGCCATTGTCGGTTTCGGAGGGGTCTCCTCTCTCTTCGGGATGAGCCTTCTGTGGCTGCCGGTAATGAATATCTTCATTGGAATATTCATAGCCTTCGTTTTCTTCGGCAAGAGAACACGAATGATGGGACTGAACCTTCAGGCTCATACCTTTCCCGAACTCCTGGGCAAGAGAGTGGACTCCTCCTTCATCCAGTGGTTCACAGGGCTTTTGATATTCATATTCATGCCTATTTACGCGGCGGCGGTTTTAATCGGAGCTTCCAGAATAATTGAAGGTCTCCTGGGCGTCCCCTACGTCTATTCAATCGCCATATTCTCCATACTTGTTGCAGCCTACGTGATAATGGGAGGACTCAAGGGTGTGATGTATACAGATGCACTTCAGGGAAGTCTGATGTTTGCAGGGATGATAATTCTTCTGGTTTTCATTTACCAGAATCTTGGAGGAGTAACAGAGGCCCACAAGGCACTCTCTGACATGGCATCCATGGTGCCGGCAAAACTCAGTGCAATAGGACACAGGGGATGGACCGCATCACCGGCAGGAGGATCACCGCTCTGGTGGATAGTATACTCCTCTCTTGTCATGGGAGTGGGCATTGGAGTTCTTGCCCAGCCGCAGCTTGTGGTACGATTCATGACAGTGAGAAGCAACAAGGAGCTCAACAGGGCAGTCCTCATTGGAGGAATATTTCTCATAGCAACGGTCGGAACTGCACTGGTTCTTGGTCCTCTCACAAATGTATACTTCTTTAAGACAACAGGTAAGATCGCAATTGCAGCAGCAGGAGGGAACCACGACAAGGTCATTCCTGTTTTTATAAATCAAGCCATGCCGGCCTGGTTCGGATATCTCTTCGTCCTTGTAATTATTTCAGCAGCCATGTCCACACTGAGTTCACAGTACCATGCTATAGGCACATCCATAGGCAGAGACTTCTATGAGACTAAAATTCAGAAAGGCCATAAGGCCGGCCAGGATCTTCTGATAACCAGATTCGGAATTGTACTATCGATTCTGGCAACAGTGTTCATAGCTTTCGAGATGGGTCCCGGCGTAATTGCCCGGGCAACAGCCATATTCTTCGGGCTCATGGCATCAAGTCTCCTTGCTCCATACGTAGCGTCCCTTTACTGGACGAGACTTACCAGAAAGGGCTCCATTGCAGGAATCATCTCAGGCCTCACCACTGCTGTATTCGCATTCCTCTTTATACACGGCAAGGAGGCTGAAGTATTTGGAATCTGCAAGGCACTGACAGGCAAGGCTACACTGCTGGGGGGAGTATGGCCCTTCGTTGATCCCCTTGTAATAGCTCTGCCGGTATCAATAATATTCACTATCGCAGTAAGCCTCTTGACAAAAGTAGAAAACACAGAGACAGTCAATCATGCCTTTAAGGGCATTAAACAGGCCTGAAAATAAAGGATAATAACAACTCCTTCAATATAGTGCTGCTGCCGGAAATCTGACGGCGGCGGCATTTATATATTCAGGACTGCTGCAGATGGAGGAAGAAGATGAAACCCGCATTTTTCAATATACCGGAAATAAAAAGAGAAAACATAATCAGTTCATGTATTGATGAATTTGCCGAACACGGATATGAGAAAAGTTCAACTGACCGTATAATAAAAAAAGCGGGAATATCCAAGGGAGGCCTCTATGAATATATTTCCACCAAGGAGGAACTCTTTCTCTTCACTGTTGAGCACGTCTATAAAAAACTCTACGACTACATACGAAATGAGATAAATAAACAGGGGGAGGATCTGCCCGGAGATATTCTTCTCAGATTCAATACCGTTTCGTCTATTGCAATAGACTTCTACATAGGAAACCCCGAGTATATAAAATTCATATCAAGCACCTACAGACAGCACGATCAGAAACTGGAAGAGAGTGTGCGCAGAATATTTATGGAGCAGTTCATGAATATCTTTGGAAAGATCGACAAAGACGACCTCCTCTACGACAGGGACAGACTGATTGATCTGCTCATATGGCTGCTGGCAAAAACCAGAGATGACTTCCTCCACGCAATGGGGAAGAAGACCAGTGTTAAAAAACTTAAGAATACATATCTTGAAAACTGGAACTTCTATCTATCTCTGCTGAAAACAGGAATATACAGAAAATAATTCAGATCAGCTACGAGTTCCCATCTCGCGAACAGCATTATAGCGGAAACAACCTGTCTGATGATCATTGACCATTCCCACTGCCTGCATGAACGCATAGATTATTGTTGATCCCACAAAACTCATTCCCCTTTTTTTCAGTTCCTTTGAGATATCATCCGACAGCTCCGTCTTTGCAGGAATTTCCTCCATGGAGGTGAAGCTGTTCTGCAGAGGCCGGTAATTTACGAAAGACCAGATATACTTGTCAAAGGAGCCGAACTCCTCCTGAATAGAAATAAAAGCCTCAGCATTCTTTATGGCAGCATTGATCTTAAGCCTGTTCCTGATTATCCCGCTGTCCTGAAGGAGAGCCTCGACCTTATCTGAATCATAGGCTGCCACGGCTCTCACGTCAAAACCGTCGAAGGCCTTTCTGAAATTATCCCGCTTCTTCAGTATGGTTATCCAGGACAGTCCCGCCTGCATTCCTTCAAGAATGAGCATCTCAAAGAGTTCTGTATCATCGTGGAGGGGAACTCCCCATTCCAGATCGTGATATGCTTTGTAGATTTCGCTGTTTTCATCGCACCATGCGCATCTTTTCCCGGTCACAACAGTCCTCCCTTATTACACACATCTGCTTTGGATAAATTCGAGAGTACGCGTCTCATGCCAGTATTCCCAGGCTCTGAGCCCATTCATGAATCCGACGTGGCCTCCCCTCCCGGGTACTTCAAGATAGAGATTATCCGACACCGCGGCCTCATCACGAGGATAACATTCATCTCCCAGAATCGGATCATCTGCTGCGCTGAGTATCAAAGCCGGTATTGTAATTTTTCCAAGTACGGGTCCTGAGCTTGCCCTTTCCCAGTAATCAGCCGCATCTATGTATCCGTGAACAGGGGCGGTTACGAGATCATCAAAATCTCTGAGAGTCTTTATGCTGCTCATATCAATTCGTAAAAGTTCAGCATGATCCTTAACTTTCTCTTTCAGTTTATCAAGCATCATCACGAGAAATCGCTTCTGATATACAATATTAATCGGCCTGTGAAGTTCCACAGATGAGGATGTAAGGTCGCATGGAGCAGACAAAGCAACGACTCCTTTAATTCTGCCGTCTATTACAGACGACAGTTCTCCGGCATATCTCAACACGAGATTAGCCCCGAGACTGAATCCTGCAAGATAGAGTGACCTGTACTTCTTCATATTAAAGACAGAAGCAACTACTGTGGAGAGATCATCGGTCGCACCGGCATTATACATGCGGAGACTACGGTTCATCTCGCCGCTGCATCCCCTGTAATTATAACACACGGCGTCTATTCCGCGTCTGTTAAATGCACGGGCCATACCTCTCATATAGGCTCTGTCTGATGAGCCCTCCAGACCGTGACAGATTATCACTGCCGAATCACTTCCCGGGACCTCCGAAATATCAAGATCGATGAAATCACCATCTGCTGTGTCGATGCGGGTTCTGAGGTAATGGACACCATGGACCTTTCTCAGAAGAGTAGGAAGAATTGTCTGCACATGACTGTTCCGATAGCAGAATGGAGGATTAAAGGAAGAATTTTCTATTAGCGGCATCTCTCATCTCCTGAAAAAAAATAGTATTTTTTCGCTCAGCAGATGAGAGATGTCAAGATTATAATAATAGATTGGAAAAAGAGGAACCTGCAGGGACAATCCCTGCAGGAAATTTAATCTATTTTGCCAATTCTGCTTCTATAATACTAAGGACTTCGGCTATAGCAGCACGGCTCTGAGCCTTGGTCTTTATTTTCTTAACATATTTCAGTTTTTTATCTTTTCCAATAATCAGGATGACTCCCAGATCATCACAGTTTCCGAGATCCCAATTCTTCGAAACAGTCTTATTCTCATCAATTAGTATTATCGATCCTTTAAACTGCTTTTCCTTCTTTCTTGCCGCCATTCGTATTGCGGCATTTGGAATCCACGTATCCTTGGCATTTGCAATGCCAATACCCTGATATTTTGACTTTGCGTAATTTTTAGCTTTTATTGCATTTGAAACGGGATCATTCACATCTTTTTCGTCAGGATCACTATAAAAAATGGTAAGAACCTTACTCCCCAGATAGGGAATCCATTTGGGATTGTCATTCTTATCAATTAATTTAATCCCTCCCATTTTCTGTCCCACAGATGCAGAATATAAGCAGGTACCGGAAACAATAAAAAAAGAAATAACCGCGATTATTAAGACCCGAGAATTTTTTTTCATTGAGTAAGACCTCCTGATTTTATTTATGCCGTATAACTGATACGTTTTGAATGTTACAGTATATTATGTTATATTATATAATAAAAAGATAGAAGATTTTTTTACTTCTGATTTTATTAGATCTAAAAATCAAGGGGGGAATTTTGAAAATTCTGCTTACAGGAGCAACAGGATATATAGGCAGAAGGCTGCAGGGCATTCTTGAATCTGAAGAGACCATTGAACTTCTTAGACTCTTTGTCAGAAACAAGAAAATGGCCGACTCCCGCGGAAACCCCAAAATAGACATTGCTCAGGGGGATACATTCAACCGGAATTCTCTCCGGCAGGCTCTGAGCCGCATAGATACAGCATACTACCTTATTCACTCAATGGGGTCAACCGGAGGAGATTTCGAGAATCTCGACAGAATAAGCGCACAGAACTTTCTTGATGAATGCATTAATGCAGGAGTCAAACGAATCATTTATATCGGCGGTCTCGGTGATAAGGCCAGCGCCAGCAAACATCTCCGAAGCAGACTGGAAACAGGAGAGATTTTAAGCTCCAGGCCGGATAAAATACAGACTATCTGGCTCAGAGCCGGTATAATTATAGGGCCCGGTGGAGCAAGCTTCGAAATAATCAGGAATCTCGTACAGAAACTACCGCTGCTGATTGCTCCATCCTGGGTCAGCAATAAAACCGAGCCCATATCCATAGATGATGTACTCTCATACCTGAGCAGTTCAAAAGATCTCGAACTGGAGGGAAATCTAACCGCAGACCTGGGCTCTGAGGTGATGACATTCCGAGAGATGATAAAGCAGACCTCTGATGTATTCGGACTGAAAAGGATAACAATTCCTGTGCCATTATTCACTCCCAGACTTTCATCATACTGGCTCATACTTATAACACCAGTGCCATTCAAAATAGCATCAGCCCTCGTTGAAGGACTCAAATCAGAGACTATAAAAAAAAATACAAATGCAGAAAAATACTTCCCCCATATCATCCCGCGATCATATAGAGAATCAATAAAGAAGGCTCTTCAGGAAGAAGAAAATTCAGATGTAATAAACCGGTTTTGCGACGGAGAAGGAACCACATGCACAGGGGAATGCTCTCCTCTGTCAAAATCCACACTAAAAGCATCATTCAGCTATGATATAACCAGCCTGTCCCCGGATTTAATCTGGAAGAATATTATTAAAAAATCAGGAACCAGAGGCTGGAGGCCCTTAGATCTTTTATGGAAAAGAAGAGGCATTGCTGAGAAAATTACAGACGATACGGGAAAACACAGGAAAATAAAAATTTCAACTAATCTGCATATTAGCGAAGTCCCTGGTCTCTGGGAAACAATAGATCTGATAGATCACCAGCGCCTGCTTCTTCTTTCACAGAAGAAAATTCCCGGTAAAGGATGGCTTGAATTTATACTGACTTCACGAGAAATTACAATTACTGTATATTTTATCCCCAGTGGCCTGACCGGAAGAAGTTACTGGTATATGTCTCTTCCTTTTCATCATTTGATACTCAGGGAGATGGCAAAAGAGCTTACAAAAAACACTGGCAAAGCAGGTTAAATTTCACTGTCGCAGTTATCGCAGAAATTACACTCCCGGTCCTCAACACCAAAGTAATTATGAATGTAGCTTCTTCTGCATCCGGTTTCCTTCACATAATTTACCACATTGAGAAGCCTCATTCTGTCACGTTCCTGTTTCTGCTTAATATATTCATCTGAAATAATATTCTCAGGAAGCTCTCCGGTCACCTTAAGATTCACGAAGTCCAGACTCCCTTCAGTTATTCCGTCGAGATCGAAGATATTAAGTACACTCTGGAGGCGGTGATCCCCTCTGTTCTTATACACCAGCTTTTCCTGGAGATCCTCATAGGTGTATGAGTTAATTGTATCTCCAAGGGAACAGAGCAGATTGTAGGTATTTC
Organism: uncultured Leptospirales bacterium; assembly: GCA_964396355.1. Taxonomy (GTDB): domain Bacteria; phylum Spirochaetota; class UBA4802; order UBA4802; family UBA5550; genus CAYNFB01. Next base: position 1,314 of record CAYNFB010000056.1, on the reverse strand, counting down.
GGATAAAATTTGCATCAGGATTCCTCCACTCGAGGAAACTTATCTGCACCGCCAGATCATCCTGGCTATACATGAGGAGGCACTCGGATTTTAAACCGTCCCTTCCTGCACGTCCAATCTCCTGATAATATGACTCAATAGAATCGGGCACTTCAGCATGTATAATCATTCTGATATCGGCCTTGTCTATACCCATACCGAAGGCATTCGTTGCAACCATCAGTGAATTATCAGAGGCAATGAACTTCTGCTGAATTTTTTTCCTCTTATCTGAATTAAGTTTCCCGTGATAAATTGAGTACCCCTCCCCCTTCATATCAAGAAATTCAGAGAATCTTTCTATGCTTCGTATGAGGTTAAAATATATAATTGTGCTGCCCCTGCGCTTTTTAATTTCAGTATATATTCTTTCAAACTTTTCAGTTTCATCAATAAAATCCATCACTGTTAAATGAAGGTTGGGCCTGCAGATTCCTTCATTGAATATTCTTATTTCCTCAGCTGGAATTTCCAGTTTCCTGACAATATCAGTCCGCACCTCCGCTGTGGCTGTGGCGGTCAGGGCAACCGTCACCGGGTTACCCAGGAGATTTCGGAACTCGCCGATTCTTGAATAATCAGGCCTGAAATCGTTTCCCCACTGACTGACGCAATGTGCTTCATCCACTGCAAGAAGAGATATACTGCGCTGCCCTATTGCTTCGAGAAAATCATCCTTCCTGAATCTCTCGGGAGAGACGAAGAGTATTTTGTATTTACCGTTTGCAATGTTTCGATACCTTGACTCTCTCTCTCCTCTTCCCAGGGAGGAGTTGACAAAAGCAGCATCTGTTCCCAGTTTACGAAGCTGATCGACCTGGTCCTTCATGAGTGCAATAAGGGGAGATACAACGATGGTCAGACCGTCGAAAATCATTGCCGGGAGCTGATAGCACAGAGATTTGCCCATACCAGTCGGCATCAAAACCATACAGTTCTTTCCTTCAAGGATATGCATGATTATTTCCTCCTGAGAGGACCTGAACTGGTCAATTCCGAATGTCCCTCGGAGCACATCATATATTCTATTTTTCATACTAAACTTACTTCTCCGATAAGGATTTATAGAAGCATCATCATACCGCATGCTGCTCAACAGTGGTGGACATTTATTATTTGATTATCACTTGTGTCAAATCAATAGCGGCTCAGAGCCTCAATCTCTTTTTTACGCTTCCTTCTTACCCAGCTCTGACCCCATTTGCCGTATAGATTAAATAAAGCCAGTCCCGGTGTTATAAATTTTTCTGTTAATGGAGACAAATAGCTTATCCG
>CAYNFB010000055.1:0-14594 GCA_964396355.1 uncultured Leptospirales bacterium | reverse complement strand
ATTCCGGACCCTTGATTCAGATGTAAGAGCAAGAGAAATATTCGGTCAGAACTCTGTCACTGTAATATCTCAGAAATTTCATAATGAGAGAGCTGTTTATATCGGAAGACATTTCGGCATAAACATATCAGGCTACTGCGCCGGAGATGTTACTGAACCTGCCAGTATAATAAAGGTCAGGTTCAGGGAAACTCTTGCCAGATTGAAGGCCTTCATTGATCTGCACATTACAGGACAGATGCCCAAATTTTTGGGTGAAAAAATAAAAATTGATTAATCAGTCTGAACCTGCCTTTATATTGTCATAGTCCGCAGATGATACACTGTCTGTAGAGTTTGAGTCAGTCAGTATTCCAATTGCAATGGGATTAAACTTCGGTGTTTTTCCGAAAAATCTGATGTAATCCTTCAGAACATTTCTTCGGAATGTTCTCCACCTGTTGAATCCTTTTTTGCCTGATGCAACAACCACGTATCTGCCCTCGAAGATCGAAACTCCGAGCTTTGAAGACTTTCTTTCTACTACAGTGCCTACGGGGAGAGTGGTGCTCCATACATATTTTATCCAGTGTGCCGGCTGGTTCTGCCATCCAACAAAGGGGACCTGTTTTATCTGGAAAATGACGTAGATTCCTGCTGCAGAATCGTTTTTCTTTCTGATTCTTTCATTCCCTTTTTCCGGAATAGACTGTACTCTCCAGTCCCAGCTCAGCATGGGATATTTTTTGATGTCCCAGCTTGTTTTATTTTTACCGATGATATTGTTTTCGTTTACCAGTTTTCCCAGCCACACGGATTTGCTCCGGGCGCCGGTTCCGGCGTGGAGAAACTTCCGGTATCCCTCCTTCCTTATCGAATAGACGGCTTGAGCATGGGAATACTTGCCTCTGAATTTCCATTGTGAAAAGGGGGTAGATCTGTAGCTGTCGAAATTTTCGAGCATTATGTAGTCAGAACCCGTTAAAGGACCTGAAAATATAATCACGGCCAGAAGCAGAAATGCAGATATAGCGGAATATTTAATAGTCTTTGTCTTCATTTAGTCCTCATTAAAAAGAGTTTACAATAAATGGTTTGCATAATTCATTGTGTATGTCTATTAATAAAAAATAAAGATACGGGAAATAGAATGTTTAATGATAAAGATAAACCTTCATTTCTGAAACGGCTATATTTTCAACTCAGATCGGATTTCGTCTACAAATACTCCTTCAGTAAAAAATTTGCATCAATTGCCGGCAGGCCACTGGTCTGGGGAATGTGGAATGTAATTGTTTACGGTCCGAATATTCATATTGGAAAAAATGTAGTCATGGTGGGAGCCAATGGCTCAAACACTAATCTTACCACTGTATGCTATAATGGATATGAAGGCAGTATAAAGATAGGGGATAATGTCCTGGTTATGAATGGGGTTCGAATCAGCAGCGCCAGTGAAGTAATAATCGGAGATGACTGCATGCTTGCCAATTTCTGCTATCTTACAGATGCCGACTGGCACGACGTCTATGACAGGAGAAGCTCTCCGGGAAAGACTGCTCCGATCATCCTTGAAAAGGGCGTCTGGATTGGAGATTCAGCAATAATATGCAAGGGTGTAAGAATAGGAGAAAACTCGATTGTGGGAGCAGGTTCTGTTGTAAGAAAGGATATACCTCCCAATACTGTTGTCATCGGTAATCCGGCACAGGCCGTGAAGACTCTTGATCCCGGGAAGGTGATTACGATGAAGAATACCTTCGAGAATGACTCTGATCTCAGGAGGAGCTGATTTGAAAATATGTCTTTTATGCTATAGAGGAAATCCCTATTCGGGCGGACAGGGAATTTATCTTAAATATATTGCAGAGGAAATGGTCCGCCAGGGCCATGAAGTGCATGCAGTCGTGGGGCCTCCCTATCCGGAACACATGGAAGGGGTCACGGTTCATCATATCCGCAATAATGATTACTACGTAAAGAAGGGGCCTGCTGTAATTAACCGCAGATATCCATTTGATATTTTCTCTCCAATTAATGCCTATGAATTTTTTCACAGCAGGCTGGGCGCATTTCCGGAAATAAGTTCTTTCGGCTACAGGGCCTTTGCTCTGCTGAGAAAGCTCCATAAGAAAGAAAAATTCGATATAATACATGATAATCAGTCTCTGGGTTACGGTCTGCTGTTGATGAAGTCTTTCGGTATTCCGGTTACTGCCACAATACATCATCCTCTTTCGGTCGATCTGCGCACGGTTCTGGAGAGAGCTGATACCTTTAAAAAGAAATTCAGAAATGTTATGTTCTATCCCACACTGATGCAGAGTATTGTCTCCTCGAAACTCGATCATATCATCACTGTGTCTGAGGATTCAAAAAAGATGAATCACAGGGATTTCGGTGTTGCCCTTGAAAAGCAGACAGTTGTTTATAATGGAATAGACCGGAGTATTTTTAAGCCGCTGAATATTGAAAAGAATCGAAATGATATTATATTTGTGGGTAATATTGAAGACGGCAAGAAGGGATTCGTCTACCTTCTCAGAGCTATGACTAAAATAAAGTCAGATGTGCGTCTCGTTGTTGTTGATGGAGGAGCACCTCACAGGAAGATAACCAACAGAATTATTGATAAGTTTCAGATAAGGGACAGAATCCATTTCGCCGGAACCGCCTCTACTGAGGATCTTGTGCGTCTGTACTCACAGTCGGCAGCAGCCATTGTCCCTTCTGTTTATGAAGGGTTCGGTTTTCCTGCCGGAGAGGCAATGGCCTGCGGTATACCGGTAATATCCAGCGATGGCGGAGCTCTGCCAGAGGTGGTGGGTGATGCCGGGATCGTCGTCCCTGCAAGAGATGATGATGCTCTTGCTCTTGCCGTTGACAGGCTGATGAATGATGCAGAACTGCAGAAGAAGCTCGGTAAAGCCGGTCTTGAAAGAGTAGAAAAGATGTTTAACTGGCACGATGCAGTGCTGGAAATGACAGAACTTTTCTCCCGGCTTATTGACCGTAAAAGATCTTGACTTTTTAATAATGCTAAATAGACCATTTTTACATATTGAGTTTTTTGCAGATGTTAAATTCCACGTAGGTAAGGGTTACTATAATGATAAAGAAGATACTTGTTTTATTGGATACCTCTGAGTATTCGAAGGCGGCAGTCGATTATGCATGCGCTCTGGCAAAGCAGCATAAGGCAAGCCTTACCGGTATTGTTGTGCTGAACCTGGTGGGAGTCCAAAAGACACTGGGACGTCCCGGAGTGGGAGGAATTCACTATCAGAAGAAGCTCGAAGACTTTAAGATTAAAGAAGCTCAGGAGCATATTACAATGCTCAAGGAAAGATTCTCCGCCAAGTGTAAGGCAGAGAAGGTTTCTTTTACAATCGAAGATGAAAAGGGAAGCCCTACATTCTGTATTCTTGAAGACGGCAAATTCCATGATCTTATAGTTCTTGGAATGAAAACACACCTGAGATTGGGGTCGAAAAAACCGACAAATTCTTCCACTGAAAATATTGTAGAAAACTGTATAACTCCGAAATATCTGGTGCCCGCAATTAAGGGGCTGCGCCAGGAGACAAATAAAGTTCTCATCCTCCTTGATGACAGTCAGCCCTCAGGCAGAGCTCTTCAGAGATATACACAGGTTGCGCTTCCCAAAGTAACTGACGTGGTGAAGGTGGTAATGTCCGGCGGCAAGAAGAAACATGCCATGAAATCACTTGAAAGAGCCGGAGATCTTCTCACTGCTCACGGATTTAAAAAAGTTGAGCTTGAATATATCCCCAACAAACTTAAGGCTGCTCTGTCTGTAAGACTCGTTAAATGGGCAGATCTGATCGTTCTCAGCCCTAATCAGGAGAAGGAGATTATTCATTTTAAATTCAGCAATTTTACAAAGTTTTTGATTAAAATGGAGAAGAAGCCAATTTTCCTTGGCTGATTTCTTTTTTTGTATGTGCATAGGGGGGCAGGGCATTCAGCTCTGCCCTTTCTCTTTATCTTCGACTTTATCTTATCCCGCAATAATTTGCAATTCTAATAACTGATGTCGCCGTAATCTGATTAATCTGAAAATGGCCATGTTTTTATATAGTCATAATATGATCAATCACAGGATGTCTTGCCTCCTGAGATCTGTCTTGTAATCTCATTTATACAAACTTGATAATCAAAGGAACAGTGCATATGATTCATAATAATATGATCTATAATACGAAAGAATCATCTCTTCCCGGTTCTGTATTCCTTTCGGGAATCAAATCTCTGGAAAGAAAGATCGACAGTTATATTTCCGTGGAGGAAGGAGATCTTACTCTCGATATGAAAGGTCAGTACTACATCGATTCAATGACGCTTGCATCTCTGATAAAATGTGCTTCCAGACTCTTTGTGAAAGAGCGATCTGTGCGCCTGATCAACTGCAATGACAGTATAAAAAAGTGCATAGAGCTTGCGGGGCTCGAGGACTTCCTTAAGATAAGTTGATTTACGTCATCGGAGTATTATATTATACGCCGGAACCGTACATGCACTGTATATCATTCATGGTGTGCCCACATCCTGATGACTTTTATTGCTTTCCATTTGACTCTTCCCTGATATTTTCCTTGAAATAAAACAGAATCGGCTGTAAAAAGTGAATCAGATAAAAACTTAAGGAAAATACTATGAAAAAATACATTGTACCGGCACTCTGTTTCGTTTTTGTTTTGTCTTTTTTTTCATGCAAAACACTTCAGCAGAATATTGATGCAAGAAAGAACCTTGCCAAATGTAAATATGAACTTCTTGAAGTTCATCCCCGTTCAGTAAAACTTCAGGGTTCCAGTCTGAGCAGTGTAGTTATCGATGCGCTTTTTAAAATAGAAAATAAGTCATCAACAGATGTTAGAATGGAGAGAATGGACGGAATAATCTTCCTTGATAACAGAAGGGTAACTACATTCAGCCATAATAAAGTTCTTCAGATTAAAAAAGGGCACAGTGCGAAAGGACCGGTAACTTTCTCCATACCTTTTAAAGACGCAATAAAGGCATTGGGCTCCATGCCGAAATACATTACATTTGATATTACCGTATATATGGATATGATTATAGGAAAATACAGTCTGGGTACGGCTATTCCGGTAAATGTTAAGATAAAGAAAAAGGTTCCCTACGAAACTATCAGGAAACTCGTTGTGAAAGAAGCAGCCCGTTCACTGAAAGGCGGCTCCCTGAAGGATCTGTTTAGATAAAAGTTCAGCTTTTTCTCACCGGCTATAATCCGCCAGATCGGATTATGGCCGTAATCAATTTGCGCTTGTGAATTGCATGTATTAAATTTATCCCCCTTAAAGCCTTATCGGGCTTTAAAACTTCTTGACTTTGCCCGCTTTTTTCTTAATAAATACTCTATAAAAACTAATTCCGGGATTTTCATCTATTTCATGAAAAAAGCTTTGTTTTATATTGTTCTGGTCTGTCTTTTCGCGCCTGCAGCTCTGCAGGCTCAGAGCCCTGTTGTAAATTTTACTTTGAGGTTATGTTATGAATAGCAGAAAATGGGGCATTGATGTGGAGGGCCGCAAAATGCAGTTTGCCCCCTGGCCTGTCGATTCGTATGGAGAGTATCTTAAACCAGTTGAAAATGAAATTGAAGAGATATACGGTATTTCTGGTGAAGCCGTAAATGAAACGCTGCTCTATTTTGAAGAATGCGGTGGAGATACGGAGGCACTGATACGCCTCCTGAATGATCACGTTAAAGGTAATGAATATTTTGTAACTCGTGAAATGCTGTCTGATAAAACCAGATGGTATAATAATGAATATTATTTCTATCTTATAATGTTCACTAAAAAAATCATCGGCAGATATGATTTCCATTTTGGAGAGAACAGCGATGAGCAGCTGAGTGTTTATCACAAGATTTATGAAAAAGGATTTTTGTCCTTTGATCCTTTTGGTGAGGAAAGAAAAGACGTGACCAATGGCATAATGTATGCCAATATTAAATATTTTGGTAATAAAGGCTTTGATTATGATTTCTTCTTTACCCTTGCAGACTCATTAATCGCCCATGAAAGTACCCTTAATTTTAAAAATGACATAAGCAGCATTGAACATTCCTGGTACAGCTCAGAATTACAATTTTATCTTTATGAATTCAATAAAATCATTCTGAATTTGAATAGCTATAGGACTATTGTCGACCAATGCTTTGACGTTTATAATTTAAAAAGGTATTCCTATCTGCCGGACAAGATGCTGATGAAATCTTTTGAATTGATGATGAGTAAAACAACCGACACTCACAAACTGACAGTTTCTGAATTAGGTAACAATTTCTTACTCTTTGAACTCCAAAGAACCAAAGTTTTTAATTTTGGGAACTATGAAACATCAATCTCCTTTAATGTGAATAATATCTTTATTTCATGTTACAAACAGATTATTCACAAATTGTTTAATCTGACAAATGTCCCGGTTATTGAAAATATACAGAATATAGAAAAGTATAATTTCAGTTTTCAAATAAAGTGGATAAAAAATTACAGAATTTCAAGACATGTTGTTTTTACATTAACAAATTTACTTACTGTATTTTTATTAATAACAAGCTATAAACTTTCATTGAATCTACTAAATTATTCTGGAATTATAGTATTAACGAATTTGTTTATTTATTTTCTGCTCAACAGCTTGGATAGAGGTGCAAGAAATAATCATCTTGAGAATCACTTAAAAATAATTGTAAGTGATAATGAGTTAAGGCAGAATGAACTTGTCAGCTTATCACAGACTCTTCTTCAGGAAAGAAATTCCCTTGAACAGAAAGTAACTGAACGCACTGCTGAACTTGCCGAGGCAAACGAAAAGCTTAAGGAACTGGACCGGGCCAAGACAGACTTCTTTTCCAATGTTTCCCATGAGCTGCGTACCCCTCTCACTCTGATTCTCTCTCCTGTCGATGAGGCTCTGAAGGGAAGGCTCCCCGAACCCGATACTCTTGAGATGATGCAGAGAAACGGCCGTCACCTGCTGTCTCTGATAAACGACCTCCTCGACATATCAAAAATTTCTGCGGGACGAATGCAACTGAAGTTGTCTGAAACCGACCTGTGCACGGCAGTCACCCGGTACTGCGCAGAAATGGAGTCTGCTGCCGACTATCAGGGCATCAGGATCAGATGTGTGCTTCCGGAATCGCCGGTTAATATTTTTGCAGATACTGAAAAGCTTGGCCATATAACAGCAAATCTGTTTTCAAACTCTCTCAAGTTCACATCTGCAGGAGGGGAGATCTCCATCAGCGTTGAAGAGGACAGCGAAAACATAAAGCTGAAATTTTCAGATACCGGTACAGGAATACCCTCCGACAGAATTGAAACTATTTTTGACAGGTTTAGTCAGGCCGATACCGGAACTACCCGAAACTTTGAGGGTACCGGAATCGGCCTTGCCGTTGTGAAGGAATACACTGAACTTCACGGAGGAACCGTCTCTGTCATAAGCCGTCACGAGGGTGAGTTTCCTGAAAATCACGGCACAGTGTTCACTCTCACTTTCCCGGCAGGGAGGGAACACTTCAAGGGCCGGGAGGACGTCGAGTTTACAGGTGCCGGTTCATACACGGGAACAATGCCCTTTGTGAGAGGAGTAAGTTCCGGTGAGAGTAAAATTTTTGAAACAGAGAATGATGGTTCTCCGAAAAATTTTCCCGACGAGCAGAGTACAATACTTATAGTTGAGGACAACAGCGACATGTCACGGCTGCTGCAGGGCCTTCTCTCTGAACGGTACAGGACACTGCAGGCCCCGAACGGTATTGAAGCACTGACGGTTCTCGATGAAAATCCGGAAATCGATCTCGTCCTTTCGGACATAATGATGCCGGAAATGGACGGCCATGAACTTCTTCGAAGAATAAGGCTGGACGAGAGATTTGCCGGAATGCCTGTGCTTTTTCTCACAGCCAGAGCCGATGACCTGATGAAGCTGGAAGGCCTTGAACTTGGCGCAATAGATTACGTGACCAAGCCCTTCAGCTCTGATGAACTGAAACTGCGCATAAAAAATCAGATGGAGTTGCGGATTCTCCGCAATAATCTTGAAAGAAAAAACCGTGAGCTTCGTGATAAACTTTCACAGAAGATAAACAGAAAGAAAGCGGAAGTAACAGAGAACACAGAGCATAAATTAGAAGAGGTCTGCCGTTTTATAAAAGAAAATTACCGGGAAAGCCTTAACCGCGAAATTCTTGCCTCTGCTGCAGATATGAATCCCGATACGTTCAGCCGAATGTTCAACAGCTATACAGGCTGCAGTCTTGCCGATTACATCAACAGATTGAGAGTTGATGATGCGAAGCGCCGTCTTGCAGAAAGTGACCTGACTGTTACACGTATATATATAGAATCCGGATTTGACAGTCTGCGCACATTCAACAGAGTATTTAAGAAGTTTACCGGTCAGAGCCCGGCAGAGTACAGGGAAGGGGCAGGGTTGAGGAACTGAATTTTAACTTCACTTGATTTTTTTATCGCCATTTTATGATTAATCAGAGTATGGCTTGCTTTTTCCAGTACAATATGTCATGTTATAATTGACTAATCAGGCAGATTATACTGCAATACTGAATTATCTTGCAACAGATACTGGAGAATATACATGTTTAATATCATAGAAGAGGATAGTGAGAGGGTATATTTATTAAGCAGTCAAAATATATCATCACTGATAAAGCATCTGGAAGATCACGCCGGCCAATTTATTATATCGGACAGCAGAGATATGGTTGTGGATTTGAAGAATCAGAGATATATTAACTCCAATGCTATAGCTGTATTATTCAGACTGAAGTCAAAGCTTGTTAGCCAAGGTCGAAATTTAAAGTTAATAAATTATAATAAAGTCATTGAGGAATGTATTGAAATTTCCGGTGTGGATGAATTTTTTCTAAAATAAGCCGTTTCTATGTTCTGCTTTAATTTTTTTGATATTTTACCTCCGCCTCGTTTAAAAATGGGATCAGGGCTCTCTTATTCCATCTAATTCGGATAGATCATAATTTAATTTAATGTTTTTGAATAAAATATATTCCCGATTCAGATAGACTTTTTTTCAGGATAGAAAATCGTGATATCACTAAGAAGATCCGATCCTGCTGTAATAACAGTTTTCTTTTTCTATCTGTCTCTTTCCTGGAAATATCATATTATATCAACAGATACAGAATTGAATACACAATGAAAATGCTGCTGGAAACAGATGAAACTGTTACACATATCTCAACAGATGCCGGATTCGACAGTCTTCGGACATTTAACAGGGTTTTTCAGAAATGCACCGGACACAAACCGCAGGAGTTCAGGGAGGGTGTAAAGATTGAATTCAACCCGAAAGTTTAGAGTGAAATATAACAGCAAAAGTTAATTGTTGAAATCCTATTAAATATGAGTTATATTGTTATGAATTACACAATACGTTGTGCGTTACTTAAATTCAATTATTTTGGTGTGAGAGATAATTGAATTGCCATGGCGGATATAATATTATATGCAAACAGAATCGGAATTTGAAAAGCTGGTAATACTATGGCCGCAGCAGGGGGGAATATGAACTGGACCGGGAAACTCGCCTCAATTTTTGTCAGAAACGGAAATCTTTCACTAATACTTGTGATTGCATTTTTTATATGGGGGCTTATCTCATTCCTTGCTACGCCTAAACAGTATAACCCTAAGATTACTGCGCCATCCTTCGAAATTATAATTGATTATCCGGGAGCTGATAAGAATGAGGTATTGGAAGAGGTTACAAAACCTCTGGAAAATGTAGTCTCCGATATCGTTGGAGTTGAGGATATCTACTCCTATTCTGTCAAAGGCGGCAGGGCAGTCTTCACTGTTAATTTCTATGTTGGAGAGGATCCTGATTCTGCCAAGATAACACTTGATGACAGGATAAGAAGCAATATGCACCGGATTCCGGTGGGAGTCAATGAACCGGTAATCAGGTCAATAGATCCTGATGATGTTCCTGTCCTGACAATTGCTGTCACCTCTGAAGATGCGGATCCGGTAAGCCTTCGTAAGTTCGGCTTTAAACTCAGAGACAGGCTCCGCATGGTAAAGGGAGCATCAAACATCAATGTAACCGGAGGACGCAGGAAGGAACTGGCCATTGTAGTTGATCCTTTTAAACTTGAAAAAATCGGCATTGGACTGATGGACATAGAGAATGCTCTTGCAAGGGACAATATCTATATCCATTCAGGATATATAAAGAATAAATCAGGGTATATTCCCCTTGAGGCTTCCAGTCTGATCCGCAAACCGTCAGATCTGGAGAACAGCGTTGTTGTAACCGGTGACTACGGGCAGATCCTGCTGAAAGAAGTTGCAGATGTAAGGGAACGCACCGAGGAAGTTGAAGAGTACGTTCGTCATTCAATAAAGAGAGAAGGCCGGATTAAAGTATCTGATTCAGTAGTACTTCTCAGCATTGCCAAGCTGAAAGGTACGAATATAACCGATGTGACTGAACGGATACAAGGTGAACTGGATCGTCTGAAATCCGGGTTTATTCCGCAAAACATAAGTGCAGCTGTTATCGTAGATGAAGGGCGGATAGCTTCAAACGAGATCGGAGGTCTTGTGATGAATCTTTTCACGGCCATACTGATAGTTGTCATCATTTTGTTCCTCTTCCTCAACCGCAGGGCCGCCTTTCTTGTGGCGGTGTCAATTCCTTTAACTCTGGCGTGTGTCTTCATTATCGGACTATTTACCGGACAGAATATAAACAGGATTACTCTCTTTGCCCTGATCCTGTCGCTGGGACTTCTGGTGGACAGTGCCACTGTAGTAATAGAGAACATAGTTAGAAATCTTAAAGACCTGGATGATGAGGACAGCAGTATCAGTTCTATTATTGCTTCTGTAAACGAGGTCGGCCCGGGGCTCTTTATGTCTACTGTTACTACGGTTCTTGCCTTCTTTCCTATGGCTTTTGTCACAGGCATGATGGGACCCTATATGGGGCCCATTCCGTTTTTTGTTCCTGTTGCCCTTATTGTTTCGCTTCTGCTGTCTCTGTCTATAAATCCCTGGATGGCTTCTGTAGTCCTTAAATCCTGACCAGGTAAAACAGATATGCTCAGACTATGAGTAAAGCAGGCGGGGCGGTATTTAATTTCTACAGAAATTTTCTGCACTCCATGCTGACAGATGAGAAAAAGCGGAAAAGAACCCTTTATATAATTCTTGCTCTGGTTATTGTGTCCCTCCTCCTCCCTGCTGTGAAACTTGTTAAGTTCAGGATGCTGCCCAAGGCTGACAGGGAACAATTCTTTCTCTATATAGACATGCCTGCTGGAACTCCTCTGGAGGAGACACTGGATGTCGTAAACGGCTATGAAAAGTATCTTCTCAATGAGAAGAATATTGTAATGGTACAGAGCTTCGTAGGCACTCCGCCAGTGCTGGATTTCAGCGGACTTTTCAGAAACGTCTCGGCAAGAACAGGGAGTCATCAGGCCACTCTGCGTGTGGGCCTCACTGAAGCGGGTGACAGAAAACTCAAATCAGAGGAGATTGTGGAAAATCTTCGTCCGGGATTAATCGAAGCATCCGGCAGAATATCGAAACGAAAGATTAAAATTAAGCTTGTTGAAGATCCTCCAGGCCCGCCGGTGCTGTCCACTCTTCTCGTGCGTGTTCAGGGATATGATGAAAAATGCTGCAGCGGCATTGCCGGTGATCTCTACGGCCACGTAAAGAAAATTGATGGAGTCGTTGATACCGATACATCTATTGAGGATGATACTCAGACCATTCACCTCAGGGTAAATCACAAGAGAGCCTTCGTCAGCCGAATCAGCGCAAAGCGCCTTGTGAAAAGCATAAACACGGCCTTTTCGGGATCCATTGTAGGTATATATCATAATAGAAGTAATATAGAACAGGAGTATATTACACTGCGGTTTGACAGAAAGTTCCGCATGGACCCGGCAGTTCTTAAAAAGATCTACCTGTTTAATGATCTGAGGATTAAGCTGCGCTTAAGTGATCTCGTGACAATAGAGAAAACAGCCACGGAGAGAGCTTTGAGGCGGGAAAACGGGGTGAATACTATTTATCTTTACGGCGATATGGAGAACCGGTCAGTGACTTATGCGGCAATTGATCTGCTGAAATTTTTGTACAGCTACAGGCTTCCCGACGGGAAGGGGGAGCTTGCCGGATTTTCTCTATTCGGCGCTGACTACAATACTTCAGACGGCAGGAGTCTCAGCATAAGCATCGGCGGAGAGTGGGAGCTCACTCTGGAGGTGTTCAGAGACCTCGGCCTTGCCATGGCTTTTGCGGTATTTCTTATCTATATGGTCCTCGTTGCCCAATTTAAGTCATATTCAGATCCGCTTATCATTATGTCCACCATACCTCTGAGCCTCGTTGGAGTTATGCCGGGCTTCATGATCCTGGGATTTACAAGCGGAATATATTTCAATGCTACATCAATGATCGGTGTTATTGCGCTTGCGGGTATTGCCGTTAATAACTCGATTATTCTTCTTGAGTATCTTAATACATTTAAAAATACCTGTACCAGTGTTGAGGATGCTCTGCTTCAGGCCGGACTGACAAGATTTCGGCCGATAATGCTCACTACTGTTACAACGATGCTGGGATCGCTGACTATAGTCGGTGACCCGGTATGGGCGGGACTTGCGTTTGCTCTGATTATGGGGCTTGCATTCTCATCGGTACTTACTCTGATTGTGTTTCCTGCACTATACTACGTAATTAACGGGAAAAAATGGGATATGAGTATGCAGACTGCCGACGGGGAGAAACTGGAGTGCTGAACGCAGGAGATGAAAGGAGGGATGTCCTGAAATAAAAAAAACATTGCCCTTTAAACGTCAATTTAGGAAAATAAATTTCTTCGATGAATACTGGCTGTGAGGGAATTCCATGGATGTCTTTATCGTTTTCTACATGTTTCTGGGTGCTTTTTTCCTTATGATCTTTGCTCTGGGACAGCTTGCGCTGAAGGACAAAGATCTGATACACTATATCTTTTCCCTTTCATTCATGGGGCAGGGGCTGGTCATTATGCAGGTCTCTCTCTACAGCACGTGGATTTACCCTGAACTCTACGGGGTGATAATCTTTCTCATACCCGTATCATTTGCTGTAACTCCCGTAATTCTCATGCGCTATGTGTGGCTTTTCTCCTCCACCTACAGGCTTGATTTTAAATTCTCTCTGTTTTTTATTCCGGCGATTCTCTCTGCATTGTACTGTCTGATCTCCGCTGTGCCGGGAATTGTTGTTGTTAGTCCTGGAGATCTCAATGCCGGCCCGCTGACCGGAGAAAGCTTTGATCTGATTCCGCTTTATTCGAAAGGACTATATTTTCTTATTATTTTGAGCAAAGTTTTTTTTCTGACTCTGCTTTCTTTCATGCTGGTGAGATTTTTCATTCTCTGGAGAAAAACTCATGAAAGAGGCAGGCCGGTTCAGTCTGTTTTTAAAATCGGCTACTTCTTCGTATTCATTATGGCTGTCACAACCGTTATTTCAATTGCGGGTGATATTTTCTCAATGGCACTGGTCCGCGCGTCCATGGTCATTGCAAATACATTCATCTTCGCGGTATATATAGTCTCGCGGAGAATGCCAGGATATAACAGAAATTTAAAAATTGAGATGCATAAGGCCAGGTACGGCCAGTCCTATCTGGGGAATCTTGACATTGACTCAGTGAAGGAACATCTTTACGAGCTGATGCTCACCGACAAGGCATTCGCCGATGAGGATTTGACTCTGAAAAAACTGTCCGATGAACTGGGTGTTTCTTCTCATCAGCTATCGCAGATTCTTAACGAGAGACTTGGGAAAAATTTTAATACATTTATAAATGAGTTTAGAATAGAAGAGGCAAAGAAGCTCATGGTGGAGGAGCCGGACAGGTCGATTATGTCAATAAGCATTGCCGTGGGATTTAACTCATATACGACATTCTGCACTACATTTTCTAAAATTGCAGGCATGTCTCCAAGGATATACAGGAAAGGTGAGCTGTGATTAAGTTTCGAAAGCAAAAAAAAACCCGAACTGAAATTAAGAACGGGTTTTTTGATCTATAAGGTTAAGGGCGGATTAGATAACTTGTACTTTAACCGCTCTTGGTCCCTTATCTCCCTGCTCAATTTCAAACTGAACTTCCGCACCTTCTGGAAGTGTTTTGAATCCGTCTGCGATAATGCTTGTGTGATGTACGAAAATTTCTCTTCCGTCATCTGCTGTAAGAAATCCGAAACCTTTCTGGTCGTTAAACCATTTTACTGTACCATGTACCATGCTGCTAACTCCTGTAATTTGATCGGGAATGCTCCCCTATCTGGATACTTCATTTCACTGCTATTAAATTTACCCGGGTAAAGAAAGGAAAGATTATAGAAGATTTAATTGTATGTAACCAGCTTAAAGTAACTTAGTAAGTTGCAAGACTTTTGTCAATACATATATCCCCAGAACCGCTCTTTTATTGAAAAATGAAGTAAAATATTGCTTTAAAAGTGAACTAACGGTCAAATGTGTCATTTAAAGGAT
>CAYNFB010000054.1:0-14775 GCA_964396355.1 uncultured Leptospirales bacterium | reverse complement strand
TTCCGACATTCTCCGGGAATCTCCCGACATTCTCTGAGAATCTTCCGACATTCTCTGAGAATCTTCCGACATTCTCGGAGAATCTTCCGACATTCTCCGGGAATCTCCCGACATTCTCTGAGAATCTTCCGACATTCTCGGAGAATCTTCCGACATTCTCTGAGAATCTTCCGATATTCTCTGAGAATCTAATTCATATTCATTGGTGTTAATACTTCTACGTTGCTCAGCACAGGTTCATGTTTCCATAAACCACTCTATGAGATCCCGGTATTTACAACTTATTGTAAACAAAAATTAAAGCGGGTAAAACAGGGATGACAAATTCCTAAAAAGAATTCCCGTAGAGACGCACGGCCGTGCGTCTCTTCGAAGGTTGAATCAAACACAAACTTCACCTTGACAAATATCACCGACGAAACCACAGTTAATAAACACATTCCAGAGGTAAACTATCCCATGATGAAAATATGCAGTATAGCAAGCAGCAGCAGTGGAAACTGCATATACGTCGGTTCCGATAATACCCATATACTGATCGATGCAGGCATCAGCGGAAAGAGAGTGAAGGCCGGACTGAACTCAATAGGCGTAGAACCGGAAAGCATCGATGCTGTTCTGATCACCCACGAGCATTCAGATCACATAAAGGGACTTGGAGTTATCTCAAGAAAATACAATATTCCCATATACGCAACAGAACCGACGTGGAGGAAGATCATCTCATCAAAATTGACGGGAACCATTGATGAGATGCTGTTTCACGAAATAACACCGGACAGCAAGCTCAAAATAAAAGAGATTGATGTACACCCCTTCAGTACATCCCACGATGCCGTGGAGCCGGTATGCTATACCTTCACTAAGAAAGATAAGAAAATCAGCGTTGCAACAGATCTGGGATGCTACGACAGCTACACAAAGGAACATCTGAAAGATTCAAATATTCTCTTTATTGAAGCAAACCACGATATTGAAATGCTTGAAAACGGAAGCTATCCCTACTATATAAAGGAGAGAATACTGAGCGATGAGGGCCACCTTTCAAATGAGACCTCAGGGCGACTGATTTCAGAACTCTTCTGCGAAAAGCTTCAGTATATTCTTCTGGGCCACCTGAGCAGAGAGAATAATGATCCGAAAGTTGCCGGAGAATCGGTGAAAAAAGTGCTGGAGACCTGCGATAATATCTCCATGTCAGGTGTGGAACTCATTGTCTCGAAGAAAGAGGAGATTACGGGGCTAATTACAATATAGTTTATTATAAAAAAAAGAGACACGGTTCACGTGTCTCTTTTTTACTTACTGATACTTATTATTACTATTTCAGCCAGCCGTCAACAACCGACTTATTATCTTCAATCCATTTTTTTGCATTCTCATAAGGATCAGCACCGTCTTCCTGATTCAATACCATTACTTTCTGCATATCAGCAGGAGTCCATTTGAAGTTTTTGAGAAACTTATAAACTTCAGGCATATCCTTATCCAGTCCCTTTCTGACAATAGTAGAGATATACTCTTCACCGCCGTAAACATTCTTGGGGTCTTAAAGATACTTGAGCTGCCATCTTGCAAACTTCCAGTGAGGTGTCCAGCCTGTTACTGCAATCCACTCTTTATTCTTGATAGCATCCTTAAGAGCTGCAGTCATTGTTGCACCGCTTCCCTCAACAAGTTTGAATTTATCCAGGCCGTATTTCTTCATCACGACCTCTGTTTTTGACATCAAACCGGCACCGGGATCAATACCTATGATCTTACCCTTAAATTTATCCGCATTTGCATTCATTTCTGCAATTGAATCAATTGTCACATATGCAGGAACAACAAGTCCTATTTTTGTACCGATTAAGTTCTTGCCCAAATTGTCAACTTTATCCTTAACCTTTGCAAGATAGTGATTGTGGGTAGTAGGAAGCCATGCAGCTACAAGACCATCCACATCCCCGGAACCTGCTGCCTGCCACATAGCAGATGCGCTCACTGCTCTCATGACAACTTCATAGCCCATTCTCTCCTGGAGTACGGACTTTACCACATTCGTGCTTGCTACTTCTGTAGACCACTCAACATATGCAAGTTCTACCTTGCCCTTGGTCTCTTTCTTGGCACAGCCTGAAAGAACAGCCGCACTAAGAGATACTGCAATAACTGTTACAAATATCTTTTTCAACATACTTTACTCCTTTTATTTTTAGCTTTTTTTACTTATTTTCTGAGTAATTCTATCAAGGATAATAGCCATTATTACAACAGCCAGACCTGCCTCAAAACCCATGCCCGGCTTGAGTCTCTGTATAGCTTTCCAGACCTCGCCTCCAAGACCGCCGGCTCCGATCATTGCCGCGATAACCACCATTGAAAGTGCAAGCATGATTGTCTGATTTATTCCTGCCATGATTGTAGGCCTGGCAAGAGGAAGCTGAACCTTAAACAGTCTCTGCCTCTGGGTAGCACCGAATGCATCGGCTGCCTCAATATACTCAACAGGCACCTGCTGAATTCCCAGACATGTAAGCCTGATTGCAGGAGGCATGGAAAATATAACCGTAGTGAAAACAGCTGAAACCGCTCCAAGTCCGAAAAAGGGAATTGCCGGAATCAGATATACAAATGCCGGCATTGTCTGCATGAAATCAAGCACCGGCATTATTACCCTGTTAAACCGCGTATTCAATGCTGCAAAAATTCCCATAGGCATACCGAACAACACGGAAATAAATGTAGCCAGAAGCACCAGAGTAAGTGATGAAACCATCGCCTTCCACAACCCGAGATTCAGTATGAACAGAAGACCGATGGTTGTAAACAGAGCAATGCCTCTTGTGCTTAAATACCAGGCAGCTGCCACAAAAATTGCTATTAAGATTAAAGGATGGAGAAACAGAAGCGCATTATTAACCGCATCAATTCCTGTTTCCATCACATTGGATATGCCCTTTGTTATAAAGGAGAAATTATCTGTAAGATAATCTATCGACACATCAACTGCTTTAGCAAGCGGTAGTTTAGGGATTATCATTCTTCGTCTCCTTTTCCAATGGAAAGCCCGGCGATAACAGAACCTCTCACTATCATTCCAAGAAATTTATTATTTTCATCAATTACTGCAATGGGATACCGGGCATCAGCCATGACAGGCATAATCTCCTGAAGAGGAGTATCCGGCAGTACCTTGTACTCATCAATACTCTCAAGAAAATCATCTATCTGCTTATCGCCCTTTTCTATAGCGGCCTTTGAATTCTCGGCAGAGACTATTCCTTTAAAATATCTCGCCTTATCTACAACGAAGATACTGGAAATACCCTTTTCTCTCATTGTATGAAGTGCAGTTTTAGGCCCGTCCTTGGGGAATGTTATTGTGCTGGCCTTAATCATAACGTCCCTTGCGGTAAGAACCCTGGTCATATCCACATTCTCTACAAATTTTTCTACATATGAATTAGCAGGATTTGAAAGGATATCCTCGGGTGTGCCTATCTGAACAATCTTTCCATCCTTCATCAGAACAATTCTGTCTCCGATTTTAAGTGCTTCACTGAGATCGTGAGTAATGAAAATAATTGTCTTCTTTACTGCATCTTCCAGACTGAGAAGCTCATCCTGCATTTCAGTCCTTATAAGCGGATCGAGTGCGCTGAAGGCCTCATCCATCAGAAGTATATCCGGATAAACAGACAGAGATCTTGCAAGTCCCACTCTCTGCTGCATACCGCCACTCAGTTGAGACGGATAATGATTTTCCCATCCCTTTAGCCCCACAAGGTCAAGAGCTTCTTTCGCTTTTTGAACTCGCACTTCCAGATCAACTCCCTGAATCTCGAGTCCGAAATAGGTGTTTTCAAGAACTGTTTTATTGGGAAGAAGTGCAAAGCGCTGGAATACCATTCCGAATTTCTTGCGCCTGAATTCTATGAGATCATCTTCGTTCAATGCGGTAACATCCACATCATCTATGAATACCTTGCCGGAAGTGACTTTATGCAGTTTGTTCAGACATCTTAGAAGCGTTGATTTGCCGCTTCCCGAGAGACCCATGATAACAAGAGTTTCTCCCTCGTATACTTCAAAGGAAGCATCGACAACACCCACAGCACAGCCTGTTTTCTTCAGGATAGCGGACTTGTCGGCACCTCCGTTTAACATGTTCAATGCACTTTTTACATTTGAACCGAATATTTTATAAACATTTTCTACTCTTATTTTTGGCATTTACCATAATCCATAATTTTTTGCATACCCGCCGACAGGTCTAAAACCAGCACTGCCGAAAATTCAAAATTTACTTTAATTTCAAGACAATGACAGGCTGAGAGATGAAAGACAGGACAGACCTTTGAGGTCTTTATTTTATGATTATATAGATTTACAGGGGTGTGTCAATAGGGAGATAGGACTAATATACACCGGCAAAAGTACTATTTTTACATGTCCTGATTTAATACTTCCGGAGCTTAAGAGCCGCACAATTGCTAAACCTCAACAATGTGGTTTTTTACTGCGTAGAGAATAAGTTCGCTTGTTTTGTGGATGTCAAGCTTTTTCATAATATTAGCCCTGTGAGCCTTGATAGTTCTTGCAGAAATCCTAAGACAATCGGCGGCTTCCTGGCCGGTCATGCCTTCAGCTAAAAGCTTAAGAACCTCCCGTTCCCTCCCGGTGAGAAGATCGAACTGGGATTCCCCCGGTTTTCCGATCATGCCGTCAAGACTGATGTATTCAGAAACAACCTGAGAGGCCACTCTGGGACTGAGGTACTTGTCTCCATTCAGGACTGCCTCCACTGCTCTGAGCAGATCCTCTCCCGCATCATCCTTGAGAACATATCCGTCAACACCCAGTTTCAGGAGCTGCTTTATATACTCATCATTGTCATGCCTGGATAAAATTATAATCTTCGTGGCCAGCTGATACTTCTTCAAATGTCTGACAATATCAATGCCGCTCATGCCGGGAAGAGATATATCGAGAATGGAAATATCAGGCTCCAGTTTTTCTATAAGATCGAGAGCCTCCTTTCCGTCACCTGATTCGCCGACCACGCAGTAATTTTCCACATCCTCAATTATTAATTTAAGGCCTTCCCTCAAT
Organism: uncultured Leptospirales bacterium; assembly: GCA_964396355.1. GTDB lineage: Bacteria > Spirochaetota > UBA4802 > UBA4802 > UBA5550 > CAYNFB01. The sequence goes on along the minus strand of CAYNFB010000054.1, from coordinate 9,678 downwards.
ATGGTGTGATCATCTACTAAAAATATTTTTGTTTTATTCTTCAATTCCGCTATTCCTGATACTTATTTTAATGGAAGTTCCCGAACCGGGAGATGATTTGACAGCAAACATACCTCCGTGGCTGTTCACTCTCTGCTTAATATTGGACAGGCCGAAACCTCTTCTCTGACTGCCGGCTTCTTCAGGATCAAATCCCTTTCCGTTGTCCTCTATCTGCAGGATTACATCATCACTCTCCTCATAGAGTCTGATCGATACTTCAGTAGCACTTGAGTGCTTGATTATGTTTGCAAATATCTCCTTTATAATTCTGTAGATATCCACTTCTATATTATGAAGAAGCTGCTCTTCAAGATCTATATCTATAGCAGTTTTAATTCTGTTAAGTTCAAGTGAATTTTTCGAATACCACCGTACAGTCGATTCCAGTCCCATGTCACTCAGGATTGAGGGATAGAGATCATTATATATTTCACGAAGCTCCTGGCTGGCAGTGTCGATAAACTGCAATCCCACCTGGAATCTGTCTCTGTGCTTTTTCATATCCTTCTGAAAGGCCACAAAATTAAGTTTAGCAGCAAGAATGGTCTGCCCTACTCCATCATGAAGGTCCTTGGACAGCCTCTGCCTCTCCATCTCCTGGGAGGTGAGAATCATCCGGGATAGTCTCTTATTCTCCCACTCCACCTTCTTTCTCTCTGTTATATCATTAAAAGAAAGCATTCTTCCGATAACGCTCTCGTGCTTATCTTTAATTGTGGAGGTGAGCACCTCAACCTGAAATATAGAACCGTCGTTTCTATATACATAGAATTCCTGGCTGTTTTCACCACCGGACTCGATAATCCTTTCGAGGTCGGAGAATTCACTGATTCTGTTTGCCACAAAAATATCCATGGCGTAATTACCTGTCACCTCCGCCCTGTCCCTGTATTCAAACATATAGAGAAATGACGGATTTGCATAGCGGATAACTCCCTGGAGATCTGTGATCGCTACGCCGTTAAGAGTGGAATCAAGAGCATCGTATATCAGAGCAAAACCCTCTTCCTCATGCCATCTGGTGGTCAGCTCCTGTTCAAGAGCAGCTATTCTTTCGACAAGCTGTTCCCGGCTCATTTCTTCAATGGACATTATTTATTCCCGATTTCATAAATTTCACGATAAAACACTGATTGTTGAATGAGAACTATTCAACAACAAATTAATAAAAATGAAATTTTAATACAAAAATTCTATTATCAAAATTCCTGATCCCACCGATAATAAGGTATACCATGGACAAGGAGGTTCTGGTCATGAATGCAGCGATAGAAAGTACTTACAGAGAGAACACTTACAAACTTCAGGAATTCACCAATTCTAATCCGAAAATGGACAAAGGTCTTATTATAGAAGAACCTTTGAAGGAAGTGGGCAAAAAAGATATACCCGAAAAAGAATCTAAACAGGAAAACCAGAAAATCCGTGAAAATATGATGATGGACTTAAGTGAAGTCAAAAATTTTCTCTTCATGCTTATCGGAGCGGAAATTAAAATTGAATCAGAAAACAGTCAGTCAGGCAGAATGTTCAACACTCTTGCCTGACTGAACAGGCACTTCATTCTGTAGAGTACAACCGACAAATCTGCGCAGAATCTACACTTTTTGGAAGAACTTCAAAAAAAATTCGTTGACCTTTTTGATAATGATGTTACTTTTATACGAAATTTCGTTTCTTTATTCATTTTAAATTAAATATATAATTAATTTTTCCTGTTTAAAGTTCTTGATAATTATACGATAATAATATTATACTATAATTAAATAAGAGAACTGATATGAGCAGAGAATTACAGGAAAAGGCCGATAAAATTGTGCAGGAATTGAAAGAAGCACTTATTCCCATCAAAAATGAACTAAACACATTAAATAACAAAAAAAATATCAATGGTCATAGAATCTGATCTGCTTAAATAGTGGTCACAAAAAAAATAGAAGATCACGCCGCCGTTAAACTTTTTTTATAAATTATGAGGTAATCCTGATGCCACCAAAAGGCGAAAGAAGAAAACAACAGATTATTGATACTGCAAAGGAAATGTTTATATCCAGGGGATTTCAGAGCACTCACATTGGACAGATCTGTGAAGAGCTTGATATTGCCCGTGGTACAGTATATCAGTATTTCAGCAACAAAAAAGAAATTCTCTATGCAATACTCGATTCTGTAGCAGAAACAATCGAAGATATTCTGGATCCCGACGATCTAAAAGATTTTTTTGAGCTTAAACAGGACAATGAGACCATAGTCAAATTCATAGACAACAGAATCGCATCCTGTCTGGTTGTACTTTCCGAGGAGCCAATTGTAATTAAACTGATATACAGAGACATTGCCGGCATTGACGAAGAAGTCTCTGAACATGTCACAGGTTTTCTCGAAAAGGCCATCAATATCATTGCAAGAGAAATTTCAGAGCTGAGAGATCATAATATCTTTCGTCAGAATATAGACTCCACTGTCGCATCATCCATGCTCGTGGGTTCAGTGATGATGATAATATATCAGTACAGCAAGACCAACAGGGATTATCTGGACAGAGATGTTACAAAGGCAATCACCCTGGGATATCTTCACGGTGTCTATGAATTCCCAGTTAATGGATGAAATAAAAAATTTTAATATAGTAAGAAGGGCAATGGTATTTATCACTATTGTCCTTCTTGCTGCAGTCCCCTCCTCTGCTGCTTCCAATTCCGACCTTATTGCTGATATAACTGAAGGCGGCAGAGATGAATTTAAAGCCGCACAGAGCATCATAGAGAAAACGCTGCCTGCCCAAATTCCATCAAAATTAAAAGAAGAGTATCTTGATCAGGAAGACCTGGAGCCGAGGCTCAGGATAATCAGCACACTGAAATTATATAATTTCAGAGAGAATCTGCATATATGGGAAGAGCTTCTCCGCGCCTCGGACAGAACAGGGACAGAAACAGCCATAATGGAAATTTTTGAGAAAATCGAAGAGGCTGCCCCGGTAACAGCTCTGGCGGAAAAACTAAGAGTTCCAAGAATAACTGTCAGGGAAAAGGCAGCTATACTGCTTCAGAAAATCGGAAATGACCGGGCCTTCCCCGTTATCATTCCCATGGCTTCAAGCAGTATTGCCGTTGAAAGGATTTACTTTCTCCAGGCCCTCAAACATCTCTACGACAGACGTTTTTTCAGCACTGTTATATCGATGCTTGACGACAAGGAAAAATCGGTGCGCATATACGCACTCCAGTGTCTCACCAGCAATGATGTGCGTGATTCTATCCCCCGGATAAGAAGCCTCATTCTCAGGGAGACCAATAGTGAAGTCAAGATTGAGGGCATCCTCTCCCTTATGAATTTCAAAGACACACGTTCATCATACATATTGCTCAAAACAATTAAAGACAGAGACGACAGAGTCAGGCTGGTATCAGTAAAAGCCCTTGCCGGCATGGATATATCCTCTTCATCCTATTCTCTTTCAAATATGCTGAGAACAGAACAGGATAGAACTGTACGGGGAGCAATTATTGATGCTCTCATATCATTCAGAAACGGAGGCGGTATGAATGGACTCAGGTATATTATTGAAAAAGAAAATAATACAAAACTGAGAATAAAGGCTGCCTTCGCACTTGGAGAGATCAGAGAGGAAAGTGAAACATACTCAATTCTGAAAAAGGCTCTCTCTGATGGTGACTACAGGGTGAGAGGCGAGGCATGTAATGCTCTGGGCAGATTAAAGAAAGCAGGAGTATCGGGAATACTGATAGAAACTATTACAAACGAAAAATCCAGATACGTCAGAAGCGCTGCCCTCTATGCCCTGAAACGTATTGACGACAGACGAAACACAACGGCCCTCTTTGATATATATTCCGGAGAAAAGGATCCTCTCTTCCGGGAGATGCTGAGACTCTACATCCGAAAATACATCATAAGATATTCAAAATAGGCGGGCAGTTCATCACTGCCGCCTGTTTTATAATAAATCAGTCTATGTAAAATTTCCAGGCACAAAACCATTCATCGGGATGATCATCGGGGGGACATCCGATACATTCTGTCTTTATTCTCTTATCTATTGATGAGGCGAATGTGCCGTACTCCACAAGTCCCGCGCTCTTGCAGGGATAATCAGCAAGCCCCTTGCGCTTTCTTGCAGACTGAACTCTGCAGTCATTCATTCTGAAAACAAAAGATTTCTCCTCTTCATCTGTTATTGACTGCACGTTAATTCCCGCATACATCCTGAACTGAAGAGCTCTCTTGAGTCCTTCAAGACCCGGATTTTCACCAAGTTCAAGAAATCTGGCTATGGACCATGCTTCAAATGGTGAGAACTTTGTCCAGCAGGTGTCATTACACCTCTTTGCATCATTCATTCCATATCTCTTTTCTACGGCCTGGAACCATATCCCGTCATTTGCAAGCCAGTTTTTTCCTGCCTCACTGGTAAGTTTAACAAGTTCATCGGCCTTCATGCCTGCTAACCTGTCCGGCACTCCATCAGTCATGGAAAATCCGAAAAAAGCTGCAAGACGATTCAGCTGTATTCCAATGCTCTTATCGGAGACCTCCTCCATAATTTCCATTGCCTTTTCTGATCCAAGCTGGTGTTCAACTTCTTTGAACCACAGCGCATAATGCATCACTGTACGGTGAAACATATCCATTACAAATTTTGAAAGATCCGGTGAATCCAGATCACTGATAGAGAATGCTTTCTCTTTCATATTGCTTCCTCCAATTTACTTAACGTTATAGATATATTATTATCTGTTTATTTATATCAATATATCTATACTGATTAAAGAACAATGACGGTTTTTGTCAAAGAGGAATTTAAATTTTTTAGCGCCATATTCGCTCTCTCAGGCCGGTCGATCTATTCACCGGCGTTATAACCATTTGTTTCAGGAGTTCTCCATCGGCGACAATGACAACGTTCTTTCTGGCTCTGGTCACTGCAGTGTAGAGAAGTTCTCTCGTGAGAAGTCTGTTCCATTTCCGGGGCAATACCAGCATAATACTATCAAACTCTGAACCCTGGCTCTTGTGCACCGTCATGGCAAAGGCAGTTTCATGTTCCGGAAGCCTCATGAGGGGAATACTCCGGATGTCTCCGCCCTCATCATGAAAGAGTGCGTTTTTCTCACTGTCAGTATTTCTTATAATACCTATATCTCCGTTAAACAGATTAAGCCTGTAATTATTAGTCCTTATCATAACCGGCCGGCCTGTATAGAACCTCTCTGAAGGATCTATGATATCCCACGAAGCCAGAGCCTTCTCCACAAGAGTATTCATATTCTCTGCTCCCCTTATTCCTCTTCTCATGGCTGTAAGGACAGAAAAAGATCTGATAAATCCGGCCATGGTCTCCGCACTGGTTCCAGAGGATGGCCCTGTAAAAAACTCATCAGCCTTCTGTTCAATAACACTGACAGCTGAAGATTCTGTACCGTCTTCAATAATTCTGATATCAGGGAATTGGCCGTCACGGAGAAGTTCAACACACCGGAGGGAATCTCCTTTTTTTATACTCTCTGCAAGCAGGCCGATGCCGCTGCCCGTGCCGAATCTGTAGCTTCTGTGCATAACGGCCAGACTGCCCAGCATGGGATTGGATGAATCATCAGAGGGAATAATTCCCGAATCAGTCTGACCGAAAAAATCTGAAATCTCACGTGCCATCCCGGGGGTGTAGCCGTGTTCATTCCCCCTGTCGCAAATATCACCAAATACCGCACCGCCCTCAACTGAGGCGAGCTGGTCCCTGTCTCCGAGGAGTATGAGATGAGAATCTTTTTTCAGAGCGCATATCAGCCTGGTCATAAGAGCAAGATCCACCATGGAAGATTCATCAATTACTACAACATCATGAGGAAGCGTATTTGCCTCATTATGGACAAATCCGGTCATTCGTCCTCTGGTTTTCAGGAGTCTGTGTATTGTGTAGGTTTCACCAGGTATGAGCGCCTCGATGTCCTCGGGAATATCCAGGCCGGAAAGAGAAGATTTCACCGACTCTTTCAGCCTTGCGGCGGCCTTCCCTGTGGGGGCTGCAAGAGCAATGGATATTCTCCGGCCCTTTCTGCTGTAGGCCGAGGCAAGAAGACTTATTATTTTCACAACGGTAAATGTTTTCCCCGTTCCCGGCCCGCCGGAGATTACCGTAAATCTGCTTCGCAATGACAGATATGCAGAGAGGGCCTGCATGTCTATAGTATTATCTTCAAATGGGAAAAGAGCCATAAATTCACTGCGGATATTCATAACCTCGTCAGAACTCAATGCAGGAGAGGTTCTCTCAAGAATATTGTCTGTCAGAGAAGTTTCAAATTTTCTGAACTTGTAAAAATACAGCCTGCCCGATTCATCGAGAATTACCGGGCTGTAGTCATCCTCCCCTCCAACTGAGTGATGCTTCCTCAGCACAGCAGAAATCTCCTTACTGTCCGGAAAGATCAGGCCGGTACAGATCTGATAATCCTCATCCTCTTCATGAAAAAAATCAGAAAGAGGATTTCCGCATAATTCCGAAAGATCTATGCAGACATGGCCGGAATAAAGCCTGTGGCTCAGGAGCATTACAATCAGTATAAACAGAGGCTGACCATCCTCCCCCAGACAGAGAGCTGTATGTCTGTCTATATCGCTGAAACATCTTAGATTTATTATAACGTCTCTATCCATACTATTCACCCTTCCCGGAGAAGCATCTGTCCATTTCCATGATAATATTTTTATCAGGCTTATGATCAAATACCCCGTAACGTTCTGAATCTCCATCATCCATTCCCCGGACGAAGAGATAGAAAACTCCTCCAAATACATCATCGTAGCTGTATGAATCCCCGAGCCTCAGGGACAGAAACCTGTGAAGCGCCAGAGAATATATATAGTACTGAAGGAAGTAATTATGAGAGGCCATTTCCTGCTCTATTCTTTTACCGTCATAGTCAGCATAGTCGTATCCCAGCCTGTTTGATTTCCAGTCTATGATGTAGTATCTGCCGCTGTATTCAAATATGAGATCAATAAATCCCTTCATAAATCCCTTTAATGAAGATTCACTGCCAAGAGACTTCCCGAGATATTTACCATATAACGGATCTGACCCTAATATTCTCTTCAGTTCAGATGAATCAGTTTCATCCATAGGGAAATAAAATTCCAGTTCATTGAGTCTGGATTTGTTCTCCACAGCAGAAAGAGATATACTCCTCCCGTTGTCCAGGGGAGTATTTACAACCCGGTTAATCATGCCGGAAATGTGCGGAACCCACTTCTCTTCAAAGCCGTAGTTTCGAATAATATCAGAAACTATTCCGGTAAACCCGTCTCCCTCAGTGAGTGAAAAATCTATATTTTCAAATATCTCATGAATGCAGAGTCCGGCCCGGGCCCCTGCGGGAAATGAAAATATATTTTCTTCAGGATGCTCAGTTTCAGGAGGGGCAAGAAATCTGTCAACGTCCCTCTCCTCGCTGCTCACAGGACTGACAACAGAACTGTAGCTCCACATGCGCCATCTCTTCCAGGACGGCCTGATGAATTCTCTGCAGTGCAGTTCAGGGAGGATATTAATACTTCCCTTCCATGGAACTCCAATATTCTCTCCGATAAGTTCAAAATCCACAGCATTGCCCGATTCTTTCGAGATAGCAGAGATCATCTCTTTAAGATCATCGAAGTTCACCTTCTCTTCGGATGATGCCTTTCCTCCGGTGAAGATATGATACATGGCGCTCTTATTATAGGATCTACCATTTGCCGTATAAAGATAACATCTGGACTTTGCCCTGGTGAGGGCCACGTACATCAGCCTGAGGTTTTCCGCCCGATCCTCCAGATTGTGGATAGTCTTTATATCTTCAGGAATATCATCCTTATTAAGGTACATAACGGGTCTGCCCTGATCGTCCGGGTCGTGATATACCAGAGCCTCCTTACCTGACCTGGGCTGTTCTGCAAACATAGGACAGAATACAACGGGAAACTCAAGTCCCTTGCTTGAGTGCATTGTTATTATTTTTACTGCCTCATCATCCTTCTCCAGCCTGAGGATAAAATCATCATCGGCCGGGCTGTCGGTAATGCAGGACTTCATCCAGATGAGAAGTTCGTTCATGGAATAACGGTTCTTCTTCTCCTCACGGTGAAGCATTTCAATTATGTGAGAGATATTTGTTACACGTCTGTCTCCGCTGCCCGATCTGAACATCCTCACTGCCACATCATTATCGGCAAGGAAGAGATTGAACATATCAATTATCCCCCGGGAGGACCAGATCTCCCTGTAGATAAAGAAGGAGTCAACAATTCCCTCTGCCTCGTCACTGCTGCCGGGCTCGCGGTCATTGCTGAAGAGAGCTATTATCTCCTCTCCTGTATAGCCCATGATGCCGGTACTCATTGCAGTTCTCAGATATCTGTCATTGAGAGGCTCTGCTATGGCCGACAGGATAAAGTATACCTCAGATGCATCACCGGTAGAAAATATAGTCTGCCCCCCCTGTATGACCGATGGAATATTCAGGCTGCGGAGCTGCTGCTGAATAGTCTCAGCAAGATGATGTTTCCGCACCAACACCGCGATATCCCCGGGCCTTACGGGATCATCTCCAAGACGGGCTCCTTCTGATCCTATAATCCTTGAGATTTCGGCGCACATCGATGCGGTGATCATCGAAGTTGACTCACTTTTATTAAATGCTCTGCCTCCATTGAGGCCGTCATCGACAAGACGCAGAGCAAGTCCCGAACAATTTTTTCCATCAGACATAAAGGGATCACTCTGCTCCGCCTTACCCGGACTAACGAGGGGAAATTTAATATCCTCTGAAAGAAATGGCGAGTCGCATCTGCCGAAGAGAACATTGACCGATTCTATCAGTTCAGGAGTAGATCTCCAGTTATAATTCAGGGTATAGCGGTTCTTCATCATCTTCGAGGCCCTGATATATGAGAATATATCAGCCCCCCTGAATCTGTAGATAGCCTGCTTGGGATCACCTATAAGAAATAATATGGAACTGTCGTTGTTGAAAATTCTGCTGAAGATATCGAACTGAAGCTGATCGGTATCCTGAAACTCATCAATCAGGGCAGCCCTGTACCTTCCCGATACATTTGTTACCAGATTATTCACTCCGCACGTCGAGGTATAGACGTCCCGGATTAAATCATCAAAGCTTCTGGTGCTGCTCTCGGCCTTGCGCAGTTCCATCTCCTCAGCCATATACTGAAGAAGCTCATGTTCACATGAGAGAATCACAGCCGATTCAAAACTCTCAATTTCATCGGAGAGATTCCAGATCTGACCGCAGATATCAAATATGGCCGACTGAGGAGCCTCGCAGTCTTTCTTAAGAGATTTCGGTGATGAAATTTTTTCGGCAGTGAAGGAATAGAAATTATCAAAAAGCGGCATCGCCCTGCCTGATGAAATATAGTCTTTCATTGAATCAAGAATTTTTTCCATGGTATCTATGCGAAAAATATTCCTTTTGAGGGCAGGAGATGAAGTGAGTATTTCCCTGACACTGTCCCCGCTTTTATGCCACTCTTTCTCAAGATCACGATAGAGGGCGTCAAGTCTGTCATATATTCTCTTAATCTCTTCAAAATCCAGTTCTTCAGGGGCAGGCT
>CAYNFB010000053.1:0-14976 GCA_964396355.1 uncultured Leptospirales bacterium | reverse complement strand
TATCTGAAAAGGTAATTAGAAAATCTCAGAAACCTGTCATAGTTATTAAGAGATAATTGAGTAAAAATTAAATTTGCTCCCGCGTGAAAGTGAGGGCAAATTTAAAAAAGAGTTTTTAAGAATTTTATTGATTTGTAAAAGAGGTGAACTTAATGTTCTGGAAAGATGAATGGAAGCCGCTTATGATAATCGGCGGATTTTTTCTTGCATTATACTATATGCCTGTAGGTTCGGGTAGATTTGATAATGCGGTTTTCGAAGCTTTATATTTAACGAAGTGGTATGCCCAGGAGCATGTGCTTCTCTGTCTCATTCCGGCTTTTTTTATTGCAGGAGCAATCGGTGTTTTTGTGCGTCAGGAGGCCGTGATGAAGTATCTCGGGCCCAAGGCCAACAAGGTCATGGCCTACGGAGTCGGCTCGGTTTCGGGATCGATACTCGCGGTATGTTCATGCACAGTCCTTCCTCTGTTTTCGGGGATCTACCGCATGGGAGCAGGACTGGGACCCGCAATTGCATTTCTCTATTCAGGTCCTGCCATAAACGTTCTGGCGATAATTCTTACAGCACGTGTTATCGGACTGGAGCTTGGCATTGCCCGGGCAGTATGTGCAGTTGTTTTCAGCATCGTCATCGGCGCTGCAATGCACTTCATATTTAGAAATGAGGAAAAGGAGAAGGTCAAGGCGGCAATGTATATGCCTGAGCCTGAAGTGGCAAGGCCTCTCTGGAAGGATGTGATATACTTCGGTTCCATGGTAGCGATTCTTGTATTTGCGAACTGGGGAAAGTCTGATGATGTTTCCGGATTCTGGTACGTAATGCATGCCTATAAATGGTATTTTACCACAGTATCCGCTGTTGTTTTTGCATCAGTAATTGTTCTCTGGTATGGAGTGAAGCCCTGGAAGATGGCTCTGGCGGTTGTACCAGCGGCAGCTCTCGGGTTCATCTTCCCTCACGCGCCGGTCATCGCATTTGCTTCAGGTACAATCGGGCTTTCATTAATAACAAGTACTGACAAGGGCGAGCCGGGCGAGTGGTTCGGGTCAACGTGGGGTTTTGCTAAACAGATTACTCCCCTTCTTCTTGGAGGTGTGCTCGTATCCGGGTTTCTTCTTGGAAGACCGGGACATGAGGGAATTATTCCGGCGATCTGGGTTAGTGATCTTGTGGGAGGAAATTCCTTCAGTGCTAATTTCTTCTCATCAATTGTCGGGGCTTTTATGTATTTTGCCACTCTCACCGAGGTGCCCATAGTTCAGGGGCTGCTGGGAAGCGGAATGGGCAATGGGCCAGCGCTGGCGCTTCTTCTTGCCGGGCCTGCGCTTTCTCTTCCTAATATGCTTGTTATAAACAGCTATATGGGACCGAAAAAGACTTTTGTTTTCTGCACGCTCGTGGTTGTAATGTCTACTATAAGCGGTATGATTTTCGGGATGTTTTTTTAGGATTTAAATTTTCGGCCACTACGTTCTGTCTCGTGCGGAGCGGGCCGGCGGCGGAGCTGGTTTGATTCTGCCGTTGAATATTCACTGATAAAAAATTTATGGAGGAAGGAAATGCGTAAAATTGAAATTCTGGGAACAGGATGTGCCAAATGCAACAAACTCGAGGAGACTGCAAAAAAAGCTGCAGAAGATCTGGGTATTGAGTTTGAGGTGATCAAGGTCAAGGATATAAACAAAATAATGGAGTACGGTGTAATGGTTACCCCGGCCCTTGTGGTGGATGGAGAGGTTAAATCTGCGGGGAAGCTGCCTGGATCTGAAGATTTGAAGAAGATGATCGGAGGGGAGTAATATGGCTGAGTGCGCCTGCAATTCCGCTGTTAAGATTATATATTCATGTTCCGGTGCTGCCGATGTTGGAGAGGCCTCAGACAGGACTGCAAGGCAGCTCCGCCGGGAGGGTTTTGCCGGGGGGTCCTGTACCGCGGCTCTTGCTGCTGGTTTTTCGGGTTATGTTCAGTCTGCCCTGGGGGCTGATGTGAACATTGCTGTTGACGGATGCAGCAATGCATGTTCACGGAAGATTCTTCAGGGGTACGGAATAAATCCGGTTTCCTATATTGTTACAGATTTTGGTTTTGAGAAAGGTAAAACAGTTGTGGATTCTGATACAATCGATACTCTGTGTGAAAATATACGGAATGGTAAAAATCAGGCGGAGGGGGGCTGTATTTCTGAACTTCCGTCGGGGTGCAGTTCATGCGGCAGTTGCGGCTGCGGAAATGATAAAATTCAATGAAGCCGTACTGTGACAAAATAGCTTTAGAATAGATTGCCAGCCCGGATGATTTTCCAATTTTAAGGATGAGGTTTTTCATCCTCAAAATTGAGTCTTCTCTCATGATCAATTTTATTATAACTTATTTCAGGAGAAATTTAATGGTTTTTAAAAAATATTGGATGATGCCGGTAATACTTTCAATGCTGGTGTTACTGTCGTTCGGATCAGGTTGTAAGCGTGGAGATTCTGAAGCAGCAACTGTCGGAGTAAATTCTTCTGCGAAAAAAACAGCTCATGGTAATGCCTCAGCAGTTGAAGCCGCGGAAGTTACATTTGTCGAACTCGGATCGCTTAACTGCATACCATGCAAAATGATGCAGCCTGTAATGAAACAGGTTGAACAAAAGTACGGGAAGAGAGTAGAGATAGTGTTTCACGATGTATGGACTGAAGAGGGAAAAATCCACGGACAGAAATACCGCATCAGGGCCATCCCTACACAGATTTTTTTGGATAAAAACGGAAATGAGTATTTCAGGCATGAAGGATTTTTTCCATTTGAAGAAATTGAAAAGATATTGGGCAGAAAAGGAGTGAAGAAATGATCCTGGATCTATTCACTGCTCTGTCCTCCATGCTTTCATCGTCTCCCGGTATAGCTCTGGCGGGGGCATTTTTCTGGGGCATTGCCAGTATTCTATTGTCTCCCTGTCATCTGGCAAGTATCCCCCTTGTGGTGGGGTATATCGATTCACAGAGGGATATGCGGACCTCTCGTGCCGCGCTGATATCGACTTTTTTTTCAATGGGAATTCTCATCACTATTGTGTTAATCGGAATACTGACCGGCTTTTTCGGGCGGATGATGGGAGATATCGGGCAGTATGGAAATGTTATAGTGGCAATTATCATGGTTTGTATGGGGCTCTATCTGCTTGGGATTATTCCTGTTCCATTTCTTGATAACGGGATAAGTCAGCCCGGAATGAAGAAGAGGGGGCTGTTCGGGGCATTTTTTCTCGGCTTGTTTTTCGGTCTGGCTCTGGGTCCCTGTACATTTGCCTATATGGCGCCTGTACTGGGTGTGGCATTTACCGTCGCATCTGTGAATCTGTTGTATGCTGTCTCTCTGGTAATGGCCTATGCCGCAGGGCACTGTATGGTTATAATATTGGCGGGTACTTTTACCGGACTTGTTCAGCATATTCTGGAGTGGAACGAGGACTCTAAGGGTGCTGTTATACTTAAGAAAATATGTGGGATCCTTGTTGTTATAGCTGGAATCTATATGCTTTTGTCAGCAGCAGGAATATCCTGAGAATTTTTGTATTGCTGTATCATCAGGATTGACCCGAATCGATTGTTTCGGTCGGATTTATATTTAAATCTCCTCTCATCCAAAAATAAATTCTTCATATAAAATTTATGTGATAGACTTCATAGACGCTTGACCTGTAATCATATATTCGTTTATATGTATATATGATTACAGGAGCTGCTATATGGATTTATCATTAATATTCAAAGTACTTGGTGAGGAGACAAGGTTGCGCATGCTTGGCCTTCTGTTTGACAGGGAACTTTGTGTCTGCGACATCGAATCGGTTCTGGGTATATCTCAGGCCAATGCGTCGCGTCATCTGGCGAAAATGAAGAGTGCGGGCATTCTTTCTTCCAGGAAGAGTGCCCAGTGGGTTTACTATGATATAGACAAATTGTTTTCAGATGCTCATTCAGATCTTATGGAGGCTCTGAGAGTGGAAGTAAAAAAACTTCCCGATTATAAAATTGATATTAAAAATCTGAAGGCGGCAAAGAAAAATACGGCACAGGATCAATGCTGATTTTTGGAATAAATATTAACCATATTAAATAATTTCAGGAGTACTTAGATGGAACATCTTACTAAAAAATTGTCTTTTCTTGATAGATATCTCACAGTCTGGATTTTTGCGGCAATGGTGTTTGGGGTTATAATTGGATTTGTCTTTCAGAATCCTGTTGAAAGTTTCAATAAGGCCTTCACTGTAGGTGAACATACAAATCTTCTAATTGCCTTTGGCCTTATTCTGATGATGTATCCTCCCCTCGCAAAGGTAAAGTATGAACTTATGCCGAAAGTCTTCGCTGATACAAAAATACTGGGACTTTCACTTGTCCAGAACTGGATTGCCGGTCCTGTACTTATGTTTATTCTTGCTGTGGGATTTTTTGGATTTATAGCACCGGCAGTTTTCGGCCCTGACCCCCGGTGGGGATACTATATGGCCGGGCTTATACTTGTGGGAATTGCACGATGCATTGCCATGGTGCTGGTTTGGAATCAGCTCGCTGAAGGGAACAGTGAATACGCAGCCGGTCTTGTAGCTCTGAACAGTATATTTCAAATATTTACCTTCGGCATATACGCCTGGGTCTTTATTACTGTGCTTCCTGGTTTCTTCGGTCTTCAGGGTCTGGTGGTGGATGTTTCAATCAGTGATATTTTTATAAGTGTTGTTATATATCTGGGCATACCCTTTGCTGCAGGAATATTAAGCCGGGTAATCCTTCTGCCGATGAAGGGGCATGAATGGTATGATAATGTATTTATCCCAAGAATTTCGCCTGTTACCCTCATTGCTCTTCTGTTTACGATTGTTGTCATGTTCAGCCTCCAGGGCAGGCAGATAGTCAACAGCCCTCTGGATGTGCTTTGGATCGCCATACCGCTTAGTTTGTATTTTATTATAATGTTCCTGATCAGTTTTTTCATGGCACGCAGGCTGGGAGCTGATTACAGCAGAAGTGCCACTCTTGCATTTACGGCTTCAGTAAATAATTTTGAACTGGCAATTGCTGTTTCAATAGCAGTTTTTGGAATAGCCTCACCAATAGCTTTTGCAACTGTGGTGGGCCCTCTTGTGGAGGTGCCTGTACTTATAGGACTTGTTAATGTTTCGCTTTATTTTAAGAAGAGGTTTTTTTAATAACAGGTAAACTCCGGGGGAAAAGATGAAAATTATTGTAATTGGATCCGTTGCGGCCGGAACATCAGTGGCGGCAAAGGCCAGACGAAACAGTGAAGATAATGAGATAATAATATATGATCGCGATTTTGACATTTCCTACTCCGGCTGCGGACTTCCCTACTTTATAGGAGAGGATTATATCACCAGGGATGATTTGACTCCCCGGGATCCTCAGTGGTTTATGAAGCGTTTTAATATGGAAGTAAAAACCGGACATGAGGTGACTGCAGTTGATTTTGAGAATCGTGAAATTACCGTTTTTGATTCTGTCACCGGTGTAGAATTTAAGGATAATTATGACAGGCTGGTAATAGCAACGGGAGCTGTGCCGGTTAGACCGGATATAAAAGGCATTGAAAGCGGGAATGTATTTGTTCTCAAAAGGGTCAGTGATGCCGACAGAATAATTAATCATATGACAGGCACCGGCCTCGGGAATGCTGTAATCGTCGGCGGAGGATTCATCGGCCTGGAAATGGCTGAAAGTCTATTTAAGCGCGGCTTCGATGTGTCAGTTGTGGAAAGGCAGAACCATGTCATGCCTTCAATGGACAGCGATATTGCGGTGTATATTGAGAATTATATTAAAGAAAAAAAAATAAAGCTTTACGCCGGCCAGACAGTTATGCGGATTTTGAAAGACGGGAAGAGAGTCCTTCTTTCAGGAGGGGGGGAACTTGAATCGGATATAATAATCATGGCTGCCGGGATCAGGCCGGAAACAGAATTATTTAAAGACAGTATTCTTGAAACAGGAGAATTCGGCGGAATACTGGTGAATGATAAAATGGAGACAAATATTCCCGGAGTTTATGCCGCAGGGGACTGCTGCGAGACCCGCTGTCTTATAACCGGAAGAAGTATTTACAGGCCTCTCGGATCAACAGCCAATAAGATGGGCCGTATAGCCGGTGATGTTATTACAGGCGGCAATCTGAGATTTCGCGGAATTCTCGGCACGTCGATATTTAAAGTTTTCGGACTTGCAGCCGCCCAGACCGGACTCACTGAGAATGAGGCGCTGAAACTCGGATATGATGTTGAGGTAATCCACAATATAAAAGAGAATATCAGCAAATATTTCAGAGAGAGCAGTGAGATGATAAGTAAGGCCCTGGCCGACAGAAATTCAGGCAGAATTATCGGTGCTCAGATTGTCGGGGAGGGGGGAGTTGATAAGCGGATAGACGTCATTGCAACTGCTGTCACATTCGGGGCCAGAGCAGAGGATCTTTTTCATCTTGACCTGGCTTATGCTCCTCCATTTTCGACGACGAAGGATCCTGTGATGTATACCGGGATGATACTTGATAATGCAATTAACAGAAATATCAGGATAATTACTCCAAAAAAACTCGGCGGCCTGATAATGTCCGGGGAGCCGGTAAAGGTAATTGACGTGAGATCAGAAGCGGATTACACAAAGGGGCATATAAGAGGTGCTGTTCATATTCCTCTTGCGGAAATAAGAAATAGAATTTCTGAAATCGATAAAAGTAGTATGACAGTGACTCACTGCAATAAGGGGACTTCGGGGAATGCCGCACAGAATATTCTGCTGAACAGCGGTTTTAAAGAGGTGTATAATATCTCAGGCGGCTACAATAATTTTGCAGTGCAGCATCCTGAACTGACGGAAAAATAAAGGAGGCATCCTTTATTTTCTCCGGCTGGCTGAGCTGATAATAAAATCAGCCGGTTATGACTAATTGAAATGTTTACTGGAATCGTGTATAATATATTTCTAAATTCGTTTATATCCTTTACATTAAAATGATTTTTTTTTATTTTGAAAACGCTTTTTTTCACTATAAAATATGATATTGGTTGTAGATAATGAAAATAATAGTAGGACATACAAACATGGATCTGGACTGTATCGGATCCATAGTACTTGCCAGATATATTTTTCCCGATCACGTTCCTGTGATGAGCAGGTTAATTCATCCTGTTGCAAAGAATCTCTATAATCTCTACCACTACCATCTTAATTTTATGCCTTCAAAGGACTTGAAGGGTGAGAATATTGAACATATGGTTGTCGTCGATACCAGATCGGAATCCAGGGTCAGGGAATATTTTGAGCTGATCGGGAATGATAATCCTGAAATGGAAATTTTTGATCATCATAAATCTGATCATCAGGATTATCCCGATGCGGTTCTCCATGAAAGTAATTGCGGTTCAAACACCACAATGATTGGTCTTGAACTGATTAAGAAGAGGCTGACCGTTTCTCCAAAGGATGCAACTATTGCCTTGACGGGAATTTATGCAGATAC
Organism: uncultured Leptospirales bacterium; assembly: GCA_964396355.1. Lineage (GTDB taxonomy): Bacteria > Spirochaetota > UBA4802 > UBA4802 > UBA5550 > CAYNFB01. Next base: position 7,451 of record CAYNFB010000053.1, on the reverse strand, counting down.
GGGTAATTTTACCTACGACACTGTATGTGAAGATGACTTCAGAGTAGCCTCGTTTCTTTTGAAACATAAGGCAGATATTAAGCTTGTGAGTAATTTCCTTAAATCCTTAAAAGAGGATTATCAGATAAATCTCCTTCATGATATGCTGAATAAGCTTGTGTGGCAGGATATCAACGGACATCAGATTATTTTCAGTTACCATTCAATGGAAAAGCAGAGTTCCGGTCTCTCCTCTGTCGTTGAAGAGATCTTCAGCATCGAGAATCCCGATGCTATATTTTCAGTGTTTTATTTTGAGAAGCCGGGAAACACTATCATCATCGCAAGAAGCCAGAAAAATGTGATAGATCTTATCGATATATTAGAACCATTCGGCGGCGGCGGACATACCAAGGCTGCTTCAGCACTGATAAAGAAAGAAGAGGGGCGTGCTATTTTTCAGCGCCTTCTTGAGCATCTTACTCAGCATCTTACTCATGCTGTTGTTGCAGGACAGCTTATGACCTGTGATGTGGTTACATTGAGAGATGACTGGACACTCCTTGAGGCATCTATGTTTCTTGAAGAAGTGGATCTTTCGGGCGGGCCGGTCCTAAATGCTAAGGATGAACTTGTCGGTATGCTTACCCTGCGTGATATAATGAAGGGAAGAAAGGGCGATCAGATGAATTCTCCTGTGAGAGCCTATATGAAGACCAGGCTGATTACATGCTCAAGCGCTACAACTGTAAGAGAAATTGAAAATATTATGTTCATGAACAGCATTGGCCATCTCCCGGTGGTCGATGAGGGCAAGCTGGTGGGGATAATAACAAGAGCGGATTACCTGACTTTTCTTCAGAACAAGTAATCAAGTACTCTCTTCTGAGGTTCTCAGCAGATCCTCTGCATTGTTGAGAATCGCTCTTGATGTTCCTGCCAGATCTTTAATTTCATTTACCATCTCGCTCACTAATCCGTTGAGATCCTCGAGAGCATTGCTGGTGCTTTCGATGGCGTTCTTCTGCTCGTTTGAACCGGTACCGATTGTTTTGGCAAGATTTATGTTTGACTCCATCTGCTTTATTATCAGGTTTATATATTTTTCTTCTACCATGAGGCTGTCCTGCAGAATATTGATGTAGTTTGCACTGCCTCCTATTCCACTGATCATGCCCTTGAGAGTAGTGGATGAACCCTTTACTACTTCAACACCCTTTGCTGTGACGGAATTATTAAGCGACAGCACCTGCTCTATATCCTTGATACTTTCCGTTGTAAGGGAGGCCAGTTTTCCTATCTCATCAGCTACTACAGCAAAACCTCTGCCGTGTTCGCCGGCCCGTGCTGCCTCTATGCTGGCATTGAGGGACAGCAGATTTATTTTATCTGCAATATCGACTATTATAGAAATTGTTTCTGAAATTTTTCCGCTTTGTGCGGATATTGTGTTGATAGTTTCCTCTACATCCAGAATTTTTTCACCAGCCTCTTTTGATCTGTTGGCTATATCTTCAATTGCAGACTGAGTGGAGTTTAGATTTGCCTTTGTTTCTATCTTGATATTTTTAAAGTCGGCAATTATTTCCTCCATTCGTACATTTCCGTCAATCTGGTCGATAGTGGAATTATGAATACTCTCGGAGGAACCCCGGAGTTCTTCAAGAGTCGCGGATATTTCCTCAAAGGTAGCTGCCTGGTTCTGCATCTTGTCATTAAATTTGATAACAAGGTCGTTCTGGGAATCAACTTCTCCGAATAATGCGTTAACCCGATCCTTTATCTGCCTGTTTATACTCTGCATTTGATCTATTCGTTTCACAATCTCGGCGTTTTGAGCCATAGTGCGGTCTACGAATCCGTTAACAATCCGTATTATCCTGAATGATATGAAGCTTATTACTGCAGTCATTATAACAAAGAAGTACTCTCTTAATATGATTATTCCGTGATAGACTTCTCCGTCCACTATTGAATCAGTTGAATATTCTGCACCATTTTGAATTGCAATAAATATAAATCCGGCCCAGCTGGAAATGGACAGGAAGGATATGATTAAAAATAGTCTTTCATTTAGAAAAAGTATGGTGATGAATGTGAACATGACAATCAGCATTGATGTATTGTAGGATTCAAGGCCAAAAGTCCATCCGAACTGGGACGCGTACTTAAATTTTGCAATAAAGGGAGTAAGATAGGTAACTATACATACAACCCATATGAGGAAAGTGGCATTTTTTTTTCTTTTTTTCTGAATGAATATCACGTAGGAGAGTGCAACACAGAAGATCCCTGTCAAGAGAGTGGGCAGCACTTCTGTAAATGTCATATTGCTGTAAACCTGGAAGGATATTGCAACAAACATTATTAAAAATAGCGAGAGCATATATGTAAAGGATGTTTTTATATGGAGTGATTCTCTTCCATTGTATTTGGTCTGCATTTTATACCCCGGATGATGAGTCTAGCATTATTGCTTCTTTTTTATAATCATCATTCTTTATATGCAAATATTTTTTGTCATTAATAAAAAAAAGACAGCCCAGGGTGGGCTGTTTAAATTTGCCGGTTCTTTTTAATGAGGATTTGATTGAGTAAAATGAGAATAATTAATACTCTCATTTAAAGTGTGTGTTGCATTTAAAAAATAGTGTTAAATGCAATTCAAGTCAATAGATTTTATAAATTTTTTATAAAAATTTATACCATATAAGCTTATAAGTAAGTTTTATTGGTCTGATAGTTATTATCAACTATTAACTATATATAGATAGAAATTTTTAACGACTTATTTGTCAAACATAAAAGTTGAAAAATAATAGTTTTTGAAAAAAATAATATTTTATTAATATGTGAGGCTTCAAACTATATTTATACTCACTCTGTGACTGTATTTTTTTGTATAATTTGAATAAATGCTGCTCTATTTTCATCGGTTATAGAAAATTAAAAAAAATATTTTATTTCTTTACCGTTGATAATATACTATTTCTTACTTGTCTTGATTTTCAGTTGAAAGGGGCCGTTTTAGATGATAAAAATGAAATTATTTGTTCTATGTGTACTTATCTTTTTTGTAACAGATCTGAGTGCGGATTCAATTTTTGCCGGTAATCCGGGGACTGTTGATGCAGAAAGTGGTTTCAATGCATTGAAAAATCCGGCCCTGATGTCTATGCAGGCGGGAAATTCTACGGCTTTTGTGTATAATCAGTCAATGACGGTAAATTCAGAAACCCGGGGTGAAATCGATTTTGATGATGTTAATATAACCGAAGAGACTCTTGATGTGGATTACAGCGATAAGTATAAGGGTAATCTGACTCTTTCACATGTGGCAAGGACCGGGCGCACCTCTTTCGGAATGGGGCTCAACGGAGGTGATGACGGGCAGTTTGTTTTAAAGGAAAGCAATATAACCATTGAAGGTGAAAGTACAGGTATCCCCTTTACTATTACAGGTGATGAGGATGAGAAGGGCTTCTCTCTGGGGCCGGTTGTTTCATGGTCATACCGGTTCAGCAGAAATGAGTCTGTTGGGATTCAGTTAGAGGGAACTGTTCTTCGAACTGAATCAACTAATAATGGCTATGATACTTCCTCGCTTGAATACACTGTTAAAGATAAGGAGCTCCGCCGGTATACCGGTAGTATAACTCTGGGTTATCATATGAAAGGCGATAAATTCGATATCGGTATGGTTCTCAGAACCGGCGAGTACGGATATGAAAGCAGTGAACTGGATTACGAAAATAAGACAATTCTTACAGACGAGCATGAAGAGGTGGATCTATACTTCATTAAAAATAAAGGAATGGAAATTTCTCTTGGATTTCTGTTCAGACCCGGCCCGAGGTTGAAGCTCATGATCGAGGGCGGTGCTGCAATGCCTTATATTCATAAACAGAAAGAAATCAGTGATGATTCTCCCTTTGATGTGGAGAAGTCCGAAAGCAGAGCAGGTCTTAATTACGTTTTTAAGGCCGGACTCGATTACCATCTGACTGCAGGACTCAATGTCGGGCTTGGAGGGGCCTATTACAGATTTAAATCCAAAACCTATTCCAGTGATATACCGGCCGGGAGAAATGCCCTTAGAGGATATGAATTTATTATGGGATTTGACTATAATATTGGTGACGGGCTGAACCTGCTTATAGGGACAGGGATCTTCTACGGCAAATCTGAGTATGAAACGATTAACAGCCCGACTGTCTTTGACATCCGGGCTGAATCGTACAGCAGCAGCTTCACAGCCGGTCTTGCAAGGTATTACTGAAAATATTCAGGAAGAATTTTTTTTAGTTTTTCAACAGTTGCCGGGTTTCTTTTTTCCGGTGCTGTTATCACCGCGTATTTCGCTGCCCCGGAGCATCCGCAGATTCTTTCCTCTCCAAGTTTTTTTGCAAGGAGTCTTGCCAGATTTTTTGCATTGGCTGAATTCGTATTCATATTCTGCACAACCATCTCCACTGTTACATCCTCTTCGCTTTCGTGCCAGCAGTCGTAGTCTGTGGCCATGCATATTACCGCATAGCAGATTTCTGCTTCTCTTGCAAGCTTGGCCTCGGGGAGAGTGCTCATGTTGATTACACCGGCGCCCCATGATCTGTAGAGATTGCTCTCTGCTCTTGTGGAGAAGGCCGGGCCTTCCATGCAGATAAGGGTTTCGTCTGTGTGCATGGTCAAACCAAGCTCATCTGCTGCGGGTTTGATTATTTTATGCAGCCTCCCGCAGAAAGGATCTCCGAATCCCACGTGTGCTGCAATCCCATCCTCGAAGAATGTCGAGGGCCTTGATTTAGTCCTGTCAATTTCCTGTGAGGGAAGTACGAAATCCATCGGATGTATTTCTTCTTTTAAGCTGCCTACTGCCGAGAATGCAACGATCTGCTCTACTCCGATCATCTTCAGCGCCGCAATATTAGCTCTGAAATTAAGCTGATGAGGCGGCAGCGGATGCCCCTTCCCATGCCGGGGAAGAAAGGCTATCCTCTGCCCTTCTATCTCCATTACGTCTATCATGTCGGAGGGTTTCCCCCAGGGTGTTTCTATGTCCAGCTGTTCGATGAGTTGTGCTCCTTCTATGTCATAGAGTCCCGAACCGCCGATGAATGCGATTTTTGCTTTGTTCACAATAACCTCCGTTTTAATTTCTTTTGTTAAAATAATCCAAATACAGCACGACGTTAAGTTTTGGTGACTAAAAGTTTTATCCGGAATGGGTATTCCCGCAGCAATAAAACTTTGCCTGCGGGTAACCACAGAAATAGATCTTTAATATCTGCTGATTTTAGCTTCAGGGTGCTGTTTGGAAAGTATTTTTTATCTTTTCAGTTGAGTTTTGTTCAGCCAATGATACTCTCTGATTTTATATTCGGATTAAATTTTCGCCGTATCATTCGTAAATTTTTTCGTCTGTTTCATGGGCAGAGACTGCATCGTTCTCAACATCTCTTGTCGCATTTTTCTTCATATTCTGTTCATTTTCCTTGTACCATTCAGTCTGGATTATATGCTGCATTATTTCGTTTGTTCCCACCCAGATCATTGACAGCCGGATGTCCCGCAGTATTCTTTCAATGGGAAATACATTAGTGTATCCGATTCCGCCCATTACCTGCATGCAGTTATTGGCTACCTGCCAGGCTCCCTCTGTAATGAATTTTTTTGTCTGGGAAACCATTCTGCGGATTTTTCCGTCATCAGCTTTACCTGAATCAATAGCAAGAGCTGTGGTATATGCCATGGATCTCATTGCATCCATAGTCATGGAACAGTCTGCAACTTTGAAGCCCACAGCCTGGAAATTCATTATGGGCTGGCCGAATGCTTTTCTTCGTGAAGTGTATGATGTGGCTATCTCAAGAGCCGGGCGGACAGAACCGATTGTCATCGCCGCTGTTCCAAGCCTTTCCGGTATCATATTTGTCATTAAAATTTCGAAACCTTTATTTATCCCGTTAAGTGCATATCTTTCGGGGACTCTTACTTCATCAAGAAGAAGTCTGCCTGCACCACCTCCGCGGACTCCCATGAGCCCGTATATATATTTTGATTCAACACCTTTTGTTTTAGGAACCATAAAGCAGGTCATCCTTTTGTGCGGAGGCGCATCGGGATCTGTTACAGCGTAGACCATGAACCATTCAGCCCCTTCTGCTCCGACAATGAACCTTTTCTGTCCGTTTATAATCCAGTCGGTACCGTCTTTCCTCGCTTTTGTGGCTGCGCCGAAAAAATCTGAACCTCCTCTGGGTTCAGTCAGGCATTCGGCCGCAAAAGTTCTTCCTTTGAGTAACGGAACTACAATTTCCTGTATAAGCTCTTCTGAGCCGTATTTTACTATTGCCTCGCATACTATGTCGGCTCCAACTCCCCACAGGCAGGCCAGTGAATAGCTGGCAACTCCTATTTCCTCTGCCACTAATACGTCATCGACCCATCCAAGGCCTCTTCCTCCGTATTTTTTGGGAAGTCTTATTCCAAGAAGATTTCTTCTGCCGCATTCTTCAAGATATTCTCTGGGGAACTGTATTTCCTCTGCATCCATTGCCAGTATCATTTCTTTGGGCACCCATTTGGTGAAATCCCGTGTTTCATCTCTGAGTCTGATCTGGTCTTCGTTCATGGCAAAGTCGAACATGTTATTCCTCCTGTGCAGATTCAGCTTTTAGATCTTTTTTGCGTTTCAGCAGTTTGTCCTTTAATGTGAGTATGTCCTGCCTGAAAAGCTGAAGTTCATTCATTCTTCCCAGGATTTCCTTATTTTTTTTCTCCAGGTAGTAGAGACTGGTTTTTATCTGGTCCAGTTCCTTTATCTCTATGTCTGCATGTCCGATCATCTCGGAGATTTCATCCAGGCTCGCGCCGAATCTTTTGCCTCTTAGTATAAGTTTAAGCCTGCCCCGATCCTTCTGAGTATACACCCTCTGATTGCCGGGACTTCTTTTTGGGAGAATCAGTCCCTTATCTTCGTAAAACCTGATTGTGGAAGGACTGATTTCAAGCTCTTCGGCTAGTTCTGAAATTGTAAAAGTTTTATCTGTCATTAAACACCTCAACTTAAGTTTAACTTTAACTTATCGTGATTTTTTTGTCAATAATTTATAATCGCTTTTTTTTTGCGAATAAATTTTTAATCTAACACAGTTTTTATATATAAAAATAGAATGTGTGTTAAAAAAAATGATTTTTATTTGACTTTGTAAGTTTTATTCGTTTAATTTTCGAACAGATAGAAAGAAAAAAAATATTTTTATATGGTTTTTATGTTAAAATATTTTTGTTTTCACTGTGTTTCACTGTTTGGCGGTAAATTTTTGAAGTTATATTAAAGTGTATGGGGGGAACAAATGGGTCTGAATAAGCTTGTGGATTCAAGAGATCAGAGGTTTGTGCTATTTGAAATGCTCAATCTGAGCAGTTTAACCGGGTATGAGAGATTTGCAGACTTTGACCAGGATACCTAT
>CAYNFB010000052.1:0-15169 GCA_964396355.1 uncultured Leptospirales bacterium | reverse complement strand
TGTTGAACTGGTAAAGAAAGGTGTAGATGAGTCTCCCATAAAGCAGGTGCTGCTCGAGGAATCAGTAATAGGATGGAAAGAATTTGAACTTGAGGTTATGCGTGATACTGTAGACAATGTTGTAATTGTCTGCTCAATCGAAAACTTTGATCCCATGGGAGTTCACACTGGTGATTCCATAACTGTTGCACCTCAGCAGACTCTTACTGATGCAGAATATCAGAATTTGAGAAATATAGGTATTAGAATAATCAGAGAGATCGGAGTGGACACGGGAGGGTCAAACATACAGTTTGCCGTAAATCCTGATGACGGCCGTATCATGATAATAGAGATGAATCCCCGGGTAAGCAGGAGTTCTGCTCTGGCCTCCAAGGCTACGGGATTTCCTATCGCTAAAATTGCAGCCAAACTTGCAGTGGGTCTTACCCTCGATGAGATTTCAAATGATATAACAAGGGAGACTCCTGCTTCATTTGAGCCTACAATAGATTATGTAGTAGTCAAAACACCCAGGTGGGCATTTGAAAAATTTGCAGGAGCTGATTCCCGTCTGGGCACACAGATGAAGTCTGTCGGCGAGGCTATGTCAATGGGAAGAACCTTTAAGGAGGCCTTTCAGAAGGCATTGCGGTCTCTCGAGATTGACAGAGGCGGTTTCGGCTGCGATGGAAATCTTAAATTGAGCCATTATCTTAATTCAATCTCTCCCGAGGAGAGGGATATAATCTTTGAAAAAGAGTTCTCTACTCCCAGGGAGGACAGAGTATTTTATATAAAGGAGGCCATGGATCACGATAAGACGGTTGAGTGGATTCATGGTCTTACGAAAATAGATCCATGGTTTCTCCATCAGCTGAAGGAGATCGTTGATCAGGAGAGGTTATTCAGTAAATCCTTATCTGAAGAGGGTCTCACACCTGAAAATGTATTGAAGATGAAGTCATACGGTTTTTCCGACAGACAGCTTGCCTATCTTGTTAACCGGGATACTCTTGATGAACTCTTCGCTAAGGGGCCGCTTTTTCAGAAGAAGTACTCTCAGACTCTGAGGCATGGTGAAAACGATATAAGAAAGTTCAGGATGGATGAGGGTCTTACCCCTGGATTCCGAGTTGTAGATACCTGCGGAGGAGAGTTTGAGGCCTATACTCCATACTACTACTCCTCATATGACGGAGAGAATGAATCAATTCCCACTAACAGGAAGAAGGTAATGATTCTTGGAGGCGGCCCCAACAGGATCGGACAGGGGATAGAGTTTGATTACTGCTGCTGTCACGCTGCTTTTTCGCTGGCCGATGACGGGATTGAATCCATTATGGTCAACTCTAATCCGGAAACAGTATCAACAGACTACGATACATCAGATAGACTTTATTTCGAGCCTCTTACTCTGGAGGACATTCTTCATATAAATGATCTTGAAAAACCCGACGGTGTTATTGTGCAGTTCGGAGGACAGACTCCTCTGCGTCTTGCTAAATCTCTTGAGGAGAACGGAGTAAAGATTATCGGAACTTCGCCTGACTCCATTGACAGGGCAGAGGACAGGGAGAGATTCTCCGCAGTTGTGGATAAACTCAACCTCCGTCAGCCTGAGAATGGAATGGCCTTTAATGAAGAGGATGCTGTGAAAATAGCAGAACATATCGGTTATCCCGTACTCGTCAGACCTTCTTATGTTCTCGGAGGACGGGCCATGGCGATAATATATGATCAGCCCAGCCTTATAAATTATATCAATACAGCCGTTGAGCTTTCTCCGGAGCATCCTATACTCGTTGATAAATTCATTGAAGATGCCGTTGAAGTTGATGTTGATGCAATATGTGACGGAGACGACGTCTATATCGGAGCAATCATGGAACACGTCGAGGAGGCGGGTATTCATTCGGGAGATTCTGCATGCATCATTCCTCCGGTAACGCTTTCTGGAGAGATTCAGAACGAGATAAAGGAGACCACCCGTGCTCTGGCCTTTGAACTAAACGTCATAGGGCTTCTTAATATTCAATTTGCCATTAAGGATAATGAACTCTATGTAATTGAGGTCAATCCCAGAGCATCAAGAACAGTTCCCTTTGTCTCAAAAACAACAGGCGTATCTCTTGCCAAAATTGCTGTAAAGGTGATGCTGGGACAGAAACTAAAGGATCTGGGCCATATTGAGATGAAGAAATTTCCCTACGTGAGTGTAAAGGAGGCAGTACTTCCTTTCAGCAGATTTCCCGGTGTGGATACACTTCTTTCTCCCGAAATGAAATCAACCGGTGAGGTTATGGGGATTTCATATAACTTTGGTGAATCTTATTTTAAGGCCGAACTTGCAGCAGGAGAGAGGCTGCCTACTGAGGGAACCGTCTTCTTCAGCATAAACGACAGGTCAAAGGGACAGCTTCTGGAAGAGGTTAAAAGACTCAAAGAAAACGGTTTTAAAATTATTGCTACAAAAGGAACCTCTAAGTTTTATTCTGACAAAGGAATCGAAAATGAGATGGTTTTTAAGGTCAACGAAGGAAGACCTAATGTGGTTGACAGAATCAAGGATGAGGATATAGACTTTGTTATAAACACTCCTGTAGGCAAGATGACAAGAGATGATGCATATTATATACGTCAGGCTGCAGTCAGGTATCATATTCCGGCTGTAACCACCACTACTGCGGCAAAGGCTGCCATTAACGGGCTTCTCTACGTGAAGGAAAAAGGGGAGTTATCAGTCAAGCCTATTCAGGAATACTATAAAGAGGTTGAGTGATATGGCCGATGAAAAAATAATTCTTCAGAGTGAAGAAATTGATAAAATAATAAGTATGGCTGTTGAACAGATCTGCTGTGATATAACTGATCTGGATAATTTTGCTATTATAGGAATTCACACCAGAGGCGTTGTCCTTGCCGATAGAATCAGAGCCGGTGTTGAGAAAATATCGGGCAGAGATATAAAAAATGGAACACTTGATATCTCCTGTTACAGGGATGATCTTACTATGCGTGGACGGCTTCCTGTACTGAAGGAGACTCTCATCGAATTCAATATCAACAGGAAGACCATACTTCTGGTTGATGATGTTCTATTTACGGGCCGGACTACCAAGGCGGCCCTTGAAACTCTCATGACCTTCGGAAGACCAGAGGCTATAAGACTCTTTGCTCTTGTTGATCGGGGGGGGAGAGAACTGCCGATACAGGCTGACTACTGCGGTTATAAACTAGATACAGAATATGATGATCTTGTTAAGGTCATCCTCACCGAAACAGACGGAGCCGGAGATTCGGTTCTGCTGATCAAACAATAAGCAACAGGAAATTCAAATGAAAGATCTTGTAATAATAGGCGGAGGGCCGGCCGGGCTGACTGCGGGAATATACGGAATCAGGGCGGGCCTTGATCTTCTTCTTTTAGAGAAATTGTCTCCGGGCGGGCAGGTGGTGAATTCATATGAAATTGAAAATTACCCGGGATTTGCCGAGCCCGTTGAGGGATGGAAACTCATGTCCGACATGGAGCAGCAGGCCAGAAGGCTCGGAGTGGAAATATGCTCAGGCGATGTGGAGGAGATCAGAAAAGATGGTGATGCTTTTATAATAGGCACATCATCGGGAGAGTTCCAGTCCAGAGCCGTGATTGTTGCTGCAGGTTCATCCAACAGAAAACTCGGTGTACCTGGTGAAAAAGAATTCACCGGAAGAGGTGTCTCCTACTGCGCAACGTGCGACGGCGCCTTTTTCAGGGATAAGGTTACTGTTGTCGTGGGAGGAGGGGATGTTGCCCTTGAAGAGGCGGATTTCCTGACCAGATTTTCCAGTAAGGTCTACCTTATCCACAGACGTGATCAGTTCAGGGGTGCTGCAGTTCTGCAGAAGAGGGTTCTTGAGAATGAAAGGATTGTGCCTGTGTATAATTCCGTTGTTCAGTCGGTAAACGGAGAAGGACAGGTTAAATCCGTTACTCTGAAGGATGTCGTTTCCGGGGAAAGCTCAGAACTTGAAACAGACGGAGTGTTTATATTCGTCGGATATGATCCTAATACGGGATTTGTGGACAGTGAACTGCTCAATGGATGCGGTGAAATCAGAGTTGACATGAATATGAAGACAGGCGTGGACGGTTTATTTGCTGCAGGTGATATCAGAAGTGACTCATGGAGACAGATAGTGATGGCTGCTTCTGATGGTGCCACTGCTGCGCTTGGAGCTTATGCATATATAGTAGATTTAAAGGAACAAAAATAAAGGAGGAAAATGATGAAAAAATTAGTATCTATCTTATCCGTTTTGTTTCTTCTATCTCTTACAGCCTGCGGCGGAGCAGGGAAATACGGAGATGTGAAGGATTTCGTAAATGATTTTATTGTGGCTCAGGAAAATTATATCAGCGAAGTTGAAAAAGCTGACAGTGCTGATGAAGTGGCCGCGGCTCTTACTAAATTCGGCGGGGAAGTTGTAAAATTTGCTGAAAAAGGTAAAAAACTCAATGAAAAATATCCTGAACTTGAAAATGAAAAAGAGCGTCCTGCTGAGCTCAAGGATATTTTTCAAAAACTTGAAGAGAGCAGTGAGAAAATGGGGAAATCAATGTCCAGTCCCAAGCTGAGGAAGTACATGATGGATCCCAAAGTAATGAAGGCTGCAATGGAGATGGGACAGAAATTTCAGAATAGTAAAGTATTTAAATAGATTAAAGGGTCGCCTCACCGGCGGCCTTTTTAAAAGTACTTTCTGTAAAATTTAATCAGGCTTTCCGCAATAATTCCCCGCAGATTTTTCAGTCTTTCCTCACTTATTTCAATATTTTCCAGGTCAAAAAATCTGTCTGTAAGCATCAGTGAGCTTGACAGCGAAAGATAGAGCATGGGAATTTTTTTGCTTCCATAGAGTTTCATCATATGGCTCTCATCGGAAAGATCCTTTACTGTGTATTTTTCTGCTACGGTGTCCCCCTCTCCTGAGAGAGCCCGGCTAAGAATAGATGCAAGGCCTGCAGCCATATCAGCTGAGGATGTTCTGTTCAGCTTTTCATCTCCTCCTGTAGTATAACCTGTCATTACAAGGGGACGCGGCATACCTCTGTCCCGGGATTTTTCGGGACCCACCGGCAGATGAGTATGGCATTGAATTATCATCTCAGGCATGAAGGAATTCAGTGAATCCCTTATCTGCCTGTGGAATGAGAAGTAGTATCTCCTCAGTATATTTGATATTGCAATTTCATCAGGATAGCAGTCATCAATAAATACCGGCCTGTTCATTGCAGTGATTTTTTTAATTACTCCGCTTTCTGTAACAGGGTAGACAGAGCGGTAGTCCCTGTCTGTATCTATGAAGAGTCTGGATATCTGTGATTTTACCACAGGGCAGCCGTATTCTGAAAGATTGTATATGAAGTTTGCACCGGCATCTGACTCAATAAAGAGATGAAACGGGGACAGCGATTCATATCCGGAAAGTTCTTCGGGTATGGAAGTGCCGCCGTGAGGTATTATAATAAGAAAAGGTAGTTTCATATTTACTGTCCGCTTATTTCAACGGACTGAAGATCAGCGGGAAAGTAAATCCGCTGGTTAAAGGTATCCGTTATAATTCTGCACTGCTTAATCTGGCTGTGAAAGTCCATTCCTTCCATGGGGTATATGTGATTAAAGTATATTTCCTTATCCTCATCGATCTGAGAGAGAAGCATTTTTACTTCCTCTCCTCCCAGGTGTTCCGGTACGGGAGAATCGCCTGTAAAGCTCCACTCGCAGACTGTAATATCTGATTTATTCACGAGATCCGTAAGCTCATCGCAGAAACCGGTATCTCCGGTGAAGAAAATATTCTTTCCTTTAATTGCGAACATATAGGCTGTTGAAGTTTCTCCATGTCTGAGTTTATGCGCCTGGACTGTGAAGAAAGGCCCCCGTGTACTTTCACCGCCGGCAAGCTCGTAAAGATTTACCCTGAAGGGAATTTCTCTGTCCATGAATTTCATCAGTCGCCTGTTCCAGAACTCATTGAGTCCGGGCGGTCCGTATATATTCAGAGGTTTTACTCTTGATCCCTGCGAATTCCACATCTCCCCCCATAAAAAATCGGGAAGGCCTGAAACGTGATCAACGTGAAAGTGTGTGAGAAATATATGGCTGACCTTCTCATGGGAAAATCCACTGCCCGTTCTTGACAACTGATGATATGCTCCGCCTCCGCAGTCAATCAGGACGATGTCGGAATCATCTGATATTGCAGTAGAAGGCGGATTTCCGGGGGTGGAGTTGGATGTTCCTGTTCCAAGAAACATAAGTCTGACAGGCATCTACTGCTCCTGCTGAAGTCTGATCTGTTCTGTCCTGACCGGAGAAATAACCTTATCCAGTGGATTTATTAAGCCTCTCTCTATCTTCGTTACAGAGTATTCCTGTGATTTGATCTGATGCCTTATATGCATCAGGGCAATGTCGTATCCGAATTCACCGCAGCTGAAAAGATCAACTGCCGCGTAATTGTGTTCCGGCCAGGTATGTATTGCAAAGTGCGATTCTGCCACGACTACAATGCCGCTCACTCCCTGGGGAGAAAATTTGTGGAAAAAAGGCTGAATCAGAGTTGCCCCGGATATTTTAACAGCCTCCAGCATCATCTCAGATATGAGCTCAGTGTTGTCCAGTGCCGATCTGTCGCATTTGTGAAATTCTGCGAGATAATGTACACCCAGGGGACTTGAAGTTTCTTTAGTCATTTTTCATCTTATTGATTATGCTGAAAAGATCGGTCATCCTGACAATGGCAGAGATATTAATCAGAACAGTCATAATAATCAGTATTATAATAAGACCTGCATCTGTATTTATTCCGTAGTTTGACAGTATTATTCTCACGAAGGGGTCAAGGACGGAGTAGAATCCTATCATCATAATTCTCTCAGGTCTCTGCATGAGACCTCTTTTGGTGTGGGCGCCAACGACCTCTCCTCTTGCCTTGACGTAGCTCATCGAGGCCGTACCCAGCATGATTGTCATAATTATAATAATACTCATATAATCAGGCATGGATATTGTAAATGCAGACTGCTCCGGGGAGAAAGACTTGCTGAGAAAGTATATTCCAAGACCTATGAATATAAATGCGTCGCTGTATCTGTCGCTGCAGGAGTCGAAGAAGGCCCCTCCCTTTGAGCTTTTTCCTGTGGCCCTTGCGAGTCTTCCATCAATCATATCCAGTGATCCTGACAATCCGAGCATCCATCCTGCAATGGATAAATGTCCTGTTGCATAAATAGCTCCTGTTATGAAAGAGAGAAACAGAGAAATTCCTGTTACCTTATTCGGCGTCAATTTGAGTAACATGCAGAGCTTAAGAAGCGGGCTTGTGAACCAGTACCAGAATTCTATCATGAATATTCCGATGAAGCTGTCATGCAGCCTCGACAGGGTTTCTTTAGTCTTCATTCTCTTGGACCAGGTAATAGCGAAGTATGTAACGAGAACAGCAACTGCTTCAATCATTATTACAAAAGGAAGTATTGAGTAGTATATTGATTCACTATAGTTCATATTGTCTTTTAGGACTCCTGAATTTGGATAAAAAAGTCTTTCTGTACGGGAAACTCTTTATTATTAGTAAGTAAACCTTCACAATTCAAGTCAATAATTATTTTCATTCGTCTTCTTTTCTTTGATATGGAAAAACCTCAACATATAAGTAATACTTTAACCCCCCTTTTGCAAGTAAAATAACCGGGGCCCATGGTGATTTCCATGGGCTAAAAAGTGAGAGTTTATCAAAGGTATTGACATTTTCTGTTTCTCTGTTTTTTAGATTATTATGCAGGAGGATACTATGATAAATAAATTGAATTTTGATCAGATAAAATCGGCCAGGCCCGATCTTTCATCTCTTTCAGAAATGAACAGATTTCCCGTGTCTGTCGTGGCTGAAAATATACGCAGTCTCTACAATGTGGGGTCTGTTTTCCGGACCTCTGACGGCGCTCTTGTGGAAAAACTCTGGCTTAGCGGATATACGGGTTTTCCTCCGAGAAAGGAGATAGATAAGACGGCGCTGGGCAGTGTTGAGAGTGTGCCCTGGGAGCACTGCTCAGAGCCTGAGTCTGTAATTGAGAGAATTAAGGGCGAGGGTAAGAGGATTGTCTGCCTGGAACATACCGACAGCAGTGTGCCCTATAATGAGGCTGATTATGAATTTCCCATGTGTCTTCTCATCGGCAATGAGGTGGGCGGGCTTTCCGACGAGGCAGTGTCCATGTGCGACATGGCTGTGGAGATACCCATGCACGGAATAAAACAGTCTCTCAATGTTTCTGTTGCATACGGCATTGTTATTTATCATATTATAGAAGAGTTTAAGCGAAAAAATCCTGAATGGGAGCGGATTATTCACCAAAAAGTCTGAAGAAAACAGGTTCCCTGCCGATACTATGATAAGTGATTGTTCGCCCGGAGGATGGAGAATGAAGAAATTTATAGTTTTTGTGATGCTGCTTCTGCCTGTGGCGGGTCTGCATGCTGAGAAATTTGTGTGGGATCTCTCTCCTGATGAAAGGATAGAGATGGTCAAGACTGCCAGAATAAAGTACTATATAAATTCAAGGCTTAGCAGAATATACGATGAGAGAAATATAATAGATCTCACCTGTGTGGATAAATCAGACAGGCTCAACAGGGTCCATGGTGTATTCTCTGTTCATGAGAAGGACCATAATGAAAACACCTTCAAACAGAGCGGAAAGTTTCTCGTTGATTTCCTCATTGAGCCCCAGGGGCGTTTCGTTGTCAAAAAAACCGATTACATGCCTAATCTTCGTCATATTCCGACCTTTCCTTCCCGGGAACTGAAGATAAATGATTCCTGGAAGGCCGATGCGGAGCTTGTACTGGATAATTTTTCCCGTCCGTTCAAGCTTACATTTCCGGTTCAGTATACCTTTGAGAGAGTGGAAAAGGAGAAGGACCTTGATATCGGTGTTATCAATTATAATTATTCAATAAACACAGACATGTCAAAGGTGAACCTGCCCGGAGACTTCCCCGTTAGGATAATGGGGGAAAATAAAGGGGTGATATACTGGGATCTTACAAATAACAGGCCTAAGGATATTAAGGATCTCTATAAGATAATATTTATATTTCGAAGCGGCAGGCGCAGTCTCAGCGGTGTGGAATTTCACATGGATATTTCCACAATAAACAGCTTTTATAAAAACTATACTCCCAAGGAGAAGGAGACGGCAAGAGACGAGCTGAAGAAAGAGATCCCCAAAGGCATGGATGTGGATGTTGATAAGAGAGGTCTTGTGGTTACTATGGGAGATTTACTCTTTGATTTCGATTCCTCTGAAATAAGAAATGACACAAGGTCCAAGCTCAATCAAATCGGAGAAATATTAAAGAAGAAGTACCCCGACAGAGAGATTATAATAGAGGGGCATACTGATAATGTGGGAAGTAAAACCTACAATTATAAGCTCTCCGAGCGGAGAGCCCGAAGTGTTTCTGAGCTCCTGAAGTCGAAGCTGGGACATGATAAGTTTTCATACAGGGGCTTCGGACAGGAAAAACCCCTCGCTGATAATTCCACTAAAGACGGACGCCGGAAGAACCGGCGCGTGGAGATCATCATCAAACTGAACTGATTGTCAGGGCTTGATGATATCCACGAAAGACAGGTCCTCTTTTTTCAGAACCATTATGGACATGTCCTTCCTGTTTATATAGATATAATCTTCGAAGAAGGTGATAAATGAGTTTTCATTTATCTCCTCCTTTGATGAAGCAGCGAGTTTCAGCTCTTTGTCGAACCTTCCAAGATAGTTCCTGTTTTTCTTCCTTATAATTACATATATATTATCATCGCGTATTTCAATGAAGCTGCGCCAGAATACGTCGTCGCTTCCGCTTTTGACTTCTTTAAGAGTTTTTCTGTCCAGAGTCGTAAGGCGATGGCCTTTAACGTGATTTCCACGGTGTGTTATTACTACTATGCCGCCTGAGAAGATGTCGTATCTGCGTCCGCAAATATTTGTAACTGGTGATTTGAATTCAATCTTCCGGGTTTTGGCATTGATCATGTACATTTCGTTGTTGTAATGTCCACCCTCGAGATATTCCTTCACCTTCAGATAGTAGAATTTCAGTCCGAATATTTTTTTATCCGTCTCTTTCGTCTTAAGACGATCTTCTCTTTTATCAAGTTCCTCTTCTTTCTTCTTCAGTTCCTGCTTCTTCTTTTTAAGTTCCTTGTTGTCCAGAGGCTTCAGTTCCTGGTCTTCCTCTATTTCCTTTTTATCTTCTTTCAGGTCCTCATCTTTTTTCTTAAGCTCTTTCTTCTCTTCATCTATCTTCTTTTTATCTTTTTCGATGGTTTTTTCTTTTTTGGATATTTTTTCGACCTCTTTTTTAAGATCTTTATCCTCTTTCTTTATCTTTTCCTCAGACTTTTTGAGGTTCTCTTCTTCTTTCTTCAGCTCATCCTGTTTTTTCTTTCTTTTTTCAGGATCATCTATCTTTTCAGCTTTCTTCTTTTCTTCCTTAAGCTCTTCTTTCTTCTTCCTGATCTCAGATTTTTTATCTTCTATAATTTTCTTTCTGTCCTGAACCTTCTTCTTCTCTTTGCTGAGTCTTTCTTTTTCTTTTTCAATTCTTCTGTTTTCATCGGCGATTTTTTTCTTTTCTTTATTCAGCTCATCTTCTTTGAGTTCAGTCATTTTTTTTCGTGTTTCAATATTGCTGTCGTCTTTTCTTACTTCTTTTCTTACATCCTTCCCTGAGATAATAAATGGGTCGATTTTCTTTATACTACCGCGTTTAGCATCCTTCGTAAGGGGGATGAGCATGGCTGTTTTTCCGGGCCACAGGTTGTAGGATGTTGCAATCCCGGCATTACGTGAATTTACGTTCTTCATTACAACGGTCTTGTATTTTGATGAAAAGTATTTGATGTCGCTCCTGTGTATGGCGTTGTAGTATGTAAGAAACAGGGCTACTGTGTCTCCCTCGGTCCGGGTGTAGTTATACATACCCTGAAGGTAGGCTGATATTATTCTTCTTACGTTCTTTATGTGATCGACCCGTGCATTGCGGTCTATATAGAATATATCTGAAGAGTATTTATCCGGTTCCCTGTCGGAAATGGCTCTTCTTACTGAATATTTCCCGTGGTATATGAATCTGGTGCCTGTTCTCTTTATGCCTCGTGAAAGTCCGTATCCTATTGCCCGTATCTCCCGGGCTGTCTCCCTCTTTCCCTGTTTGCCCTGATAGTTATTAAAATTTATACGTTTGTCTGTTTTTATCTCATCTACATCAACTTCAAGGGCAATTGCAGCAGGTAAAGTGAGAATAATTATTATAAAAATGAGTATAAATTTCTTCATTCAAAGGCTCCTGTCTGATGGTTGGAATAGGCTAGAATTATTGTGAAAAAATATCAAGGTAAAAAATGGCTGCACAACCCCGGATAAATAGATTTTTTACCAAAACTTTATACTTGACGCCTAATATTTAATTTCTATTATAGATTATTAAAATAACAGGTTGGATATCTTTAATGAAAAGAACTAAGGCATATTTCTTCGATTTTGACGGGACTCTGGTTGATACCATGATGGGGTTTGCTGATATCGCCGCAGAGGTTATAAACAGGTATCATCCTGAAATAAGCTTTGATCAGGCAAGGGAAAAGTACCTCGAGACCTCGGGGAATCCATTTTTTAAACAGCTGGAAATTATTCTTCCCGGCGACCCTACCAATAAAGAGAAGGCAAAAATTTTTGAAGAAACCAAAATAGACGGATTTTTTAAGTCATCATTCTCTGATGAGGTGAGAGATACGATCAATACTCTTAGAAGGGATGGCCATATAGCAGGAGTGGCATCAAATAACTTTCAGGAACTTATTGATAAATTTGTTAAAGATCAGAAGCTTGATTTTGATATTGTCCTGGGATACCGCCACGGATTTGAAAAGGGACCGGCTCATTTTAATTACGTTCGGGAGAAGTTCAATCTCGAAAAATCCGATCTTACTTTTGTAGGGGACTCTCTGAAGGATGCAGAAAAGGCTTTTGATTACGGCATAGGCTTTGTGGGCATATGCGGTACATTCACCAGGGCCGATTTTCTTAAATATAGAAGTGATATTGTAACTATTGAATCGCTAAAGGAACTACTATTATGAAAGCAATTGTACTTGCAGCAGGAACAGGAAGCAGGCTGGGAGAGATAACCAGCGCGAGAACCAAGGGAATGGTTCCGGTAAGAGGAAGGAAGCTTATTGATTATCTTCTGGATTTCTTTGATACAGAGGTATTTGATGAGATTCTGGTTGTGGGAGGATTCTGTTACGAGGATCTTCGTGATCATCTCGCAGATAGAGGTGTGAACAATCTTCGGGTAATTGAGAATAAGGATTTCCTGAAGGGCAATATCTTTACTCTTACAACCGCTCTTGAGGAATTCAAAGATGATTCTTTCCTTATTACCAATGTAGATCATATTTATCCATCTTCCATGTTCAGGAAGATGAAGGAGAGTTTTTCCGGAATAAAAGCAATGTGTGATTTTGACAGAAGTCTTGGAGATGACGACATGAAGGTCAAACTTCGAAATGACGGCAGGAGAATTGATCTGATAAGTAAACAGCTCGGCGAGTTCGATTGCGGATATATCGGAATGACCTACGTCGATAAAGAATACAGTGCATATTACAGAGATTCTGTAAGGAAGGCCATTGAGCGGTATGGCGAGAAGGCTGTGGTGGAGAATATTCTTCAGATCATGGCGGAGGATGATGAAAGGGCTCCTGAAATCTGTGATCTGTCAGGGTTCGGCTGGTATGAGGTAGATACAGAAGAGGATCTTCTCAGGGCAGAGAAGGGGCTGGAAAGCGACTCAAATTTCAACTGATTGGAGGGAGGTATGTCTTACAATCTGGTTTTTTATGGAAATGAAACACTTGCATCTGAAGCGGCACGTGTTGAAAATATAGACGGAGAGCTGTCATCTCTCATAGATGACATGTTCAGCATAATGTATAAGGAAAAGGGCATAGGCCTTGCAGCTCCCCAGATTGATCTGGCCCGGCAGGTATTTGTAGTGGATACCGGAGCGGGAGGAGCACATAAGTTTGCGCTGATAAATCCTCAGATAATTGAATCTTCATCCGATACAGAATCCTATGAAGAGGGATGTCTTTCTGTGCCCGGAATAGCGGCAGATGTAATCCGGCCCTCGGAAGTTTTTGTCAAGGCTCTTAACAGGGATGGAAAAGAGGTCGAGATTGAAGCAACCGGACTTCTTGCCAGGGTGTTTCAGCACGAAATAGATCATCTCAACGGGATACTGTTTGTAGACAGGGTTGAAAAATATCTTAGAGATGAAATGAGAAACGATCTCAAAAAAATAAAGAAGATGAACAGGGAATAATGAGAATAGGTTTTTTTGGAACACCGGGCATTGCCTCCTATGTACTTGAGGGGCTGTGCTCTAAATTCGATGTGGCATTTCTTGTGTCTCCTGAAGACAAGAAATGCGGCAGAAATATGAAAATTCAGCATTGTGCAGCCAAGGAGACGGCTTTGTGTAAAGAAGTTCCTGTCCTGCAGCCTTCATCTCTCAAAGATCCGGGTTTTGCTGAGGAGCTCAGGAGTTACAACGCGGATATATTCGTTGTGGTTGCTTACGGGAAATTGATTCCTGAATCGATTTTTAATATTCCGCCACTGGGAACTATAAATCTGCACCCCTCGCTTCTGCCTAAATACAGAGGAGCTGCTCCTATTCAATGGGCCCTTATAAACGGTGATACTGAGACTGGAGTAACTGTTCAGATAATTAATAAGGAACTCGATGCCGGAGATATAGTACTTCAGGAAAAGCTTCCAATTAATGAGAATATGACTGCAGATGAGCTTTACGAGGAGGTTCTGCCTCTGGGGGCCGATCTTGTGATCAGGTCAATAGAGCTGCTCTCTTCGGGAAAGGCAAACCTCCGGAAACAGGATCATAAAGCCGCTACCTTTTGCGGAAAAATAAGCAGAGAGACTGCCTGCATTGACTGGAACAGGGAAGCTCTTCAGATTCATAATCTGGTTAAGGGACTCAATCCCAGGCCTGTGGCATGGACTACTTTCAGAGGATGCAATATGAAGATCTGGGCGACGTCAGTATTCCGGGAAGAGGAAGATGGAATTGATCTGCAGCCCGGTGAGCTCATGGTATTAAATAAAAAAAGACTTCTGGCCGGCACAGGCAGGGGTATTCTTGAGATAAAGAAGCTGCAGCCTGAAAACAGAAAGGCTATGGACGCTCTCGGATTTATCAACGGCCAGAGACTGCAGGCCGCAGAGAAATTTGAATAGTATGTCCTATAAAGACAGGAATATTAATAGAAAGAAGCAGAGAAGGGAAAAAGGGGCAGTAAATCCGGGGTATTTTGACATTGAATCAGAAATATCCAGGGAGAAACAGAGGGCCAGAGAGCTCAGGAATTCATCCTGGTGGAAGTCCAGGATTTCAGAGGGTGTCTGCTACTACTGCGGAAAGACCTTTAAACCAGCCGAACTGACAATGGATCATAAAATCCCCCTTGCCAAGGGAGGGAAATCTGAGAAAATCAATCTCGTTCCTGCATGTAAGGAGTGCAACAACAATAAGAAGCACCTCCTTCCCACGGAATGGGATGAGTATATGAATAAATTAAGGGAATCGTAATCGTTTTTTGTTTTTTTATTGTAAAAAATTTCATACCCTTATATAGTCAGGATAATAAATAAAAATACATTATCTTACCGGGAGAGCTGCTGAAAATGCCAGAAAAGAGATTATTGAAGAGCGGTGATGTTCTTTTTTATCAGGGTGCTGTACCTGACAGGATATTTCTGTTAAACGTCGGAGAGCTGGAGGTTCTTCTTGCAGCCCGTGAATACGCAGGTCTTGACAGCGGTATCATACTTGATAAATCATCACGGGTTATGACCATGAGCGGGAAGGCCATGCTTGTGGGATTTTCTGAAAATCTCATCTCTCCCTATAAAAATTCTCTAAGAGCAGTCGGCGACTGTGAAATTATTGAATACCCTATCTCTTCGGGCGGATTCAAGGGTGTAGTTTCGAGAGATCTTTCCGGGGCAATAAAAATGCTCCGCCAGATATTCAATATATTCATGCAG
>CAYNFB010000051.1:5767-15226 GCA_964396355.1 uncultured Leptospirales bacterium | reverse complement strand
TTCAGCCTCGTATAAATAAAAAACAGGAGTAACATGATTAAATCACTGTCAAAAAAATTTATAATTATAGCAATGATATTTCTATTCTGGGGCTGCTGCAATGATGCAGAAGCGGGCAGGGAATATTACAGAAAAGGCATGGCTGCATATTACAGGAAGGATCTTAACTCGGCAGGAAAGCTGTTCAGTCTTTCATTTAAGAGTGACTGCTCTAATTTAAATGCGAAGCTGATGACAGCAAAGATATGCTATTTCGAAAAAAAATACAGCTGTGCCCTGGAAGGAGTGAACCGCATTCTCGAAGATGACCGGAGAAATATCAACGCCTTGTACTGGAAGGCGAGAATACTCATCATGAAGGACCGGGATAATCCGGAGGAGGCAGTGAAGCTTCTTCAGAGAGTGGTGGAGGGGGACAGCCACCACATGCCTGCGAGAATGCTTCTTGCGCTTCTTTATGAACAGAGCGGCAGGTACAGCGAAGCCTTCAGAGAGTATGCCCTGGTAAAAGCAGAGGGAGAAAATCTCATCGATGCAGGGGCAAATCTTGCTCTGCTCTATATGAAGACCGGTATGAGGAAGAAGGCCCGGATGGAAATAAAGACAGCTTCTGAAATGTGCAGCCTCCTTGGACGAGACAAGAGAAAAATCAGATATATTAAAGAGGAATTGGAAAAATGGGAAAAAAATCCGCAGCCCTGATTGTACTGGTTCTCTGTGTTGCCGCATGTTCAGATTTCAGACTTCACGTAAAAAAAGGGAATGTTTTTGGGGGGAAGAAAACTGTCATAATCGGCCCCTTTGAAGTGAGAAATATTAATTACGATCCATTTCTGGAGAGCCAGTTCCGGGATGCCCTGAACTTTGAATTTTTTACAAGAGGGGTTCACACTGTTCTTTTGACAAATGGCGAGTTGGAAACTCTTTCAGGCAGAAGTTTCAGAAGAATATGTGAAGAAAAAAATGCAGATTTTATAATCACAGGAGTAATCTCATTTATCGAAGAGGGGTATCTCTCAGAGCGAAGTTCGTCATCTTCAGTTTTGTTTAAAATTATCAGAAACGACGGTACCGCAGCGGGACAGGGGTATTACAGAACAGATAAGCTTATCTCTTCTGATTTAGTAATGAGAGAGGCTGTATCGGAATTTGCCGATGCAGTGCTTGATGAAACCGGATATAAGGAAAGCCCATGAGAAATACTTCCCTAGGTGTTTTCAGCTTATTCTTCTATTTTTTGATTCTTATTTTTTCTCCTTCAATGCCGGTCTATTCCCAAAGCCTCAGTGAAAGAGATAGGTGCAGCGCCCTGAATCTTGATTTTGCCGCTGCTCTGAGGATCGGAGCTGCCAACAGCTTTGAGCTCAGGGCCATAAGGGCGAGGGAAGGCGTGTATATTCTGGCTCTTAAAGAAAGCATGAGGGAGTACTTTCCTTCTCTTACATTTTCATATGCTGAAACCGAAGAGGTGCGCAGAAGGGAGAGTGATGACAGAATAAGCAGACTCTCTGTGGACAGTGAAATCCTCATATATGACGGCGGAACACGGAGTCTTAACCGGCGAAGTGCCGGGCTGAACTCCCTCCTTGCAGTAAATGACTACCGCATAGCGTTTAATAAACTGGTTGTTGAGGTGCGAAAGGGCTACCTGGAACTGATAAGGCTTTCTGAAACAGAGAAAATATACTGCAGAACAAGGGACAGAGCGGCCATGCAGCTTGAATTTATTAAGAAAGAATATGAGCTGGGAGATGCAACCAGACTGGAAGTGATGGAGATAGAAACGAAGGTAAAGGAACTGGAACTGTCGGCCAGAGCTGCTGCAGATGAATATCATACAGCCCTTAACAGCTTCAAACTGCTCCTGCGGATAAACTGGAAGAGGAAGGTGAATATTTCAGGGAACATAGAGAGTGAATTCAAACCGGTTCCATGGGAGAGGGTAAACGTGGACTATCTGGTTTCCATGGCTCTGAAGAAGAGAAAGGAAATACAGAGCAGCATGGTTCAGTATGAGGTAAATCGCAATAAATATCTTATAAACAGCAGCTATTACATTCCCAATGTATCTCTGGGCTTTAACTATAATATTTCCGATGAGGATTTTCCTCCGCGGAAAAAAGGCTGGGGTGTTAACATGAAGGTCAGTTCCAGATTATTCGGAAGTACGTTGTCCGGCGGAACAGGATATAACGAGTCAGAAAATAAAAACAGCAGGGCTTTTTCCCGAAATGCATCAGTCGACGTGTTCAATGACGTTACCTATAAAAGAAGCATTCTAGAGAGCAGAATCGAAATGGCCAGATCGGGCGAGCAGATAGATTATGTGAAACAGAGCATAACGCTGGAGGTAGCCACAGCCTGTTCCTCCATGCTTCATGCCGGCGAGATGATAGGCATTTCAGAGAAGAGGCTCAATCTTTATGATTCTCAGCTGGTCATAGAGAGACTGAGAGCTCAGATGGGAGAGGTCAGGAGGTACGATCTCCTTGAGAAGGAGATTGAGAGGGGCAGCGCTGCAGTAGAACTGCTGGATTCAAAAATCAGCTATATCTCATCTCTGGGGGCTCTTGAGACTGCAATTGGTGCGGATATAGGATTCATGAATAATCATAAGGGGGGCCAGAAATGAATAAAGCAGTACTTCTGAATTTGATGAGGAAGTTTAAGTCAAAGAGAGCAGTCTCAATATTTATGCTCATGTTAATTTTGTCCGGAATTATTTCCGGAATTGTAGTGTTCCCTTTTTTTCTGAAGAACAGAGATATACCGGTGAAGGAGGAGATGAACAGAGACATAGAAATTGCAGGAGTTGCTCTTTCTGAAATAGAGGACAGCATAGAAGTATCAGGTCAGGTGGTGTTCCGGGAAAAGGTTAATCTTTCATCAAAGGTGAGCGGCAGGATTTCAAAAATATCAGTGAGAGAGGGACAGAGAGTCCGCAGGGGGGAGGTGATCGCACAGATGGAGCGGCTCAATCTGGAGATATCTCTTAAGCAGCAGAAAGCTGAGCTGGAAATTGCAGAGAGTGGACTTGATCTTGCCCGGGCAAAGTACGGCGATGCGCAGAAGTCCGTCGAGATAAAACTCAGGACAATAGAGAAGGCCCGGGTTGAGGTTGAGGACTGCAGGGTATCATTTGATAATGCGGATAATATTTTAAAAAACAAGGAAACTCTCTTTAAGGCCGGAGGGGTCAGTGAAACCGAACTTCGCGCAATGAGGGCTCAGCACATGACTTCGCGAACAAAGTATGATCTGGCAAAAGCCGATCTGGAAATTCAGAAGGTGGGTTACAGAGACAGCGACATCAGGGATGCGGGGCTTTTACCTCCATCTTCTGAAAAGAGTAAAAAAGCAATATTAAAGAAACTCAATACGCGTATAGAGAAGGCTGAGCTTGACACTGCCCGGGCAAGGGTGAGCCAGGCCCGCAATAATATTATTTCTACAAGACTCATGCTCAGGGAAACCCGCATAGTCTCTCCAATTACCGGAGTAGTAGCTGCCAGAAATATGGAGACTGGTGAAATGGTAACAGAGGATTCAGTCATCGCCACTGTCATTGATATAAGTACAGTCTTTGTTTCTATGAATATTAATGAGAGGGATATTCCCGGAATGAAGAAGGGGCAGCGGGTATCTTTTACGGCAGACGCTCTCGGAAAGAAAGAATTTCACGGGAAGATAGATCTGATCTCACCCGTTCTTGATACAAAGACCCGTACCGTCGAGGTTAGATCGCCAGTAGATAATCAAAAGATGATACTCCTGCCGGGCATGTTCGTCAGGGCCCGGATAGACAGAGGTGTGAAGATCCGCGGCATACTTATTCCCCGGGGAGCCCTGACAGGCAGGGATTCTCTTGAAGTATACGTCATAAGGAAGGGGCTTGTGATGAAGGAGAGGGTAGTAACAGGACGTGAAATCGACGGTAAAATTGAAATCAGGGAGGGACTCCGTGAGGGAGACCGTATCGTGGTTAAAGGACAGAGCACTGTCTATGAAGGCATGAAGGCTCCCGCTGAGAGTTAGGCTGCTGTTATGAGTTTAATGGAAAAGCTGATAAGGAGGAGGATTACCACTGCCATGATATTTCTGGCTCTCCTCATCACCGGTCTTCTTGCTCTTGTCCGCCTGCCTGTTGAACTGCTTCCCGGACTATCCATGCCGGCGCTTACTGTTCTCACTCCGCTTTACAATGCGCCGCCCGGGGAGGTGGAAAATCTCATTACAGCAAGGATTGAGGAAGCCGTGTCATCTGTGAACGGCGTGACCGGTATGACATCAAGATCAATTGAGGGCATGAGCATTGTGAAGGTGAAATTCAACTGGGGCCGGGATATGGATCTTGCCCTCATAGAGACCAAGGAGAAGGCCGATCTTGCCGGAGGGCAGCTGCCCGAGGACGCGGGTAAATCAATTGTTGTGAAGTATGACCCGGCTGATGAGCCTGTGATGGTCTACTCCTTCACCGGACGGGGACTCCGGCGCGGCGAGCTTAGAAGACGTGCAGAGAAGGAGATTGTTCCTTATATTGAGAGAATTGACGGTGTGGCCCTTGTTGATCTTTCCGGCGGAGAACGGAGGGAGATACTTGTTGAGGCCGATGCATCCAGGCTGTATTCATATAATCTGTCCCTTCCCGAACTTGCAGAGAGTATAGGTGCGGCAAACTACAGCTATCCGGCAGGAACAATAATCGAAAGATCAAAGGAATATCTTGTAAGAACTGCGGGCGGGTTCCTTAATCACCGGGAAATTGAATCAGTTGCCGCATCATACAGCGACAGCGGTGTGCCAGTCCGGGTAACGGACGTTGCTGAGGTGAAGGACTCATTCCGGGACAGGAAGTCTCACGTGAGATTCAACTGTGCAGAGGGGGTTGCCCTCCTCATAAGAAAGGAGCCGGGAAAAAATACCATAGCAACATGCGGCAGCATTAAATTGAAAATGGATGAGCTTGCCCGGGGAAGCAATGATGATATTGTTATTACCTGTATATATGATCAGTCCCGGTTTATCTCCGCTTCGATAAACAGCGTTCTCATGTCGGCGCTTCTCGGCGGGATCATAGCCTGCGTAGTGCTCTGGTTCTTCCTCGGTTCAACTGGGCCTCCGCTGATAATTGCGCTGTCTATTCCGGTTTCAATTACAGGCACCTTCCTGCTGATGTATCTGTCTGATATTTCGATTAATACAATGTCTCTGGGGGGTCTTGCTCTGGGGGTCGGCATGATGGTTGATGCCGGAATTGTCGTCCTTGAATCTATCAAAAATATGCAGGCTTCTGGAGGCGACCCCGTCTCCTCAGCTCTGAAGGGAACTTCCGATGTGACGGCTCCTGTGGCCGTCTCGGTTCTTACATCCGTTATTGTTTTTCTTCCTGTAGTATTTCTTTCGGGACTTCCCGGCGCCCTGTTCAGGGATCTAGCTCTCACTGTTTCATATGCGCTGTTCTTCTCGCTGCTTACCTCTCTGACTCTGATTCCCATGCTTGCCTCCATGTCGGGGAAAGCGGATGGAGAATCAGAAGGCAGAGGACCGGGATTTTCACTGGTCATGGAGGAGGTCTATGGAAAAGCGATAGGGCTGGCTCTGAAAAAAAGGCCCATGGTGGCCGCAGCGGGGATTGCCTCTTTCTCTGCAGGTATGCTGCTCTTTCTCTTTATCCCCAGGGAAATCATGCCGGCCGTTGATCCGGGCGAGTTCTCCATAGAAATTGAGCTTCCCGGCGGAACTCCTCTTGAATCAACATCCAGTCTCTGCGGCAGGATAGAGAATTTTCTGATTAAGATGGATGGCGTTGCTCATGTTTTCGGAAAGGCCGGGAGTGACCCTGATGATAATCTGGGGGAGAAGATTTCCGGCCGGGGAAGCAGCGACGGTTTGATCAGAGTATTCATGAAGGATGGAATCTCCGCAGAGGAAAGTGCGGACTATCTGAGAAAAAATTTAAGAATTAATGAAGATGCAGAGGTGAGGTACAGAATTAAACAGGACCTGGTTTCATCAGTTCTTTCGGGAGCCGGGGATATTGTGAGGATTGAAATCCGGGGAGGTGATCAGGAGTTGCTTGCACGCATGGGCCGACAGGTGAAGGAGAGTCTGGGGAAAATTCCGGGAGTATTGAAGGTCTCTCTCCTCAGCGGAAATATGAGCCCCGGGCTCTGTGTTAATATTGATAGAGTCCGGGCGGCGTCTCTTGGACTTGATGTCGGGAGTATTGCCTCATCAATTTCCGCTGCACTCCGGGGCGAGGTTGCTGCGGTCTTAAGGCAGGGAGATGATGAGATAGATGTGCGCCTGAAACTCAGGGCGGAGGACAGGGCGGACTCCCGGTCTCTGGAAAAAATTCCCGTAAAGTCTAACACCGGAGTACTGGTGCCGCTGGGCGCCTTTGCCTGTGTGAGCAATGTTCCCGGTTTCTCCTCGATTTTCAGGAGAGAGCAGTCCAGGGTTGAAGTTGTAGAGGCGCTCTGTGACAGTGAAACGGAACTCAACCGGAGTTATCTTAAAAATATCCTGAACAATGAGAGTAACAGGGGCGTAAACACCGTACTTCTGACAGGCATGGAAGGTATTGAGGAGGTCTTCACCTCACTCGGTTCTGCTATGATACTCGCCCTGGTCTTTATATATATGCTTCTGGCATCACAGTTTCAGTCACTTAAGAATCCGCTTATTGTAATGCTCAGCATACCCGTTGCCGCGGCTGGAATATCCCTTTCTCTTCTTATTACAGGCGAGAGTCTTAATATAAATTCAGGTATCGGCATAATAATGTTATGCGGCATTGTTGTGAATAATGCAATCGTTCTATTCGACTGTATCGAGAAGGGAATCCTGGAGGGGCTGACTGTGGCCGAATCAGTGATCATCGCCGGAAGGCGCCGTCTCAGGCCCATAATGATGACTACTCTCACTACTGTGCTGGCGCTTCTTCCCATGGCGCTGGGCATGGGACAGGGGGCCGAACTTCAGAGGCCTCTTGCCGTAACTGTCATGGGCGGGATGATTTTCTCCACCATGCTTACTCTTGTATTCATGCCTGTGCTCTATGTGATGATTAACGAGTCTCCCGGAAGCGCAGAATGACGGAATATTTTATCAGAAACAGAACAGCAGCCTTTATGGTTCTCCTTGCCCTGATTACAGCCGGGGCTGTATCTGGAGAGAAACTTTCTCTTTCTCTCATGCCCTCTGCAAATCGTCCTGCGATTTCTGTACTCATCGAGTACCCCGGTGTGGGCCCGGAAAAAATTGAATCTGTTCTTACAAAACCCGTTGAGAGAATAGTGAAGACTTTGACCGGAATAAGGCATATTGAATCCTCGTCGGAAGAGGGGAAGTGCAGGATCAATATAGTTTTTGCAGATGATGCTGATGTGAGCATGGGTGCGGTTAAGGTGAGAGAGAAGATCGGCCTTCTCAGCGGAAATTTTCCCGAAGAGGTTCAGACTCCCGTTGTGTTCCGGTATGATCCCTCAAACAGACCGGTCTTCATCGCAGCGGTTACGATGGTAGGAATGAATTCCTGTGAGGTGAGGGACTATGCGGAGAAGAGGATAAAACCTGCCCTTCAGAGAATTGGAGGAGTGTCCGAGGTAAATGCAGCCGGCGGCATGATGAGAGAAATTCATATCGATGCAGACCGGAATCGCCTTCAGGGGAGGGGGATCTCTCTTGATGATATTGCCTCTGCCGTGAGAAGCGGAAATATTTCCCTGCCGGGAGGCTCAGTCCGGCAGGGCGGCAGAAACAGCACGGTATCGGTTCCGGCAAGATTCAATTCTCCGTCTGAGATCGGATCTGTCTCTCTGCCCGGTGAGGACGGCGTGAATATAAGAGTCTCTGATATTGCAGATGTCGCATGGGGATTCCGGGAGAGAGAGGATCTTTCAAGATACAACGGTGATGATATTGTAACTCTCTACGTGAATAGAGGATCCGGGGTCAACACCATGAGGCTCTGCAGCGAAGTACGGGAGCTGCTCTTATCCTTCAGTGAAGTGAATTTCCGTACAGTATATAATCAGGGAGATCATATTGAATCTGCTCTGAAGAATGCCGCTTTTTCATGCCTCTGGGGAATGTTCATTGTATTTATTATTCTGGGACTGTTCTACCGCAGAGCTGAGAGGGTTCTTCCCATTGCTCTGTCTATTCCCGCGGCCATGGCCATTGTCCCTCTCTTTCTGTTCCTGGGAAACAGGGGCCTGAATATTATGAGCCTCAGCGGATTTGCCCTTGCCTCAGGCATGGTGGTGGACAACGGCATCGTAGTGATGGATGCCGCATCCCATGGAGGAACTGCCGGTTCAGTGAGAAATGCCGTAGTATCATCAACCGCTACTACCATTGCGGTATTTGCTCCCCTGCTGCTCTTCAGCAAAAATGCGGCATCTTCATTCGGAGATATGGCCTATACCGTAACCTGGGCTCTCCTGGTCTCTCTCTTCATGGCCCTGGTGCTGATCCCGGCGTTTCACCTCACGGTCAGTGAGTTCACTGACGGGAGGAGCTTTCCCCGGTTCAGTTTTCTCAGCAGAGTCACTTCCTCAGTCAAAAAATTTGAAGTCTTCATTTACGGCAGCTACAAAGATCTCCTTTCGGCCTCATTCAGGAGGAGGGGGACGGTTCTTGCCGGAATTTTTTTCTGTTTCTTCGTCTCAATGATACTCCTGTCGCTTCTGAAGAGTGATGTATCATCCGACAGAGGGGCATCTGAGTTTCACATGTATCTGGAGTTTCCTCCCGGTACGCCTCTGTCCGGAACAGACAGGGCAGCCAAAGGTGCGGAAAATGCCCTGAAAGAGCATGAGGAACTTGAGAGTATTTCCTCTATGCTCGAGAAGTGGAGGGGCACAATCACGGTGCGTACATCGCCTGAATCGGGTAATGGAGAAGATTTCAGGAAAAGTCTGAGACTCGAGAGTGATGATATCCTGAAGGATTACGGCGGCTTCGTCTATTTATCAGGCGCAGACGCGCTCTCAACAAGGGAGATCACCCTGAATTTCTTCGGTGATGATATGCAGGTGCTCAGGAGTATAACCAGGAATGCCGCCCGGCGTATAGGCGGTATTGAGGGCATAGATCAATGTCTTCTCCGATACAGGGACGGGCGGCCTGAATACGTCATTGATTGTGACCGGGAGAGGGCCGCAATGACCGGAGTCAATATACGAAGAGCTGCAGAGACTCTGCGCAATTCACTCTTCGGGCCGGTGATCACCAAGTTCATAAAAAGGGGAAGGGAGGTCGATGTCCGTCTGAGACTTCAGGCGCGCGACAGATCCTCAATGGATGAGATTCTCAGGACATCGGTGAAATCGGTAAGCGGGAAATTCGTTCCGGTCTCTGAGGTAATCCGGGTCAGGGAGGTCAGCGGCATTTCAAGGCTTTACAGGCAGAGCGGTAGACGGAGTCTCTCTATAAGCGCAGTCCTGGGGAGTC
>CAYNFB010000051.1:5483-5757 GCA_964396355.1 uncultured Leptospirales bacterium | reverse complement strand
GTTCCCCTCCCGCCGGAATATTCATATTCATTTGACCGGTCGGTGGAGGAGATAAGGACGGAGCAGACCTCACTTGCGCTGTCTCTGCTTCTTTCTGTGATGCTTGTATATATGATACTGGCTTCACTCTTTGAGTCTTTCCGGGCGCCCCTTCTCATCATGATGACCATGCCTCTGGCCGTGACAGGAACTGTGCCTGTACTCTATTTAACATCCACGCCCCTGACTCCTCCTGTTTATCTCGGCCTGGTGGTTCTCACGGGGATCGTAGTAA
>CAYNFB010000051.1:0-5446 GCA_964396355.1 uncultured Leptospirales bacterium | reverse complement strand
GCAGTCCTCTCCTGATTATGAAGAGGCCGCAGCGGCAGTTTCAAGGGCTGCTCTTGGAAGGTTCAGGCCCGTCATGGTGACAACCGCCACGACAGTCCTCGGCATGGTACCCCTCCTGCTGAAAGGTGGAGACGGCAGTTCTCTCTGGAGGCCCTTTGCCCTGACTGTTTCATCGGGACTTCTCTTCTCAACTGTGCTTACTCTCATCGTGCTGCCTCTGATGAGTCTTTCCTTATACAGGAAAAAAATATACGAGAATAATTAATCTGTTTGTATGGAGGTGTGATGAAAAAATTTCTATTTCAGGCGGTGACCGCTTCTGTTTTCTTCTGGGCGGGTACGGCCTGCGACTACGACTTAAATACCCTCAGGATCACCTCTTTCAGCCCCGGGAATCATTCAACGGGTATCGATTATGACTGCACCGTCGATATGGTATTCAGTGCCGGGGTAAACAGGACGGATATGTATTTAATTGATGTGGAGGATAATCTGTCTGTAACAGGGCCCGGCGGAACGGTGAGGGGGAAGTTCATATGGAAAAGCGCCTCATCATTCTCATTCGTCCCCAATGAGGCTCTTCCCGAAAAAGGGAGATACGTCATAGAGCTTCCAAGATCTGTGAGAGACAGCAGGGGCAATGTCATGTCCTCAGACTTTATTTCAGATTTTTCTCTGGGCAGTGACTTCGTCCTCCCCGTTGTTACCTCATCTAATCCTCCCTCTGGTGACTCTGCCGCAGAGGGCATCGCAGTTGATACAGATATTACAATCAATTTCTCCAGATCAATGAACAGGGCATCGGTGGAGGCGAATTTTTCACTCTCCCCTTCTGCTGCCGGATATTTCATCTGGCCGGAGAGCTCTCCCGAATCCGTTTCTCTCGTCTATCGGCTCACATCTTCCATGGATTACGGAAAACTCTATTCTTTTACTGTCTCTTCAGACGCCGAGGATTTAACCGGAAATAAACTGGGCCGGGACTACAGGGTGAATTTTATAACAGGAGAGGACTTTACCCCGCCTGAGGTTTCCGGAATATTCAGTGATACCTCAGGGGTATACTGGACGGAGGGGTTAATAAACTCAGGCGTGGAGAGATCTGTGCACATCGCATTTGATTTCTCAGAGAATATGGACAGGCAGAGTGTGGAGGATTCCTTTTCTGTTACACCGTCGCTGGATGGGAGCTTCCAGTGGTACGGCGATGCCAGGGCAGTCTTCACTCCGTCAGATCTTCTTGAACCGGAGACCAGATATCTCATAAGTTCCGGTTCATCGGCAAAGGATGCTGCGGGGCACAGGCTTGTTCAGGCCCGCACAGCGGAGATTCTCACAGATGCACCGGGGTCGAGATACGTTAAATGCGGACGCATATCATTTTCCAGTGACGGCATTACCTATATAAACAGGCCTGCCGGTACTCCCTCGCCGTCGGACTGGCCGCTGCCTGTTGATATGGGAGAGGACACCAACTGTCTGCTCTGGATGAGGATAGAGTTTGTTTCAGTTTTAACCCCCTATGAGCCTGTTGTAATGAAGAAAAGTTCAGTCTACGGCAGCTGCCTCATCGAGACATTCAAGGGGGCTGCCGGGTCGGCATATCCTTCAGCACGGATTGATGATATCCTCTGGGAGAACAGCAGTACTGTTATAATAAAATTTGCAGGAATGACCAACAGTCCTGTTTACGTTCCCGCCCTCTACAGGTTCACGCTTGAAGGATCAGCCTCGGGAGTTCTTGATGAGAATGATAATTATATGAAGGAAGATCTGATATTCGAGTTCAGGGAGGATGAATCGTGAGAAAAGTATCTTTAATACTATGTTCTTTCCTGATCACTCTCTCTTGTATGGACAGCTTCGATCAGCCCTCTGTTGTTTCCGTTACACCGTCGGACAACAGCATCTCCCGAACAGATGACCAGGAAATAACGGTAGTGTTTTCCCGTGCGATGGACACTGTGAAGACCAATAACGAATTTTCACTTTCATCATCTGATTCCGGCACGGTGGATGGCTTATTTTTCTGGAGCGGCGGAGACCGGACTATGCGTTTTCGTCCCTTATCTCCGCTCACAGATACCGGATCATACTTCATACGCATTACTTCTGATGCAGAGGACAGCAGGGGAAATGATCTGGAGGAGGAGTTTCTCTCGCGCTTCTGCGTCTGTGACGACAGCTCCGGGCCCCGGGTGTTGTCCTTCTCTCCGGCCAGGGACTCAACAGGCAATCCGGAGAGCACTCTTGTTCTCATCGAATTCTCCGAGCCGGTGGATATGAATACGCTTTACTCATCGGCATCGGTCTCTCCTTCTGTAGAAGGCTACTGGAGCTCTTCGGGAAATACGGCAGTCTTCACTCCTCTCTACGGTTTTTCCATGGGTGTAACTTACAGTGTATCGGTATATGAAACCCTCTGCGATATGAGCGGCAACAGCCTCAATGAGTCTCTGGAGTTCTCCTTTACTGTGGGAAGCGATTTTGTGAAACCGGGTATTGACCGTGTTTTTCAGGACAGCACAACTCCTCTGGAGTTTGATGAGAGCGTCCATACAGAGGGAGCGGAGAAGGATGATCCCGTCGTCATAGATTTCAGCGAGGTTGTCATCCCCGAAGGTTTGACGGGCGGAATATCTCTGTCGCCGTCCTGCGGGTTCTATATCACATCTGCAGTCATCGCAGGGCCCGGGGGAAACTTCACCAGAGCGGTTATAAACTTCACCGAAGACATGGACAGTGAAGAAATATATACACTGAAAATAAGTTCTGTGATCAGAGATGCCGGAGAAAATTCTCTGGATCGTGATTACAGATACGTCTTTGTCACAAACGGTTCCGGCTCTGTATCTCCTTTTGTTGAGGGAATGAAGAATGATCCGGCAGAGGATTACTGGCCCGCCGGAGAGGTGGTAACTCTTGTATATTCCGGCACCATTTACGAACCGGTGATTGTTGATTTTTCTCAGTCCATGGATCCTGTCACTCTCTCTGTTTACGTCGATACAGTGGCGGGCGCTGCAGGTTCGGTATCTGTCACTTCAATCAACTGGACCGATTCGGGCGCCGGGCCTCTTACCAGGCTGACCTTCTCGCTCAATAACGCGCAGGACGGTAATATATATAAAATTGTAATAAAGGGCGGATCAGGCGGACTCACGGATGCAAGAGGTAACTATATGAAGGAGGACTATGAGCAGCTGGTGAGGTTTTAGGGGCAGGGATTAGTTCTTATTAACTCTCCCTGTCATTCCCGGGTCGTCGGGAATGACAGGGAGAGTTATTCTAGCCAGCCTTAATCGTTCTACCCTCAGCATCCTGAATATTTGAGTGTCCTTCATCATCGAATCCGTTTAGCTTCCCTGTTCTGCAGAAATCAGTGACTGTATTATCAATTTTACTTTTTGTCATTTCTGACCGTTATATTTAGTACCTTGTAGACGGCCTCAGCTCTTTAACAATAAACAGCATTGATTAAAGTGTATCAAAAAAGAAATTGACCATGTTTTGTTATTTCAGTAAGTTTATTATTATAGATGAGGTATGTTTGAAATTTAAGAACATACTGTCGGAAGGAATACTTCGACAAGCTTATCTCGGCTACGCTCGATACAGGCAGTACAATATTTTTAGTAATGAAAAGAAATTTTAGAGGGGAACGCGTGAAATACTTCAGTAAATCTCAGCACAAGTACATTCTGTTTTTAATTGTATATCTTATTTTACCTTTAACTTTTTTATCAGCAGAAATTCCTGCAAAGACAAATGATAAAAGAGCAGTGAATGAAGTAAAAAAATTAAAAAAATCTCTATATAATCCTTTTGTTGAAAATTATATATTAAACGAGATCAAACTATTAAGAGATGAAAATAGAAATTTAAAAGTTGATTTACATGAAACATTAGCAAAAAAGGAAGTTGATATTTCAAATAATGCTATCGGTTATGCGACATCAACCATAAATAATATGTTTTATATCTTAGCTGCTGCAACATCATTATTTGTAATTGTTGGCTGGTCGTCAATAAAAGATATCAATCGAAAAATAGAAAGCATCATAGAGAATAAAGTTTCTTCTGTCATCAATGAATATGAATTAAGAATGCATGCTATAGAAAAAGATTTAGAAAAAAGATCCAGACAGGTATCTCAAAATCAAAAAGATATAGAAGAAACCAATACTCTGCATTCACTATGGATGAGAGCTTCACAGGAAACAACACTCAACGGTAAAATAGAAATTTATGATGAGATTTTAAAAATTAGAACTGATGATATTGAAGCCATTGTATATAAAGCAGATGCTGTCTTAGATTTAGGGGAAGCACATTGGGCATTAAATTTAACAAATAAAGCACTTGAAATAGAAGACTCCTATGCTTCAGCTTTTTATCAAAGAGCTAAAGTTTACAGTGTTTTAGGATTTATAGACAACGCTATAGAAGATTTAGAAAAAGCAATAGAGTTAAATGAACAATATATTTTTGAAGTAAAAAATGAAACAGAATTTAAAGAGATACTTACACATGAAAAGATAGAAGCGTTATTGAAAAATGCAGAAATTTCCACTCAAACTATTGTGTAAAGAAAACACAGCCTTATACGGCAGAGAAGAAAGGATTCAGATTCTCGTCAGCTTTTACTAAACTTCGCTCCCTCGGGCGCACCTTCTCCAGCGCGGGGAACTGATTGAGATTTAAAGCTTGCGAACTGCTGAATCCCTCTCTCTTCTGTCTCCCTGTTATTCCTGCAACATTGTCATTCTTGTCACTCTTTGTCATTCTTGTCACTCTTTGTCATTCCCGTGCAGACGGGAATCCATTGACTTCCCGTATTGGTATACACACCTCGTAGAGACGCACGGCCTTGCATCTCATTTGATTTGATTGATTGTCTGGCCTGGTAGTGAACAGCTGGTTCTCTGAACTTTGCAAAGGGTTGAGTCTAAGAGAATTTAATGATCTACAGTATAAGTTTCAGAACACAGAGACTCTCTCCCTCTTCTTAAGCTTCAAATGGGAGAGGGTGGCCAGTAGGCCGGGTGAGGGCGTATCGGTAACAGCATGTTTATGCTCATACAGTAATTAGCGCTCCCCGAGTGACAGCGTCATAGAAAACGATTCATGAATTACAGAAGATACGCTGTTGTACCGAGGGGTAAGCGGCCGGTAACTTCAATTGATCATCAGAAAGCATCTGACCGGGAATCCAGCCAATCCTTAAAATTTTGATTTTGATAAAGGGGATGGTCGTTTTGGTCTCCGGGATTATCGCTTCAGTGAAATATACTCATCGATGAGTATATTTTATTCTCCCGAGAGTACCAGAGATACTTCCGAGAGTATCGGAGACACTCCCGAGAGTATCAGAGACACTCCCGAGAGTACCAGAGACACTCCCGAGAGTACCAGAGACACTCCCGAGAGTACCAGAGACACTCCC
>CAYNFB010000050.1:0-15231 GCA_964396355.1 uncultured Leptospirales bacterium | reverse complement strand
TAGGACCACATTCTCTCAAAAACATGAGAAAGGGGGAGTATGGCAAGTGAAACATCTCCTTCAGTACATTCAGGGAATCTGCTGTATGAAGGGAAAATTCCATTCATGAAGCTTTTGTGTGTATGAATTGCACCCTTGGGGTTTCCTGTTGTTCCTGATGTGTATATCAGAGTGAGTATGTCGTCGGGTTTTACATCATCCAGTCTCTTGTTGAATTCGGTGTTATTGTCGAGATTTTTTCCTTTTTCTATTATGTCATCAAGGTAAATACTCTCGGGGCCGCTTATTTTAATATCTTTGTCAAATGCTACTATTTGTTTCAGGTGTTTATTCTCTGCTAAAATTTCTTTTGATTTATCGTACTGTTCCTGATCACCGGTAAATATTATCTTTACCTTCGCATCGTTAACTATGTACTCGGCTTCGTCTTTTGAGTTCGTTGCGTAGACAGGCACTGACACGGCTCTTGTTGCCAGTACCGCCAGATCTGCTATGGCCCACTCTGCTCTGTTCTGTGAAAATATCGCGCACATGTCTCCGGGATTAAGTTCCATCTCTATGAGAGCCCGGGCCAGTGATTTAATTTTATCACCAAATTCATTCCAGGTTATTGACTCCCACTCGTTATTTTTATTTTTTTGAGTAAGGGCGATTCTGTCCTTGTATTCATCAGCTTTTTTAAGCATCATATAGGCAAGGGTCCTGTTGTCCTTCAGGTAGGCTTCGAAGTCTTTTTCCCAGTCTCTTTTTGATTCATATAGCGGTTCAAGCATAGCAAATCCTCCACAAGTAAAATAGATTTATGTAATAATAAAAAGTCCGTACGGTTTTTTTAGTCAATAGCTTTTTCCTGTTAAAGAGTGCAGCTGGCCTATACAGTAAAAAAAATGATTCTATATTATAAATCTGAAAGTTCTTCTGCACACAGCATTCATTTGCAGCCTTATTCCGCTTCTGTAAAAGTTTGCACAATAAAGCATGTTTAAATTTTTTTTTTCACCATTATTGCTATTTTATATTATGCTGGAATTTATAATCTAAAAAACAGAAGGTCCTGTAAAAAATGACATTATCAGAATTTAAAGATATTGGCGGCAATACTATGGCCGGGCTTGCCTCAGCAGTGCGGGGGCTTTCGGGAATTGACTGTTCTGTCATTGATGGAGGGGGCAGCGGCTCTGATTTTTTGGATGATTGTCTGATTAAAAAATCTGCATACGTTAAGGGCAGAGAATGGATCAATTCTGTTTACCCTGAAGTCTGCGAAGATGATTACCCTGTTTGTATTTATCACTGCAGTGAGAGCTTCGAATTTATTGTAATCGGGGACTCCCTGGAATCTCCGGCTATTGTCATAGGACCTTATGTTTTAATTGAAGATTATCCGGATTTTGCCCGTCACAATTCAGGTCAGGGCGATTCAGAAAAATATCCGGTAAAGACTCCTTCTCAAATTGGTGATATAATAGCCTATTGCAGATGTTTTATGAAGGAACGGCGGTACGGATATGGAAGTAAAAGCGAATTAGCGGGCAGCGGGGAAATTTTCTCCAGACTGTTTGATAACCTGGGAGATCCTGCCTTCATTATCGATCTCCCGGATTTTAAGATAGATCACGTCAACGATGCGGCTTTAAAATTATACGGATACAGTAGGGATGAATTTGCGGAGATTAATCTTTTGGCTATAAGCGCAGAGCCTGAAGAGACTAAATATGCTCTGCTTGATTCTGAATCGGTAATAAGAGAGAGGCTGCACCGGAAAAAAAATGGTGAGATATTCTGCGTCGAGACGAAGTCATCATATTTTGAAATATGCGGCAGGAAAAAGTCTGTCACCGTAGTAAGGGATGTCAGTTACCGGAAACAGGCTGAACAGAATCTGAAGAATTACAGCCAGACTCTCGAGACAGCCATAGAGTCCGCCAGCCTGGGATTCTGGGACTGGGATATGGAAAGAGGAAAGGTTAAATTTAATGATATACTGAAAGATATGATGAATCTCAATACTTCAGCTAATGAAGGAGATGAATCTGACTTTGTTGATCTTGTCGACGGGAACGGCAGGATTGCCTTCTTAAATAAAATAAAAAGTCACTGGCGCGGTGAGACATCCTCTTTTACTCATGAATTCAAAATTAAAAACAGCACCGGTGAGGAGAGATGGATTAACTCCCTGGGCAGAGTGATAGAAAGAAATGTAGACAACAGAGCAGTTAGAATGCTGGGGTTCAACAGGGATATTACCGAATCCAGGAGAGCAGAACAGGCTATCATCGATTCAAAGAACAGGGCAGAGGAGAGTGATAAACTCAAGACAGCTTTTCTGGCGAACATGTCTCATGAAATCAGGACTCCTCTAAATGCTATTCTCGGGTTTTCAAGGCTTCTGTCCAGAATCGATCTTGATCTAACAACAATAAGAAAATATAATGATATTATAAAGGTTAACTCAGAGCAGCTGATGAGGATAGTCTCTGATATTCTTGATATTTCAAAAATTGAGAACAGTCAGCTCGAACTCTTCAGTGGAGAGATAGAAGTTTATCAGTTTTTGAAAGATCAGTTTTCGCTGCTGGAGAGCCTGATCCACCAGGCTGGTAAGAGCAATCTGAAGATAGAGGTTAAATATCCCGGAGACAATGCCCTTATCCTTGCAGATTCTCTGCGGCTTAATCAGATTATGAATAATCTGATTTCAAATTCGGTCAAGTTTACTGATTCAGGTTCTATAACCATAGGATGCGGGGAGGTAAATGGTGAATTCCTCGAACTTTTTGTAGAGGATTCGGGGATCGGAATAAACAGTGATGATAAGGAAATTATTTTCGACCGGTTCAGGCAGGTCGATAACTCATATACGAGAAACTACGGCGGTACCGGCCTGGGGCTTGCAATTTCAAAGAAGCTGGCTCAGCTGATGAATGGAGATATAAATGCTGAGTCAGAACCAGGCAGGGGATCTACGTTTTATGTGAAAATTCCCGTTGCAGAAAAAAGTGATAATGATGCAGATACGGGAGAGCTCTCAGTCAATATACATGCTGTGTCAGGGAGAAAAACTATCCTTGTTGCAGATGACATATGGCATATCCATGACTATCTCAAGGCTCTTCTCGGCAGTAAAATGTACAGCCTCCTGTCTGCTTATAATGGAGAAGAGGCTTTCCGTATTGCAAGGGATAATGATAACATAGATCTGGTGCTCATGGATATTCAGATGCCCATAATGAACGGCATAGATTCTATGAATAAAATAAAGGGTATAAGACCCGATCTTCCTGTTATTGCATTTACGGCCCATGCAATGATGGGTGACAGGGGCAAGTATATGAAGCAGGGGTTTAATGAATATATCTCAAAGCCTGTGGATGTAGAAGTGCTCTATACTTTACTTGACAAGTATCTGGCCTGAATTAAAATTCAGGCAATCCTTTATAACAAGAAGTGGAGTAGATGAAAAGAATATTTATATTATTTTTCCTGTTTACGTTAGTTCAGCCTGTTTCTCTATGGGCTGATGAGGTGCTGAATATTACAGAGGACAGGGAAATCAGGACATTGCGTTTCGATAAAGAAAAAGTTCAGGGGAAGCTTAAGGCAGGATTATCTCTGGGATATCCATCTGGTGTAACTGCAGGCTACAGTTTTTCCAATTTTTTTGAGTTGAACGGCACAGTGGGATCTGATTTTGAAAGTTTTACCACCGGAGTCAATGGTCTATTTTCTCTCGTCAACTTCGATATATCCGGTGAAATTTTTTCGCTCTCGGCCGGTCCTGCTGTTAATGCACATTTTAAAAGAAACTTCGCGCTGGACACCCTTGCCCTGGTGAGACTTGAATATACTTTCAGGAAAATTCCTCTAAATCTGTTTATAGAGGGAGGTCTTGGACTGAGAGTCATTGAGTTTGCTGATATGGCAGGTTCCGCGGCATTGGGTGCACGGTATGTTTTCTGAAAGATCGGATGTTTGAAATAAAATACAGAATTCCCCGTGAGCGGGAAGAGGAAATAACCGGGGCTCTTGGGAATGCAGGTGAAAATTCATTCTCTGTAGAGAACAGAGATGGAATTCTCTACGTGGTCTTTTATTCTGAGTTTCCAGATCCTGTTAATTTTCCTGTTGATATAATGCCTGAGGAGATCCGGGATATAGGTAACTGGAGAGACCGGTGGGCCCAGGACTACTTGGGAAGTGAACTTACAGGTGATATTTTTGTAAGGCCTGCGGGAGGCTCCATCCCAGAAAAGATCTATTCCCTGGTTATTAATCTTGATCCTCTTGATGCATTCGGGGATGGACATCATCCTACAACGAGACTCTGTGCATCTTTACTTCAGGAATATCTTGATGACTTCCCAATGGAGGGAAGAGCAGAACTGTCCATGATAGATGTGGGAACCGGGACAGGAATTCTTGCGATCACTGCATGTTTAAGCGGTGTGGGAGAGGTGGAACTTTTTGATTACGATCCTCTTTCTGTACAGAAGGCGTCCTTCAACGCCGGATTAAACGGCATCGATGGTCTCAGGCCGTTTCAGGCTGATCTCTACGACTATCGATTTAAGAAGAAATATGATCTGATTACCGCGAACCTTCTGACTAATTTGATTGAAGATAATATTCTCTCTCTCTCGGATGCTCTTGTTCCGGGCGGGGTTCTGATAATCAGCGGAATTGGAGAAAAGTGGACTGATGATATGATTAAACTCTTCAGTGAAAATAATCTGGCAATCCGCAGACATAAAATACTTGAAGGGTGGAACGGCTTTGCATTGTCACATGAGTAGTTTTTAATACGATTCAGAATATAATGATGGCCTGAAAGCATAGAAAAATTAACAGATGTAAAGGATCGAAAATATGCTGTTTTATCGAAATTTGAAGCTCCAAAGAAAGGTGTTTGTATGATGCCTCCGGTATGCACTATCTGCGGCAGGCACTTGGATCCCGATGATGGCGGACTCGTATATTTCAGGAGAACTGAATCTGATTATGAATGGGACCGAAAAATGGAGGAGAACGGAATGACGGGACATCCGCCTTATGCCGAATGG
This sequence comes from uncultured Leptospirales bacterium, assembly GCA_964396355.1. GTDB lineage: Bacteria > Spirochaetota > UBA4802 > UBA4802 > UBA5550 > CAYNFB01. The sequence goes on along the minus strand of CAYNFB010000050.1, from coordinate 10,171 downwards.
TTCTGCAGTGACCACTTGAGGCTGGCTCTTAAGTTTAAAGATCTGACTGCAGGTTCTGCTCTCCGGGAAATCAGAAGCCGTTTATAGTCCCGCCGGGTTTATTTTGCAGGATACTGATGAATTGTTCTTGTAATTTTAAAAAAATATAATACATTATTCTAATGATTAATTTGAATAATGTATCCCTCCGCAGAAAAGCTGTGCTGGTAATACTTGCCGGTATAATTACGGTGCTTCTTCTTCATACACTTATTAATTCCACTATAACGAGAAAGAAACTTGAATACGACCTCAACCAGAGAGGGACGGCTCATTTCAATAATATATATTCAATTCTTGATAAACAAATACGAATAATGGTAAGCAGCGGAACGTCAATGGCCGATCTTGGACTCTACTATAAGCAAAATGTAAAAAGATTCGGTCACGATGACGTCATTGAGATGATGGAGGTTCTTCTCAGATCCAGGGTCGGAGTGCTTGATTCGATATTAGGCATGGGTCTCTGGTATGAACCGGGGACAATCCGCAGAGGAAGAAAATACGTCGGCCCCTATGCCTATAAAGTTAACAGGAGAGTTCATCTTACCTGGGAGTACAGCAATAGAAATTATGATTATTTCTCCCGGCCCTGGTACAGGATTGCGGTACCGCAAAGCGGGAGTAAAATGAAGAAGTTTTATATCACTGCCCCCTACTATGATATGCTTGCAGGGAAGAGAGAGGTCTTTATTACATTTGCCATGCCTATGATTGACAGAAATGGGGTTTTTACCGGTGTCTGCACTATCGATTGGGGTATGGAATCTATCAATAAACTGCTTACGGGAAGTGAATATACCGGCAATTCCATGATCATGCTGATTGATATGGAAAGCAACAGCGTCATCTATCACACAAAGTCAGAAATGGTTATGACTGATTTTTCAGAAAACAGCTGGTACAGCGAATTAAAATCCGGAATTGACGTTAACTCACCGGGACATAAATCCTCTCTGAATATTGGAGGAGAGAACTATGAGGTATTTTACAGATCTACTGAATCGGGATATCTTCTCGTAACTGCAATACCCTCGGATGAAGCCTACAGCCATATGCGGTTTACGATTTTGTTCTTTTATCTTACTGCCGCTGTCATGGCATTGATTATCATTCTTTATGTTCGGCGACTGATGAATAAATACCTTATCGAGAGGATAGTCGTAATTGACGAGGGGATCCGGTCAATTACGGCTGGAGATTATTCTATTAACCTCCATTTTAAAGAGCGTGATGAACTGACAAGTATTGCAGAGAGCATTAATCTCATGGGAAGTACAATACAGAAGAGAGAGGCAGATCTTATACTCCTTCAGGAAAATCTGGCTGGAATATTCCGGTCTATTCCAATGGCCATAGTGGCGCTTGATCATTCAGGTAAAATTACAGAGTGGAACAGGGCTATGGAGAATTTCATCTCTATTCCATTCTCAGATGCCAGGGGGAAAAAACTCTGGGAAATGGTTCCTGAATTCGAAAAGTATAAGGATCTGTTCACCGATGCCGTCACATTCAGAAAGACTACTCTGATTGTAGATGAGATTCTTACAATCCGTGAAAGTAAAAATTTTAATCTCACATCCTTTCCTTTCTCTACTGAAAACGGTATGGGCTGTGCTTTCCTGTTTGAAGATAAGACTGAAGTGAGAGAAAAGGAGAATCAGCTGAGACAGGCTCAGAAAATGGAAAATCTGGGGACTCTTGCAGGTGGTCTTGCTCATGACTTCAACAACATTCTTGCGGGTATAATGGGCACATCTTCACTGATTTTATTTCTTCTGAAAAAGGGGGAGTTCGTTGATACCGGCAGGCTGAGAGAGTTCGTTGATATAATTTATACCTCGGCCGGCCGTGCAGCAGATATTGTGAAGAGGCTTTTGCTGCTGACAAAAAAACCAACCAGAGTTCATGCGCTTCTTGATCTGAATGAAGTGGTAAAAAATATTGAAGATGTGTGCAGAAACACCTTCGATAAAAGGATCATTATCGAAACTGAGTATTCCGGGGTTCCTGCTCTTGTTATGGGTGATGCGGGGCAGCTGGAACAATGTATTCTTAATATCTGTATAAACTCCGCTCATGCAATGACTATTATGAGAGATAAAGAAGAGGAAAAGGGCGGACATCTTAAAATATCCATTATTCCTTCTGTACAGGACAGCTCTTCTGAACAGGGGTCGGGAAGTGAAATTCAGGAGATATTCTGGGAAATTTCTATTTCCGATTCGGGTGTGGGAATGAACAGTGATATGTCAGAAAAGATTTTTGAGCCTTTTTTTACAACCAAGAAGCAGGGACTAGGCACCGGCCTGGGGCTTGCCATGGTTCATGGAATAATAAAGGATCACGGCGGAACTATTGATGTTGCCTCCACACCCGGTCTCGGGACAGTTTTTAAAATCCTCCTGCCGTTTTACGATGGAGAGATGCAGAATGTAATTAGTTCTGTTTCGGATAAAATTAAGAAAGGACAGGGCAGAATACTACTCGTTGATGATGAAAAGGATGTTTCCAGAACTATGAACTGGATGCTCGAAAGCTGCGGTTATGAAACAGTCATTGCTGAAGAGCCTGAGTCAGCACGGGAAATCTATTCCCGTCAATCTGATTCCTTTGATGCTGTGATACTGGATTACATGCTGGGCTCAACGAACAGTATTGAATTATATAAAATGATTAGAAAGGAGAAACCGGATGCTGTTGTTATCTTCTCCTCGGGGTACTGGCTTGATGGTGATCTGGATTCGTATCTGCAGGACCGCAATACTTATTTTATACCCAAGCCCTGCAACATGTCAAGGCTCTGTTCTTTGCTGACGGAAGTGATAAAAAGCGAAGTGTAGTTTCACGCTGGGAATTTTAAATTTTCCGGGCCGCTTGTCTGGTTCATAAAAAATTGTTATTATATATATGCGTGACCGGTGGTTTATATGGTAAATAATTGTTTACATAAAATCGTCTGTTTTGATACTGTTTAATGAAAAATTACGGGCTGTGCGGATTATCATGTTGTGTGAAAAATGTAAAAAAAGGGAAGCGACAATTCATCTTTCTGAAATTGTGAAGGATGTAAAATCTGAAGTTCATCTGTGTGAACAGTGTGCACGGGAGGTAGGTCTTAACACCAGTGTGTCAAATTTTAATCTTTCTTTACCTGAAATGCTTACATTCCTGAATGTTGATGAGTTTTCCGATCAGAATGACGGTACCGTATGTCCTTCCTGCGGCTGTACCTTCCTGCAGTATAAACGTGACGGCCGGCTCGGCTGCAGCAACTGTTATAAATATTTGTCAGAGCTGCTTGATCCGGTTATGATAAGTTTTCACGGAGATAAAAAACATTCCGGAAAATTTCCAGTTTCCTACGAGAATCCTGCTGTCCTCCCGCTGAAAAATGAGAATTATCTTAAAAATTATACTGAGAACAGCCGAACTACAGCCGATGATCTGAAGCTGGAACTGGTTATGGCAGTCAGGGATGAGAGATATGAGGACGCCGCCCTGCTTAGAGATCGTATAAAACTTATTGAAAGTTCTTCTGCAACGGAAGGCGGGAGTTGTGATGAATAATATACTTAAAATCATAGACCAAAAGAAGAGTTTCTGGAATCAGTGCGGCCCGAGAAATGATATAGTGCTTTCAACAAGAATACGTCTTGGACGGAACAGCTGCGATATTCCTTTTCCCGATACAATGACAGAAGAAGACCTTAAGGTCCAGTCCGGGATGATTGGTGATTTTCAAAATTCTGCAGGTTCTGACAGCGGAGTCCTTGTCCGTATTGAAGATCTGGATCTTCATGAAAAGAGACTCCTGAGGGAGAAAAATATAGTAACCAGTGAGATGGAAGCATCGGGTAAATGCCTGGTTTTTATTGATAGAGACAGAGATTTCTGTATTCTCATCAATGATGAGGATCATTTCAGGATGCAGGTCATAAGACCGGGATTTCAGCTTTATGAAGCATATAAAACAGCAGATGCAGTAGATGATGAATTGAATAAGTTTGTTTCATACGCGTTCTCAGAAAATTACGGATTTCTTTCTTCTGATCCGTCGAAGATAGGGACGGGACTTAAGGTTTCTGCCATCCTTCATCTTCCTGTCCTGACGATGCAGAAACACCTTAATGAACATATAGGCTCTATCAGAGACAAGGGCTTTCAGCTTTCCGGTACACTTGGAAATGGCGGAAGGGTTATCGGAGGTATGTACGTTGTAAGCAGCAGGAAGTATCTGGGTCTTTCAGAGGTTGATGTACTCGATACAGCTGATGATGTAATATCCGGTCTTGTTAAATCAGAAGATGAGGGGCGCGATGAATTTCTCAATACCTCCAGAAGAGAGCTTGAAGACGGAGTCTGGAAATCACTGGGGATACTTCTCTATGCCAGACGCCTCAGCTATATTGAGGCCATCGAACATCTTTCGAGAATAAGACTGGGAATAATAATGTCTGTCATCAGAGAACCCGACATCAATGAACTCAATGATCTGATGGTGCGGATTCAATGGTCTCATCTTCAGGAAAATTACGGCAGAAGATTTACCACGGTGATAGAAAGTGATGAATGCAGAGCCCGGTTTCTCAGGGAGGAATTGAAACAGGCAGGAGAGCAGGATGTTTGAATTTACGAAAAAATCAAAGAAAATACTTGAGGTCTCATCTCAGAATGAAGGACGCAGACTAAATTCCGAAGTGCTAGGCTCTGAACATATACTTATCTCGCTGCTAAAAGATGATGACTCTGTTGCGGCAAGGATTATGAAAAATCTGGGAGTTAATTTTGAAAAGGTGACTTTTATTATAGAAAAAAGTCTCAGAATAGAAAGCAATACTCTTACCCTTGGGAAGATCCCGGTAAATGAATCCTTTAAAAAAGTGATCGAACTCTCCAGAGAAGAGGCAAGAGCTCTGAAAAATTCCTACATCGGCACAGAACACATTCTCCTTGCTATATTCAGAGAGGGGAATTGTCAGGGACTCAGCGATCTTGACAAGGGCGGAATATCCTATGAATCTGTGAAGGATGAAATTCTCAGAGTCCTTGGTGTAAAGGGCGTAACAAAGGCTGTTCCGGTCAGGAAGGAAGAGAAAACGACCGCTCTTGAGGAATTCGCAGTAGATCTTACCGCTCTGGCTGCTGACGGGCTTCTTGATCCTGTTATTGGACGGGATAGTGAAATTGCCCGTGTAATAAGAATTCTCAGCAGAAAAAGAAAAAACAACCCTATCCTCATCGGTGAGGCCGGGGTGGGGAAGACTGCAATTGTAGAGGGCCTTGCCCGGAGAATTGTAGCCGGTGAAGTACCGGAAACACTTGGGAGGAGCAAGGTTCTTGCTCTTGATTTGTCAGCAATTGTGGCAGGAACAAAGTATAGAGGAGAGTTCGAGGAGAGACTTAAACGACTCGTCAGCGAGATAACGGAGAAGGACGGACTGATTATATTTATCGATGAAATACATACTCTCACAGGCGCCGGGGCTGCAGAAGGCGCTATTGATGCTGCTAATATTCTGAAGCCTGCTCTTGCCAGAGGGGAGCTCCAGTGTATCGGTGCAACGACTCTCGGTGAATACAGACTTTATATAGAAAAGGACGGCGCTCTTGTCCGGAGATTCCAGAATATACTGGTTGAGGAACCTGATGCAGAGGAGACTCTTGAAATACTGAAGGGACTGAAGGACTCATATGAAGGCTATCATAAAGTCAAATTCGGTGAGAAGGCTCTGGAGGAAGCGGTTTTTCTTTCAGGCAGATATATTACAGACAGATTTTTTCCTGACAAGGCAATTGATGTAATTGATGAGGCAGGAGCAATGGCCAGATACGAAAACATCGATAAGCCTGATGAAATTGCTGAACTGGAAAGTGAAATAAAAAGACTCAATGAAAACAAGGTTGAACTTGTTCAGGGACAGGAATATGAACAGGCGGCAAGAATCAGGGATATTATTGCAGAGAAAAAGGAGGCTCTTTCTGACCTTAGTCATGACTGGAGCAGCAGGTCAAATCAGTATGAGGTTATGATTGAAGCGGATTTAATCGGCAGAGTAGTTGCTGAAATGTCCGGTGTTCCTCTGGAGGAAATTACAGAGGATGAATCAGTGAAGCTTCTTAATATGGAGGAGCATATCCATAAAAGGATAGTCGGGCAGGATGATGCTGTTGCGTCGGTAAGCAGGGCAATACGGAGATCACGTATAGGGCTTAGCGGAGATGACAGGCCTAACGGATCATTTATATTTCTCGGTCCCACAGGTGTAGGTAAAACTGAACTTGTCAGAGCACTTGCTGAATTTTTGTTTGATGATGAGAAAAGTGTTATACGGCTTGATATGTCCGAGTTCATGGAGAAACATTCTGTCTCCAGACTCATCGGCTCCCCTCCGGGATATGTCGGATATGAAGAGGGCGGGCAGCTTACTGAAAAGGTTAAGCGTAAACCCTATTCTATAATACTGCTTGATGAAATTGAGAAGGCTCATCCCGATGTGTTCAATATTCTGCTTCAGGTACTTGATGAGGGTGAACTAACTGATTCCTCAGGTACAACTGTAAACTTTCGTGATTCTGTAGTAATCATGACCTCGAATATAGGGACAAACAGTGTAAATGATACAGCCAGTTTGGGATTTGGAAGAACAAAGGAGCTTTTTCATGATAATACGAAAATTGAGGGGAGTTTGAAGAAGGTATTCTCTCTTGAATTTCTAAATAGAATAGATGAAATTATCGTTTTTAACAGACTTCAGAAAAAGGATTTATTTAAGATAACAGATTTGCTTCTTCTTGATTTATCTGAGAGACTGAGCCGCAGCAGCATAGATTTGGAATTTTCAGGATCAGTTAAAAAATATTTGGTGGAGAAGGGCTTTGATGATAAACGCGGAGCCCGTAATATTAAAAGAATTATCCGCAGAAAAATTGAGGATGAGCTTGCCACAAGACTCCTCAAAGAAAAGGATCATGATCAGGTCAGGCTGAGGGCAGTAATGAGAGGCGAGAAGGTATACTTCAGAATAGTCACAGATCAAGAAGAAGATTCAGGTACAGCCGGTACTGATAATAAAAAAATTCTCAAGGTATAAAAGTCTTGATCTTTATTTGAGATGACTTTTATTGTCATATTTTAAATCTTCTTTTTCTTATACCGCAAATACAGGTAATATTAACATTCATACGAGGAAAGAATTATGGGTAAGACTATAACAGAAAAGATATTTGATGCTCACAGGGTTGATGAACTTTCAGGCGGAATAAACGTGTTGAAACTTGATGCTGTTTTCTGCCATGAAATAACCACTCCTATAGCAATAGATGATCTCGTCTCAAGAGGAAAGGACAGAGTCTTTGATCCTGATAAAATCAAGGTGGTCATTGATCACGTTACTCCCTCCAAGGATACGAAGACAGCTCAGCAGGCTAAAATTCTCAGAGAATGGGCAGGCAGGCATAATATTAAAGATTTTTTTGATGTGGGAAGGAACGGCGTATGTCACGCAATTTTTCCGGAGAAGGGCTTTTCCCGTCCGGGGTATACAATAATAATGGGTGACTCTCATACCTGTACACATGGTGCATTCGGCGCCTTCGCAGCAGGAGTCGGCACTACTGATCTTGAAGTCGGTATACTGAAAGGGGTATGTACATTCAAAAAACCTGAAACAATTAAATTTAATATGACCGGCAGCCTTGCTGATGGTGTATATGCAAAGGATGTTATTCTTGCTGTGATTTCCAAAATCGGAGTCAACGGCGCTACGAACAGAATTATGGAATTCACAGGGCCTGTAATCAGAAATATGTCAATGGAGTCCAGAATGACTCTCTGCAATATGGCTATCGAGGCCGGCGGCACAAGCGGTGTCTGTTATCCCGATGAGGTAACAGTGGACTATCTGTGGGAACATATTAAAGATGAATACTCTTCTAAGGAAGCTGCTCTGAAGGAGTTCAGTAAATGGGTCTCTGATGAAGATGCTGATTATGCCCAGGTCATAGACTTTGACGTATCTGAACTCGAGCCTCTTGCAACATTCGGATATAAGCCCGATGAAGTGAAATCAGTGAGAGAACTTGAAGGAACTGCCGTTGATCAGGTATATATAGGATCATGCACAAACGGGCGTATAGAGGATCTCCGCATAGCTGCTCAGATTCTTAAGGGTAAGAAAATAAGTGATACTGTAAGAGGCGTTGTTTCTCCTGCAACTCCGGATATATTTAAGATGGCTCTTCGTGAGGGAATAATTGATATATTTATGGAAGCTGGATTCTGCGTTACAAATCCGACCTGCGGAGCATGTCTGGGAATGAGTAATGGCGTACTTGCACCTGGTGAAGTATGTGCTTCTACAACTAACAGAAATTTTAATGGAAGAATGGGCAAGGGCGGCATGGTTCATCTTATGAGTCCTGCAACTGCAGCTGCAACTGCCATTGAAGGTAAAATTGTAAATTCCGATTTATATAAAAGAGTTTGAGGTATAGACATGAAAGATTTTAAAGGAAAAGTACTGTTTCTTGACAGATCAGATATAAATACAGATGAAATCATACCGGCTAAGTATCTGACCGAGATAACCAAGGATGCACTGAAACCCTATCTTCTCGAGGATCTGGTTCTGGATAAATTTGATCCGGCAAAAGATCTGGATGGAGCAGGTGTTATCGTAACAAGAGAGAATTTTGGATGCGGCTCCTCGAGAGAACACGCGCCGTGGGCACTGGAGGTTAACGGTATAAATCTGGTCTTGGCAGTTAATTTCGCCAGAATATTCAGGCAGAATATGTATAACTGCGGAATGATGGCTGTTGAACTTTCGGAGAAGACTATAGACGGGCTCTTTGATAAATTCAGCGGCAGAGAGACCCTGGTTGAAACAGATTTTGAAAAAAGTAAATTCATATTCTCATCAGGTGATGTTTCTGAGTCTGTTGACTTTACGATTTCAGGATTTGACAGAGAACTCGTCGAAGAAGAAGGATGGGTCGCCTACGCAGATACGAGATACTAGACTGGATTATTTTGCAATACGTATGTTCTTACTGTCTGTAATGTTCCCGCGTATTTTAAATGGAATGACGTACCATCTCCCGCTGGAGTATTTGTTTAACATTGCAACAGCGGGACGCGGAATGTCTTTTATGAAGTGATTGTTGAACTCGAGTTTCATCAGCATATTCGTTGCAATAAGATCCGTGTTGACATTACCCGTAATAGAAAGTCTTACGTCCTCTGAGTTGAATATAAATGAGTTTGATTTTATATCCTTTCCGCTGATGTCGATATTCCCGTAAATTTTATTGAATTCCAGATCCTTCAGTTTATATCTCAGATCGGCCAGAAAAAATATCAAACCTTTTTGGACTCCAGTGTTGACTACTTTACCTTTGGTTATGTTAAATACTATTCGTCCCTGCAGAGTGTCCGCAATGTTTTCTGATATTTTGAAATTCAGGTTCGCTCTGCCTGATGCAACTCCGAAAAATCTGTCTTTAAGATTTTTGTCAGTAAATTTTATATCATTTAGTTTTATGTTTCTGAATTGCAATGCCGCCCTTGCTGAGGGCGGATTTTGAGAAAACATCAGTTCTCCTGCACCTGACACATTCCCGTTCAGCAGAGATGTGTTAAGCCGGTTTATACGCACAATATTACCGGCTGCAAAATAATCAACAGTAGTATTGTGAAGTTTATAAGCACCATAGACGACTTCATTCACTGCTATTTTTCCGGATATTGAGACCGGAAGGCGGATCCCGGCCGCATAAGACCCTTTACTCTTTGGTCCTGCTGTGTCCAGTTTATTCAGATCAATCTGCCTGCTCTGCAAGAAGATGTAGAATTTTTTAAAACTGCTGTCCAGGGTCGCAATTGAAACGGTGCAGTCATTTCCGAAGAATTTAAGAGGAATATTTTCTTTTTTCAACCTGTTGTTATTTATTATTATTTCAGTTGAAAGACTGCTGATGAGATTTTTATCTGTCCTGATGCCGAAATTGCTGATTTTAAGTTTGCCGTTGTAGTTTTTCCCATCGTAGGATAATCCGCCACTGGCTCTTCCATAGAGGCCCGGGGGCAATGAATTGTCCATGATTTTCAGATCGCTTATATCTGCAGAGA
>CAYNFB010000049.1:1660-15542 GCA_964396355.1 uncultured Leptospirales bacterium | reverse complement strand
CAGTATTGGTCTTATCCTCTTTACCGCCCCAGTAGTTAACCACTGCCGAGATAATTACAGAGAGGACAAACCTTGCTCCAAAAAATACAGTCAGGAGAAGCCCGGTGAATGTTACAAACTTATCAACATATCCGTGAAGCACCAGACCGCTTAAAGAAAGATACAATATACCGAAATAGGAAAGGGGTATGAGGAATCTCTCTGATCCGTCTATTACGGAATTCAAAGATTTAGAAGCTGTCAGTGCTGCAAGTTTTCTGATTCTCTTGAGTATGAGCTTTTTTGAAATCAGTATAATAAACATTCCTGCTGTAATTATCAATACAGAATTGAAATAAGACATTAGACTGTTTCCAAAATATATATGTTCTGCCATATAGTTTAATTCTCCATTTACAAATATAGTTAACAGATAATCAGGATATATAATTATGTCAAGCAGAGAGTATAAATATATAACATTCAATACGGAGAAGATGCGCCTTTTTCTGACTGCAGTAAAAAATATTCTCCTGTTAAAGTCAGACAGATGACTAATCAGATATTCTATTTCAAACTAATTGTTATAATTTCTTATTCCAAGAGATATAAGAACTATCATATAACTTGACAAATGACGGTTAATATGCCTTTTACAATAAATAAAAATATAAAGAGGAGTTCTTATGAATAAAATTATATTTTCAGGAATGTTTTTGGTTCTCTGCTGCTTCTTTATTACACCTGCCCATGCAGGAACCCTGTCGGCAGGAGTTCAGGCCTCATACATGTGATGGGACTCGGGACTTGCGAAGATGAATACACAGACTCTGGAGAACCAGATAGAGAAGGAGCTTGATCAGGGTGTAATAGACCTTGCACCTGCAAGTTATGAAGGGCTGGATATTGGAGATCCTGAAAGCAGCGGCTACATGTGCGGCCCCCGCTTCGCCTATGAGACAGACGACAGGAAGTGGGAGTTTACTGCCTCATCAATGCTGCTGGGAAGCTACACTACAGATGTGGAATCAGAGGTATCAGTATCAGCGACCTTCCCCATAATAGGCCCTACTACCATGGGTCTTCCCATAAGCACCAGTCTGGACATCGAATATAAAGACATTGACCTCCGGGCAAAGAGAAATTTAAATAAAAACTGGGGTCTATTTGCTGGATACATATATCAGTCATATACATCTGAACTGGAGGCGGACTACAGTTTTACTTTTAATTCAATGACCATGAGCAGTTCACTGAGCTTTAAACTCGATGCATTTATGCACATGCTCTACGGCGGTTTCTCATACACCCGGCCTGTTGGTGAGACTTTCACTTTTAACGGAAACTTCGGATGCGGAACACCAGTGGCGGGAAAGGTCGAGCAGGATCTTACACTGAGCGGAAGTTATCTGACAGGCGGCGACATCACAAATGACGGCGGTGAGGTGAAGATGGCTTTCATGGGATTCGGCGAGATTTCAATGGCAATGAAGGTAAAGGAAAAGGTTAAACTGGAACTGGGATATCAGTACCGCCGCCTTACGGTTAAAGTAGAAAAGCTCGATCTTGACGCAGATGGTAATGCCGATGAGTCAACCGATGAAACAGATGTTTTTCATGGAGTGACTTTTGCCGCGACATATCTTATAAATCTGTAGATAAACTGCAGACAGAAGAACCGGGAACGGAGAGTTTATTCAATCCGGGGCTGGTTCTTCTGTTTAAAATATCAGTGATTAAATAACGGAGAGTGCTGAACCTGGTGCAGTCTTTATCCTGTCTCAGCCTCTCCGCCTCTGTATCTGACAAGAATAAATGTTACATCATCATGTCTGGGCTCAAATCCCTTGTAGGCATTCAAATCCTCAATGATTGAATTTCTGATATCCTCCAGTGATTTATCTGCATTTTCACTGATGACCTTTTCCAGTCTGTAGAATCCGTATTCCTCTCTCATGGAATTAAACTGTTCCAGCACACCGTCAGTTGCCATAACAATAATATCATTCTCCCGGAGTTTTATGTTCCCGGCGCGCGGCATAATATCACTGCTGATTCCTATGGGAAGATTATCATGGGGCGATTTTACATTGAGGAGTTTCCCTCCCCGGTGAAGATAGAGCAGAGAGTGGCCCATATCATAGACATTCAGCAGTCCGGTTTTTTCATTGAGCGTACAGAACAGTCCTGTGAGAAATTTCTCATAGCTGAATGTCTTCTCAATATATTCATTAAGCTTTATCAGAAAATCGCTGATACCCTTTTTGAAATCACTTGAATGGACGAGCGCCCCGAGTACTGCGGTCAGAAATGCCGCCCCGATTCCTTTACCCGATACATCTGCAATGGCAATGAACCATCGGGAAGAATCTATGCGCCGGACACTGTAAAAATCTCCCCCTACTCCCTGTGCCATCTGTGCAGAGGCTGTGAGTTCAAAATTATGTTCATCCAGAGTCATCATCTCATTGACGATGCCCGACTGTATAGATGCTGCAGTATCCATATCCCTTCTGGTCATACCTGCCAGGCTGACGAGAAGATCCTTTGTTGAAAATATTCCGTTAAACCTGTTTTCTCTGTCCACAAGCATGAAGTACTCCATGGTGTCTCCCATGAGTTCCTCTTCTATCTCCCGTGCAATTGAAAAAATATTGGCCTCATAATGAAATGTGACAACGTGCCGGGCTATGGAGGCTGCTGTTTTGCTTCTTGAAAATTCATCACCGTATGACCGTCCGAGTATATTAAATAGTTCTCTTCTTACTATTACCCCCAGAGCTTCATTATCATCACCGACCACACCTACAGCAAGAAGAGTGGCATGCCTGTTAAGCTCATCCACAAGATCCTCAAGAAGGACATCCTTATGAACGTAGTACAAAGCCGATGCGATATTTGATACTCCATGACGTCTCTTATTTCCGGGAGTACAGTGCTGGAGACAGCTTCGGTAATGTTCCGGATCGTCAGTCAAATCACTGCAGACTTCGTAAACATAAATTTCCTCTTCTGCAGATACATCACTGCAGTCTGGTTTGTCCTGGTCAATTCTGCTGTTCATATAACCCCTCAGGCATGCAATGGAATTTGAAAAAGGAATTCACTAAAACTGTTCTTTCTGGTTTTAACAGTCATGGTAGCTCCGATATCACAGGATATTCTTTTTATCATATCCATCCCCACACCTCTTCCTGCATGGGTGTCAGCATTGTCGAGAGTCGAAAATCCGGGAGAAAAAAGATATTCCATAAGCTGATCTTTTGTTGCATGGGAATTATCCTTCAGCATGCCTTTCTCAATCGCTTTTTCCTTCAGCAGATTAAAATCTATACCGCGGCCGTCATCAGAAATCCTTAAAGAAAGCTGCCCGTCGGACTGACTGGTACTGATACTGATAATGCCTGATTCTGATTTTCCCATAGTTCTGCGCCCTTCGGGATCCTCTATTCCGTGAATGACTGAATTCTGCGTTATCTGCACAACTATTTCTTTTATTCTCCGCTTCAGTGATCCCGGAACCGAACGTATATCAAAACCGCTGTAGTCAAGTTCCACTATTTTCCCTGTTTTTTCACAAAGTCTTTCCAGAAGATTTTTTACTGACAGCACAATCAGTTCCTCCCGGCCTTCGCTGTGTGAAGAGAATACTTTCTGAAAATTCAGCAACCTGTCGATGAGCGTCTTCATCTGATTAAGAGATTCCTGCATTTCTGAAAGTAGAACAGCAAGAGTAAGGAAGTCGCTGCTCTTAACCCCTTCTTTCTTTTTGAGCAGTTCAATTTTTTCTTCGAAGTTATGAGCCTTCTCAACGATAAAATCCAGTTCAAAGAGATTTGCATCACCCTTAATAGTATGAACGTGTCTGTAGATGGTATCAAGAACACTGTCCAGAGAATCTATGTCATCCTCAAGGGCGCCATTAATCCTGCCAAGATTTTCCTCCACAGACGCCAGAAACTCGATAAACATGGAAGGTTCAATATGGAGGATACGGTAGAACATCTCCATCTCGGTATTGGTAGTCTCCTGTATCCGCTTCATTTCATGTTTAAGGTTCATCTCTTCTGTCAAATCTCTGACAATTACCATTACTCTTGAGATTTCATCGTCTGCAGTAATTCTCTGAAATATTACATCAAGGTATTTGGATTTAAATCCGCCGCTATTATCATCTATGAAGACCTCTACGCAGTTAAGAGGGTTAAGCCTGTTGAGAGTGGAGAGAGCCAGAGATTTATTGAAGACAAGATCTATAAAATCCTCCATTTCCCTAAGCTCCTTCTCCGGAAGAATTTCGCTGAATACAGAGGTGAAGGAGAGTCCGGAAAGCTCTGTTCTTTCCAGAATATCTTCAAGAACTTTTGAATAGAAGGGACCGATCATTCCATTATCATCGAGAAGGAGAAGGCCGTCAGAAACGTTATCGAGAATATCCAGATAATCTGACTTTGCAATGAGATTGCTCTCCAGGCTGTTCATTACGGTATTATAACTTCTTGCTATCTGTCCAACTTCAGTAAAGGGCTCCTCGGGAACACGGAGACTGAGATTGCCTGTTCTCGTCTGTTCATCCATGACAGAATAGAGTTCAAAGATTTCTGTTGTAGCTCCGTGCTCTGCCACATTAAGACCCATCTTCTCTGCATCTTCACTTACCCGGAGCGGAGATATTCTGTTTATAATAAATAGTATTGCATATGAAACACCGAATGCCCAGAGGCCGGTGGCGGCAATACCCGTAAGCTGCACACCAAGCTGCCCCAGCATGGTCAATCCCGTTCCGATTTTTACCGGATCACCCAGGAGAGCAACTGCAATTGTCCCCCAGATCCCTGCAAAGAGATGGACAGGAATAGCGCCCACGGCATCATCGATTTTCAGCTTCTCAAGAAGCCAGGTTCCGCAGAGCATTATGAGGCCGCCCACTGCTCCGATTACTGCGGCCCCTGCCCCCGTTACGACGTGACACGGTGCGGTGATAGCCACGAGCCCTGCAATTGCGCCGTTAATTACATAATCAACATCTGCAGTCTTTGTGATAAACCATCCTGCGGCAAGAGAGAATACAAGTCCCGTCGATGCTGCAAGGGTAGTGCACATTATAATACCCGGGACTTCTGCCGTCATGGCAAGAGTACTGCCGCCGTTGAAGCCGAACCATCCGAACCACAGCAGTATTACCCCGAGAACTGCCGCAGGAATATTGCTGCCGGGAATTTTACGGGGCTTTTCCCCTTCGGGAAAACGGCCGGTTCTCGGGCCGATGATTATCAGTATTGCAAGGGCTATCCATCCGCCCACACTGTGAACAACTGTAGAGCCGGCAAAATCAACAAATCCCATTGAACCAAGCCAGCCTGTACTTTCACCGGTGAGAGCGCCTCCCCATATCCAGTGACCCGAAACGGGATAGATCAGGGCAGAGCACATCAGTGTTGCGATAATGTATGAAGAAAATCTCATCCTCTCGGCAACAGCACCGGAAACGATGGTGGCCGAAGTGCTGCAGAACATAGACTGGAAAAGGAAAAATGCAGCAACCCACATTGAACCGGTAAACGGCAGGAGGAAACCGTCGGTTCCGGAAATTCCGTTCATGGATGAGCCGAACATCACTCCGAATCCCACAATCCAGAAAAAGAAGACGGAAACACCAAGGTCTGTGAGATTCTTGATCGCCACATTTATACTGTTCTTGGTCCTGGTCATTCCCGATTCCACGAAGGCAAATCCTCCCTGCATGATGAAGACCAGACCTGCTGCGACTATTATCCACAATATATCTATGAGTTTCTTTTCCATCTATTTATCCTGTTTAAAATTTTCTCCGTCATGACATCATTTATTCAAGCCCCACGACCAGATAACACTGATAGGTCCTCCACTTTATGGGAATTGAAAACACAGGCGGATTGAGTTTTATCACCACATCTTCAGGACTGCCTTTGAGAATAATCGGAACTGATATCATGAATGAGCTTCCAAAGCTCTGACGGACGTTGCCGGCGATAGTATTGCTGATTTCTCCCACAAGATCCACAATAAAGTCATCGTCCGGCTCTTCATCACCCAGCAGTATAGATGCTATTTCACGAAGCATCATGGACGATGCTGTAAGATATACTGCCCCCTTTCGCGTACCGGATATTCCGATGAGCCCTGTATAATCAAGAAGAAGTTTTCTCTTACCCTTGATATAGGGTACACCCATTTCAACAGTCTCTCCCGTAACCTCGCGGAAGTAGTTCACCACAACGTCTATGAATGCCTTAAGTTCTGATTCAGTCATAGCAGCCTCCGGTCACAGCAGTAATTTCATTTTTGATCTGTTCCTCGCTGAAGGGTTTGGGCAGGAAGCCCTTTGCACCGAGTTTCAGTGCAGTCAGCCCGGTTTCTCTGTCCTTCAATGCTGTTACTATTATTACTTTTGTTTCAGGTTTTATTTTAAGTATTTCTTCAAGACATGTCAGGCCGTCCATTTCGGGCATGGTAATATCCATGGTTACAAGATCAGGCATTTGAGCTTTGAATAATTCCAGTGCCTTCATCCCGTCAGGAGCCGCACCGACAAAATCAAAATTAAAATCCCGGCAGTACTTTTCAATTACGCGCCTCATTATCATCGAATCATCAACAATCATAAATTTCATTGGCTTCTCCTCCTGTTGCAGATCACTCTGATCCGCAACAGGTCCCTGTCAAGCTCCGCAACAGCGAAACAGCTCTATAACTGTTAAATTTAACTTCTCAGAAATAATGAAGCAGCCATGAAAGCATAACTCCGACTTTAGAGTCGGCATAAAACAACAGAACAGATTCGTATCGGGAAATTAAAGGCAGCAGGGGAAAGATATCGGGAACAGGGGGGATAATCCACTGTATGAGATTCCGGTATTTACTCCTTATTCTGACCGGAACAGTCAGAGGCAGGTAAAACAGGAATGACGAGTTCCTGAATTTATTCCAATAAATAAATTCAAGTACATTTTCAATCCGGTAAAAAATAGATTGATTATCAGATGCTTCTTTCCATAATGATTATTATATTTATTCATATGGAGCAAAGATGGAAGAGGAAGAAAGACTTATAGCCCTGGAAACAAAGATCGCCTACCTTGAAAACTACGTAACAGATCTCAATCAGGTCATCATTGATCAGGAAAACACAATTAAAATGCTCATAATTCAGACCGATGCAATAAAAAAACAGATAGAAGAGAAAAAGGAAAAACTCCCCGACACGGAAAGACCTCCTCACTATTGATATTCAGAACGTCATTCCGGTTCAGCAGACGGAGAATAATTGCTTGACCTTTTTTCTGAACAGGAAAGAACTATTCATGTCTGAATAGTTCTTTCCTGTATAACAGATTCAGATAAATTAATATATTCTACGGGTTGACATCATGGTTGAAGGCGCAGTGATTCAGACTATCATATTCAGCATCATTCTGGGTTCAGCAGGCATTGTCCTGTCTGATAAGTTTGAAATACCGGGTATACTCTTCTATTTTGCCATGGGGATATTTTTCGGCCCGAGCTTTGTCGGACTGCTGGAGCCTCAGTCGCTGGGAGAGGGGCTGAGTATAATGATTACGGTTTTTGTAACGATAATACTCTTCGAAGGCGGACTATCCCTTAACATTAAACAGATACGCTCTCTCAGGTCAGTTCTTTTCAAAGACATTGTACTGTCAGTTATTGTCATGGCTTCAGCAGGTTATCTTTCAGCCAGATATATTACCGGCCTGCCCTGGCAGATTTCTATTATATTTGCATCACTCATAGTTGTTACAGGTCCCACAGTGATAAAGCCTGTAATACGTCATATTGATTTAGACAACAGGGTGAAGAACTTTCTTAACGGCGAGGCGGTTCTAATAGATGCAGTGGGCGCAATTCTTGCGATTGTTACTCTTGAATTTGTTCTGACCCAGCATAAGATCAGCCTCTCCATTGCAGGATTTGCCGGTTCACTGCTGGTGGGAACATTATCCGGTCTGGTCTTCGGATATGTTATCAGATACCTGATCTGCAAAACAAGAATAATACCTCCAGCAACCAACAGCTTCTTCATTCTCGGATTTGTACTGCTTTCATTTATCAGTTCTGAGTTAATTGTTCCGGAATCGGGCCTCCTCACTGTTGTAATAGTGGGTCTCATACTGAGCACCATGAGCTACAGAGAGAAAGAGAAGATCCTGAACTTCAAGGATCAGGTGACCCGCATTGTAACATCTATTCTCTTCGTCCTCCTTTCTGCAAATTTTAATGTAAGATATATAAACCAGTATCTCACCGAGGGGCTGATTGTAGTATTAATAATAATTCTTGCAAGATTCCCTGTAATTTTTCTAAGCACAAAAAATGAAGGATTTACCATAAGAGAAAAACTCTTCATGTCCTGGCTCGGCCCCAGAGGAATAATAGCACTCTCTGTGGCATCAATTGCCGCTCTGAAGCTTCAGGCTTCAGGCGTGGAAATGGCCTATACATTAGAAATACTGGTCTTCATGCTGATTTCAGTCACAGTTCTTGTCCAGGGCATGTCTGCCAAATGGTTTGCCGGAAGATTAAATATTCTCGTAAAGGGCGACAGAAACATAGTGATACTGGGTGTCAGTGAGGTAGCTCTGATGATTGCTGAGAAATGGCGAAATGACAGAACCGGAGTTCTCTTTGTGGACTCAAATATCAAAAACTGCAAGATGGCAGAGGAGAGAGGATTTACCTGCTGCGAGGGTAATGCTCTTGATCCTATCACCTACAGCGGAATTGAGATGGAAAACTTCACATCCGTGCTGGCTGCTTCAGACAACAATGAAATAAATGTAATCTTCTGCAGATTTTTGAAGGAGACCTACGGAATAGAGAAACTTTACACGGTGCTCAATGATAAGGCCAACGAGGAACTTTCACAAATAATCCGGGATGAGAATATTCACCTTGCATTCGGGACGAGGGACAATGCGGAGGATAATTTTTCATGGGAGGGATTCCTCTTCAGACTGAAGGATATTTTTTCAACAAAGAAGCAGGGGCTGAAATGGTTCCAGATAACCTGCAGAGATTTCATAAAGAACAGTCCGGGAAGCTACCCTCTGCCTGAAGGAGTTACAATATTTCTCGTGGTGAGAAACAGCAATGAACGTTATATATATCACACAGCTTTTGAACTCCAGCTCAATGATGAAATATATGCCATGGCATCACCCGAAGGCATTGAAGAGATGGATGTAATGCTGTGCACTGCACAGATTTAATCTGAGCAGTGATTTGACTGCACGCTGTGAAATTCATTTAGCAGGAAAAATTTTTATTCCGTCCTTCAGCTGCATGAGCATGACGTTTTTCATGATATCCTTGTTTGCTCTCTGAAAATCAGGGAAATTTATTTTAACTCCCCCGTAGAGAGTATCAAGAACCCTGACCT
Organism: uncultured Leptospirales bacterium; assembly: GCA_964396355.1. Lineage (GTDB taxonomy): Bacteria > Spirochaetota > UBA4802 > UBA4802 > UBA5550 > CAYNFB01. The sequence goes on along the minus strand of CAYNFB010000049.1, from coordinate 6,127 downwards.
TTGAGCTTTCACTATTTGAATAAGTGCTGATAACCTCTTCCTGCCTCTCAAGTACAGTGGAGATACTCTCTTCAATTTTATTCTTCATACGCACCAGCTCCCGAATCTGAGTCTCCGTGGCCTGTGTCAGAGTTTTTTTTAGCAGAACCAGCCTGTTGAGTTTTACCAGTGCCTTATTTATCAGCCCGAGACTGTTGATATTCTTCGTCTGCTCCTCATCAATGAGCATGAGCTGCTGACGCAGTTCTGATGAAAAGCCTGCAGAGATAATAGTTGGAGTTTCATCCTTATTACCTATAATGTTAGCCTCAATCGTCTCAGCTGAAATTATTTTCCCGCCGACGATTAGTCCCCTCTTCTTTGACACAATAATACTTCTGCCTGCCTGAACTTCACAGTTAATCAGATAATCCTGTGCAGTTACATCCATCCCTGCATCAATTCTACTGTTCTCGGCAAAGACCAGAGACACAGAACCTCCGGCTCCGATGCGGCCCTTCTTCCGTCCTATACAGGCACGGGCAAAGACATTCCCTCCGGCATAAACCTCTGCATCTTCGATTACGCCGAATACCTGTATTGAACCTGTAGCACGGACGACGAAACCGGAGAGGACATCCCCCCTTATTATAAGGGAACCGGTAAAATCAATATTCCCCACAGAATAATCAACATTGCCCTTAATATCAAGAAGCGGAACCACATCCATTTTTTCTGCACTCACAATGAGGACAGCTCCATTTACAGCTGCAACCAGAAGATTCGGATCATTTTCATCAACAAAGATATTTTTCCCTGAGGGAAGTTTTTTCTCAACGCCGGTTCCCGCCGGTATGATTTCGCCAAAAACAGTATAGCCGTCCTCACCGATTGTTGGAGGCAGAAGACGGGCAATCCCCTCCCCCTTGCTTACAGCCTTAATATTGCTTTTCTTTTTGTGATCAATAGAATTCCCGTCTTCGGGCTGTTTCTCCTTACTATCATCTCTAAAGAGATATTTAATTTCACCATTTTTTGAATAAACCGCCTTTTTACCTCTGGCAACACAAACCGGTATGTCAAAAATCTTTTCACTGATGACCCGATCCAGTTCTTCAGCAATAATACAGTCTGTAATTTTATTATTATGGAGAAAGTGAGTCAGGAATTCACTGTCAGGAACCGCCCCGCCTGCGCTGCTTCGTATTGTTATAAATGCTTCAGTGCGGTCCTCTGAAATTTCCAGAATCAGAGCACCCTCCAGAACTCTCATTTTATCTTTCATTTCTGTCAGCCACCAGTCCTATAATGTCCCTGGAAGTTACGATCCCCTTAATGGAACTGCCGCTGGTAATGAGCATGTGATTGATCTTCCGGTCCTTCATAATCCTGCATATTTTCCATACAGCATCATCGGGCTCCGCTGTTATTACATTTTTTACCATTATATCTTTAACGGTCATTGATCTTACATTAGTCGTATTTGAATCAGAGAAGGATTCCCATCCATCAGCATTCTGATAACTTTTGAAGACATCTTCCATTCCCTGATCATAGAGTGAATTTATTTCCTTCCTGAGCTCGAATATGAGCAGGTCGGTCTTTGTAGCTATGCCCAGCAGATTTTCATGGCGGTCAACCACAGGCATACCGTGAATACCCTTCTCCAGAAGCATACCGGCAAACTCAGATACAAGACGATTCTCATTAACGGTCATGACGGGACTTGTCATTATATCACTAGCATTCAGTTCTTTCATTTCATCTTTCCATTATTAATAATTAAATAGAAATTATATATTTTAAAGACAAATGTCAAGGAACTAAAGAAAAACAAATTTGACTCGCCGGAACAGAAGACTTTAATAAAAAGAATACTATTGACAACAGCACTGTTTTATTCATATAAGCAAAGTCGATTATAAAGAACAAATATAAAGGGAAAGGAAATTTCATGTATAAGATACTACATCTTGAAACAAGTATGCTCTATAAGACGCTGATTAAAGAGCTTGCAGCAGAGATCAATGCGGTCTATTTCAATGCCTCCAGCGGAAAAGAAGCATTCAAAATACTTGAAGATGAAAAAATTTCCATGATCCTCACGGCCATGGAGCTTGAGGGCGGCAATTCTCCGGACTTCATAGCAGATCTGAATAATTCAGGTCATAAAAATATACCTGTTGTCGTAATTACCGGAAATGACAGTCTCGAAGACAGAAAGAAAATGTATGAGCTGGGAATAGTTGACTACATTCTTAAGAGTACCCCCAGGGACGTGATGAAGGAGAACCTGCTCAGCTACAGGAAGAAAGACAACGTTTCCCCGGAAATGAAAAAGCTCACATACGCTGTTCTTGACGACAGCCTGATGGATCGAAAGATAATCGGACGAATCTTTGCAATGCAGGGCATAACCGGTGCAGACTTCTATGACTCGGGCCAGGCTCTGCTTCAATCAGAGAAACAGTATGATGTTTACATAGTTGATCTGATACTCAAAGATACCTCGGGAGACAAGGTAATAAATGAATTAAAAGTCAAATCTCCCGGCAGTGTGCTCATTGCAGTATCAGGTATAGATAATGTTAAAACAATTTCAAGAGTCCTTGCCGAAGGCGCCTCCGATTACCTGGCAAAGCCGTTTAACCACGAACTTTTCATAGCCCGGCTGAAAACCAATGTGCGAAGCTACCTACTTCTAAAAGAGGTCATGGATAAGCGGGAACTGCTGGAGAAAATGGCCGTAACAGATGAACTTACAGGTCTTTTCAACCGGCGGCATATATTCAGGAGAGTGAGCGATGAAGCTGAAAAAAATCAGCGCTATAACTCAAACTTTTCAATAGTAATGCTGGATATAGATAAATTCAAATCAATAAATGACACATACGGCCATCCCCATGGAGATATGGTGCTGAACAAAGTTTCCGAATCCATTAGAAAATCGATACGTGCTGTGGACATTGCCGGACGCTATGGAGGGGAGGAATTTTTAGTAATACTTCCCGAGGTTGGAGTACGGGGAGCAGCGGCAGTCGCCGAAAGAATAAGGGTTTCAGTCGAATCCCTGAAAGACTTGAAGGATGATATGAACGTGACTATAAGCGGCGGCATTGCAGAGTACGCCGGATCTATTGAAGAGACTATAAAAAAGGCGGATTTACTGCTCTACAAGGCAAAGGAAGAAGGAAGGAATCGCATCATTTCATAATATTCCTCACACGTCTTAATATTAAATAATATTGCCTTGATGCATTTCTTTTATTACATTGGTATTATTGTTTCAAAAAATATATATAATAAAAGAAATGCATGAAATTAATACAAAAATACAGCACCAGAAGAATCATTTCATTTGTAATATTTTTATTTTTCATAATATTCGGATCAGCATTAACTATTCTGACAAATGTACATATGAAGAAGCAGGCAATTTACGAAGCTGAATTAAAGGGGAAAATACTCACAGATATTAGTCTTTCTGTACATACCTACTATACCCATAATCTAAAGCCTGCTGTCTTTAAAATTTCAGATAGAAAAAATAACAGTAAATACTTCAATCCCAGCTGGATGTCCTCCACCTATGCTGTAAGAAAAATACACAGTTATTTCAAGCAGATCAACAGCTCTGACTACTACTACAAGGAATGCGCCATAAATGCAAGAATCCCAGAAAATGAAGCAAACGATTACGAAACAGAATACATTTTAAAACTCAACAACGGAGAATCTGAAAGCGAAACCACAATACGTGAATTAAGCGGCAGCCCCTACCTTGTAATACTCCGCAAGGGAGAAACAATGAATGGCTCATGCCTGAGATGTCACGACAAACCGGAGATGGCGCCGGGAGAAATGACGGAAAAATACGGAAAACTCCGAAGCTTCAACCGTAAGGATGGAGAAGTAGTATCAGCCATATCTCTCAGAATTCCGCTGAAGGAGGCCTATGGCCGGGCAAATTATTTCTCAATGATACTCTCGTCAATACTACTTACGATATTAATGCTGTCTCTGGGAGCAATGCTTATTCTGCATCAGAAGCTAATTTTCTCACCTCTTGAAAGGCTGAAAGACATGGCTCTTCAGATGAGGAAAAACAAAGATAAATTGGGAGAGGCGATTACACCTGTCGGAGGCCTTGAAATAGTTGAACTCACAGGGGCCTTCAATTCCATGTCTTTTGAATTGAAAGATACACTGGATAACCTGGAAAACAGGATAAAAGCAGGTACTGAAGAGATCGAACAGTCCAATATGAAACTGCAGCAGACGCTCCAGGAGAAGGACATTCTACTTAAGGAAGTACACCATAGAATAAAAAACAACATGTCTGTCATTGCGGGGCTTCTCATGCTTCAGGCCGACCAGCTTACAGAGCCGGCAGTAATCAGGGCTCTTGAAGATGCCCACAACAGAGTCTCAAGCATGATGATGATCTACGACAGACTCTACCGTACAGCCAGCTATGAAAAAATATCA
>CAYNFB010000049.1:0-1650 GCA_964396355.1 uncultured Leptospirales bacterium | reverse complement strand
TCCATTATCAGTCCTGATGCTCGCCGGGATCAGGGAGATTCTGATCATCTCAACTCCCCGGGATCTCCCCCTCTATCGGGAGCTCTTTGGAGATGGATCGCTTCCAATTTCCATAATCACTCAAAAATAAAAATAATAGAAGAACTGGAAGATTTCATAGTAGATCAGGAAACGCTTGTTCCTCTCTGCATTATAATGAACGAAATAATCACAAATTCATTCAAGCATGCCTTCCCGGACAACAGGCCGGGCATAATTAAAATTAAAACTGAAAAAATAAGTGATAACCTTATAAAATTTTCAATTTGCGACAATGGTATTGGTATTGATAAATCAATAAAAGTTGAAGAATCGGACAGTTTTGGTCTGAATCTTATACAGCTTCTGGCTGAACAGATCGGAGGTGAAACAGAGTTCATCTCTTCAGAGGGCACTGAATACACAATAAAATTCAATGTTTAAATACATGGGAAAAGGACTGCTCCACCATGGAGATTGATCAATACTCTCATAGCTTCAGGAACACTGGTCTTCTATTTCTATAATATGACAGCATATGTAAATTTTTTAAGCTCCCCGTGACTATGAGCAAAGTGTAATAAAAATCTCTCTGCACCGGAATTAAAGCTTTCGGCAGACTTCTGCGACCTTTATTTTTTAAGAAAAAATTCTTGCAGAAATTATTTTTCAGCTATTATACTGTAACGGAAGCAAAGATATAAAAGGAGGATGATGTGAAAGATAAAAAATTCACAACTGTACTCATTTCATTTTTACTTACACTATCCACTGCCTCATTTGCATCTTCAAAATATGACAAGCTGATTGCAGGTACCTGGATAGTAAACAAAAACATGGCCTATGAATACGGAAAAGAACTGGAATTCCGTACGAACTATCTGGTATGGAGCAAGAGAACCCGCTCCTACTTTGCACACTGGAATGTTCTTAAAAAATGGGAAGTGCTGAAGGGAAAACAAACAGGAGTGGAAATTTACATTACCGGCAAATCGTGGCATGGTAAAAGACTAAAATACATATTACAGCAGAACAGCGCAGGTCAAAACTTTATGCTCTGGCCCGGAGTCCAATCCCCGTATTTGACGAAGATTTCAAAGACTGCCGTCTCTAATAACTTCAAGCCGGAAAAATCAAACTCAAAAAATAATGCTGCAGGCAATATAAAACGAACCGGTCCTTTCGCAGGCTTTACAGGATACTGGATTCCCCTTCATAAAAACGGCAAAAATGCAAGAAAGGTGCCCTTTTATAAAGGACAGAAACACGGCACAGGTTTCTGGTACTATGAAAGCGGACGCATACACTATCAGACAGGATGGCAGCACGGCAAAGCTCACGGCATCTAAACAGAATACTGGGACAAGCCGGGCAGAAAGAAAAAATGTAAAATATCATATAAAAACGGAATGAAAAACGGTTGGGAAAACCGGTACAACAACCAGGGACTTCCAATCAAGTCAATCCTGTGGAAGGACAACAAAAAGGTCGAAGAAAGGAAATACTAAGAATAAACAGAAGTCCCGGAACTACCTTCCCGGGACTTCTTTAACTGCCGCAGCATTTACAAAATCATATACATCCTTTAAAGGCACATCTCCCCTCTGCGCGCATTTGAGGCAGTCCTCATAT
>CAYNFB010000048.1:14815-16082 GCA_964396355.1 uncultured Leptospirales bacterium | reverse complement strand
ATAGTGTACATTGCCTCTGCCTGATGTCTCAAGCCGGCCGTATCCTCCCGGCTCGGGCATTTTTCTGCACTTCTCGTCTGATATCAATTCTACCGGCATATCTTCCTCCTATGCCCACCTTGTCTGGCAGTAGTGGTTTCCTTTTTCTGATATTTGAAATCCTTCGGGGTGTTCCAGTATAAGAATCTCTTCTTTCAGATCCTCCAGCATGGGTCTCAACTGGGACCCGCTCAGACCGGTAAGAGTTTCAAGTTCATAAAGAGTTATGAACTCCTCGGTTCCGGCCTTGTGATATATTTCGTGAATGACCTCTGTTTTATCCATCAAAACCTGCCTTTTTTGTTAAATATTGTATATCCGGTGTAAGGGCAACTACTTTTCTTGATTGACCTTAATGTTTTATTGTATATTAAATGAAGGATACAAGGAGGTTTCTATGGTATATAATCTTGGAGATAAAAGAGTCCGGCTTAGAAGTGAAAATTATTATATAGCTGATAATGCCTATGTTATTGGAGATGTGGAAATAGGAGATTATGCAAGTGTCTGGTTCAATGCTGTAATAAGGGGAGACACAAGCCCTATTATCATTGGAGATCAGTCTAATATTCAGGACGGATGCGTCCTCCACTCCGAACCATGGAACAGGCTTGAAATAGGAACAGGCGTCACTGTTGGGCACCTGGCGATGCTTCACGGCTGCATTGTAGGAGATTATTCACTCATCGGAATAAATTCAGTAATACTCGATGATGCCGTTATCGGGAAGAACTGCATCATAGGGGCAAATACTCTGATCACAGAGAAGAAGCAGATTCCCGACGGTGTAGTGGTCATGGGATCACCGGGAAAGATTGTCCGTGATGTTACAGATGTGGATATTAAAATACTTGAAGCCAGCGCGAAGTTTTACGCTGAGAACGGCCAGAAGTTCAAAGGCAGCCTGATCGGAGTGTGATTGTAATGGCGCGGTCTGACTGTACAGAATTGACCGGCAGCAATGATGGGAATAATTCAGAAATAGAACGAATTTTTCTGCTCTATCACAAAGAACTATTCGTCTATCTGCTTAGGTTTACCCGCTCCGTTGAAGCAGCTGAGGATTTGCTCCAGGATACCTTTCTGTCATATATTGATTCCTACTCCGGGAAAGTGGAGCAGTCCGGAATCAGGCCTCTTCTCTACAAAATCGCCCATAACGGGGCCGTAGATTTTTTCAGACGCACCGGAAATGAATTATCTGCAGATAGTGATTTTGAAAACAGCT
>CAYNFB010000048.1:0-14805 GCA_964396355.1 uncultured Leptospirales bacterium | reverse complement strand
TTAGTTCATCTTTTGAAAATATATATTTTTTACGACAAAAATGGCATTCAATCTCAGCTTGACCATCCTCGTGTATTAAACTATCCAATGTTTCTTCATCTAGTGCAGATAGTGATTTTGAAAACAGCTACCCTCCTCCTTATGAAAATGCTGAAAAAAATGAAATTATAAGAGCCGTTGATGAACTGCTGCTTCAGGTGGATGACAGCTGGCGTTCTATCTTCTACATGAAGGTGGAGACAGGAGTTACATATGAAGAAATTTCACAGGCTCTCGGCATCCCCGTCCGATCGGTGAAGAGATATATGGAGAAAACTCTGCTCTTCCTTTTTCAGGGGATGAAAAAAAAAGGTTTTTCCGATTACTTCATCCTTTTTTTGGCACTTTGATTATCTATGAGGCGTTTTAATTTAAGAGGAATGATGATGAATCATTTAACTAAAAAGGATGCAGCTCTTTATCTTACGAGCGGAGAGGACTCCCGCAGAGGCAGAGCTGTAGCGCGTCATGTAAAACAGTGCCCGGACTGCGCGGATAAGTTAAAAAAATCAGAGATGTTACTCTCATCCATGGGGCCGGTGCCTCTTGATTCAGACTGCATTCTCGGCTACATACTCAGACAGGCTGAATCCGCCGGTGAGAGAAAAATTCCCCAAAGATTTTATCAGCCGGTATCACGTTTCAGATTTTCTGCAGCTCTGGCATCACTAGCTGTTATTCTTTTTCTTTCTATCCTTTCAGATCAGCGGAGAAGCGTCCTTGAAAGCAGAACTATTGTGGTAAATTCCGAAAAGAAGGGAGCTGTTCAGTTCAGGGGTTTTTCCGGCAAGGAGGGGGATGTTCTCCCCGAGGGCGGCGAGATTGAAACAGGCCCGGAAGGCAGAGCAGCTCTTAGGCTCACAGGCGGGATAGATTTGTTCCTCGGCCGTGATACTTATGTGGGAATTAACAGCATATACAGCAAACGGGGAGAGCCTGGAATAATACTTTATAACGGGGCAATCCTTGTCAGGCATGATCCTTCAATGATTTCTGGTTATTCCGTTAGGGCCGGCAGAGCAGCTCTGTATCCCGGCGCGCGGGAGTTTGCTGTGTGGATGAAGGACGGGGTAACTGCTGTCCTGGTATTCAGCGGCTCCATGGATGTAAAGATAGACCGGAAAGATTCTATGATTCTGCTGTCCGGCGGAAAGGCCTTATCTGCAGGCAGGACAATAAAGGTAAGACAAATGGATGGTTCGGACCGCCTTGTTAAGAAGAAAATTCTCGGATATGGCACAGCTTCTTACTCAGGATCAAGGTTTCTCCACGGCGAGGCTCCTGATCATAATAGTGAGAACGAGAATTCTTCAGAGTCTCTCAGGATAAAGAGAAGAGAAAGGGCTCTGGAGAGAAGAGAGTGGATGAAAGGCCGGAGCGGTATTGAAAATGGAAGACGAAGCAGCAGATAGTTCTCTACATCCTGTATTCCCCGGCAAGTGAAAATGAATGAGTAATGTATGAGTCCCCGGGTGAAGTTCCCGAAATCATAGGATTCCCGGCTCTGCCGGGATTTCCACCGGCCAGAGCAGAATCAGATCCTATGTATGAATAGTAGAGTATCTCTCCGGAGGCTTTGATTCGGAATCTTTCTGTTGTTTTAAAACTAATATCTGCATTCGCGCCTGTTATACTGTAATCAGCATTATCGCGGCCGTAGAGCAGTCTTATCTTCACTCGAGGCTTTGAAACTCCTATTCTCAGACCCGCTCCTCCGAGGATTTTTTTGTAATCCTCAACGCCGGTGTCAAGCTCCTCAATACTCCTGCTGATGAAGAACTCAATTCCTGCAGATTTTGAGAAATATGCAAATGTGTTTAATCTCATCAGTGTTTTAATTCTGTTTACTGCTTCACTGTCTATTTCATAGTCTTCATCCTGTCTCGAAACAGCTCCCTTTACAAAAAAAATTCCTGCTTCAAGTGCAATTATTCCCCGGTCTTTTACTGACCGCAGAGAGAGCTCGCCTCTTGAAATGGAACATAGGCCGTTTAGTTCAAACCATGGGTAGGGGAATACTGATGCTTCGAATCCGGCTGTTCCGTATGTTCCAGTTCTAAAATTTCCGTTACCATCCGAAAAGAGTCCATTCAAAAATGCAGAGGCCGAGGCGGCCGTCATGAAAAAATCGCAGTCGTGGTAGATCCTTCCTTCCACCAGCCCCTGTCTGACAGGTTCCGTATCTCCTCCGGCTGAGTATATTTCTGAATAGAGGGACATTCCGGTTTTATCTGCTGATGAAAGTGAACCGGGCGTCAGGGTAAGTAATGCGGCTGCAATAACTGCTTTTATAAATATTCTGTTCATAAACTTCCTGCGGATTCATAAAAATATCAACTCAATAATACAAATCTACAGGAAACCCTGTAGATTATCAATTTATTTCAGTGAAGTTTATTTCCTTCCCGACCGGTTGCTGTTACGGTTTTCGCTGCGGTTTTCATTTCTTATCTCTTTTCTGCTGTCCTTATCAGATTCAGACTCGGGCTGATTAATTCTGTATCTGTTTCTGTTTTTTGCACCGTCTTTATCCCCTGTTCCGTCTTTCAGCTGGTCTTTGGTTTTGGTCTGATCTTTTGTCTGATCCTTAACCTGATCTGCTGCGAAGGAAAGTGATGTCACTGCAACTGCACCTGCTGTAAGAAGGCCTGCAATTATAATTATTCTGTTCTTTTTCATAACCTGCTCCTTTGCATCTTTTTATATGAAACGTAATGGACGAGAAGAAAGTGCCAATATTTTTAGAATTTTTTAATGGAAACTGGTTATATGATGATCATTTTATTAAAATATTATCTGTGATCTACCGAGTATAAAAACTGTTCTTATTTCAACAGAGATTTTGGAAATTAAGATGTATGGACTCTGATTTTACATATAAAATTTTGATATATTATTCTTTTAATGTAACTTTCTTCTTTAATTTCAAACATAAATTTGAGTTTATGGAGGTATTATGAAACAAAGATCCGCAAAAGTAATAGGTATATTTTCGTCATTTTTCTATAATATTTTATTTGTATTCGCCGGAGCATTTGTTCTCCATCTGTCAGTACGTGTGGTAACTCTTGCATATTTTAAATCGGGAAAACATTTCGACATCCACAGCATCGATCTTCTAAAAATTTATTCAATGGATATGCTTCCTAATATTATCAGCTACAGCCTTCTTCTCATGATGGTCTACTCTCTTTTTCTCAAGACGAAACGCATGATGCAGACAATAAATTATAATGAGATTAAGAAAGAAAAGGATCGTGCTGTTCTCTCTGTAACCCAGGAACTTGCAGGAGTCATTGTTGATTCTATCTCTGAATCAAATAATGAGATCATAGAGTGGGTCGAGAGGCGAAAGAATGCCGGTAAGGCTCCTGAGGATGTAGAGAGGGCCAGTCACCGCATTGCTCAGATATTGAAGGCTTTCTCTGAGACGAGTTTTATGCTGCCCTATACCGGAGAAAAGGGCATGGACGGATCGACAATTGATAAACTCATATTAAAAATTAGTGAAATTAAAGAACTGCCCGGGGATGATGTTCATAAATCGGCTTCTGAGAGAAGTGAAAGAGTTAAAATTAGTGATAGCAGAGTGAATTCGCTTACCATGTAGGCTGGTTTTATATGGACGGTAAGCTTTAAAAAGCTGACCATCCATATAAAAAATTATTCTATTTTAAATCTCTTTACTATGTCATTGAGCAGTTCAGACTGAGATGTGAGTTCTTCCGAACTTGCTGCAAGTTCTTCAGAGCCGCTTGCTACATTCTGCGTCACCTCGTTGATCTTATCAATGGCTTTTATTATTTCATTACTGCTGATACTCTGCTCTTCCATCATCGTTGAAATTTCTTCAGACATCCTGTTTACATTTTTTGCATTTGAGGCTGCCTGCTGACTTGTCTCATTGAGTTTAATTGATGAACTCGCAATGTCCTCCATGAATTCTGCAGTCTTTTTTACATTTCCTATTATCAGCCTGAGCGATTCAGCTGTTTTTACCACCAGTTTGGAGCCGAATTCAACTTTGTTGTTGGATTCCTGAATGAGCTTGTTTATCTCCCCGGTGCTTCCTGCTGTCTGCTCTGCGAGTTTGGCTATCTCCTCGGCAACGACTGCAAATCCCTTTCCGTGATCTCCTGCTCTTGCTGCTTCGATGCTTGCATTGAGTGACAGGAGGTTTATCTGGTCTGAAATATCATTTATGATTGTAACAATTTCAGTTATTTTATTGGAACTGTCGCTGATTTCCTTCATTCCGGACTCTGTCTGACTTAGGACCTGTTCTCCCTCAATTGCATACTTATGAGTGTCGTCGGCCATTTTGCTGGCATTCTGGGCATTTTTATTTATGCTCTCAATGGAAGCTGAGAGTAAATCCATCAGCTCCTTATTGTCTCCGGCTTTTTGGGCCTGCGATTTTGCGGTGTCGGACACTGAGTCAATGGTCGCTTTAATCTCCTCCATGGCAGAGGATGTTTCCTCTATTGATGCAGCCTGATCCTGAGCGGTACTTGCGAGCATGCCGCTTGAATTGGTCATCTCTACCGATGAAGATTTAACATGGTTGGATGCACTTATTATTGTAGTGATTACCCCCCGGAGCTGTTCTATCAGCCCGTTGAAGAGTTCTGCAACATTACCCACTTCGTCGTGGCTTTCTATATCAATTTTTTTAGTAAGATCTCCTGCTCCGTGACTGATATCCTCAAGAGATGATGCAATTTTGGTAAGAGGACTGAGTGATTTTTTAATGATGAAGATTATGATGAAGATTCCAATCAGGAATACAATCAGGTCAAATCCGGCATTGAAGAGCATTCTCTTGAGAAGATCCGGCGACAGCGCATCCAGACTGTATGTGAGTTTCATTGCGCCGTAGAAGTCACCCTCTTTGAATCCTTCCATCTTGTGACCCGTCGGGTCCAGTCCCTGGTCATTGCCCCAAAGGTCGACCGATGTGGCAGGATCACCGTGGCACTGCAGACAGTGCTTCTTAGTTTTTAAAGTCTGAAAGTAATAAAGTGAATCGTCAGCATTGCTGAAAAAATAGTATTCTTCAAGGCCTTCATTCTTCATTTTTTCAAGGATTTCACTCTCCTGCTCATCGGGCTCATTATCCTGATTTCTCGGTTTGAGAACGGGGGTGGTGAGTTTGAATATGGAATTCTCTCCAGCCTCTTTCGTTGTGGTTATTGCCGCTACTGCCGGAATAATAGAGTAGTCGCCCTGTGCAAGTCTGGCTTTTACCTTCTCTGCGTCATAGATTTTGCTGTCCCAGTTTTTTGCGGTCTGATCCCACACTGTCTGTGTCATGGCTTTGACGGCCCTGACGTGCTGTTTGAGACCTTCCTTTGCCACTGCCTCGATATCTTGTATTGAAAAAAAGACGCTTATGGCGGATATTATTACAACAATAGAAATTGTGCCGACGATTATTTTCTTGCTTATGGTCACATTTCTGTATTGAATTTTCTTTTTCTTTGATTCAGGTTTTTTGTCGTTCATGTTCTTTTCCTGTTAGTATATCGGATGTTTACAAATGTTCACTTCTTAAGTGCAGTACTGAAAATCTTATATCCTGTAAAACCCTGAAAATGTAAAACAAAAATGATAGAGGATTTAAAAAAAGTAATAAATTTTATTAGATATTACTATAATCTGTTGTAAAAAAATGTCAATCCTTTACCTGTTACTGGTAGATTTATAGTATACGAAAAGGGCTTTACTCTATATGATGACGTCTGTTTCGTCTAGGATACAGAGTTTTATTTATTTAGAGGGTTTGACAGATGAATAAGCACGATGTGCTCAGGATTACAGAGGAATATAATCTCGCGCCCAATAAAAAGCTGGGGCAGAATTTTTTAATCAATGATTCCACTATTATGAAGATTATCGATTCCGCCGTTGAGCTTGATTCCGGTTTCTTCAAATATCTTACGGTTTTTTTTTCAGACCGCGATAATGTACGCCTTGTTCATTCTGACTTCCTCCGGGTAGAGCTTGATGACGAATTCGATGTGATCGTTTCCAATCTTCCCTACTACTGTGCTTCCGAGATACTATTCAGGATCGCTTCACAATTTACTGTTCCCGATCTCTATGTTATGGTTCAGAAGGAAATGGGAGACCGAATGGCCGCCTCCTGCGGTACGGGGAATTACGGAGCCATGTCGGTGACTCTCTCCTACTACTTTGACATCAAACTTCTCTTTTACGTTCCGGGAGAGTCATTTTTTCCCAGACCCGATGTGAAATCTTCATTTCTTAAATTGTCCAGAAAGGAGAGGATGCTTGATGAGGAAGGGGAGACTCTCTTTCATCTCATCGTAAAATCTGCATTCTGGGGACGCAGAAAGACTATACTCAAGGCGCTGTCCGATTCTCCTCATATGAATTATGAAAGGGTATTTCTTAAAGAGGCGCTGGAATCATGCGGAATAGACAGTTCGATCCGGGGAGAGAATCTCGGTCTGACAGAATATATAAATTTAACAGAGGCAGTAAAGAATAATGAAAAATAAAAATATAGCCGCAGCACTGGATGAGTTTCTCGGCACTGTCCAGAAACCCGCCAGATATGTTGGAGGGGAACTCAACATCATAGAAAAGGATGAAGCTGAGATCAGAATCGCTCTCTCCTATCCCGATCTCTACGATGTGGGCATGGCAAATAACGGAATAAAAATACTCTACGGTATCGCAAACAGCATGGATTCTGTGGCCTGCGAGAGAGTTTTCTCTGTTGCCCCGGATTTCGAGGAGGGGCTCAGGGCCCGGGATATTCCTCTCTATACTCTTGAAACATTTACCCCTCTCTCTGATCTTGATATGGTGGGGTTTAACCTTTCCCATGAACTGCTCTACAGCAATATACTGCAGATACTCGATCTCGGGAAAATTCCTCTTCTCCGGGAGGAACGGGGCGACAGTGACCCTGTTGTTATTGCAGGAGGGGAGGCCGTATCCAATCCGTTTCCTGTTTCGGACTTCATAGATGTATTTTTTGTCGGAGACGGCGAACAGGGATTTCCTGAAATGATAGAGATTCTCCTTCGTTGCCGCAGAGAAGGCATTACAGACAGAAATGAAATAATAAAAAAAATCGGCGCAGTGGAAGGAGTACTCCTTTCTTCGGATTACGACTTCAGATCCATTGATGCGGAAGTCGGGGAAGACGGCCCCCCAGTAGTGAGGAAGAGAGTTTCTCCGGGCAATGCCGTCTATCCGGAAAAACCCCTCGTGCCGAGTATAAGAATAACTCAGGAGAGAGCCGTTGTCGAGGTCTCCAGAGGATGCTTTAATCTCTGCAAGTTCTGTCATGCCGGATACTATAATCTTCCCTACAGGGCCTGTTCCTGCGAAGATGTATCTGCTGAGGTATTTAAACAGATCGACAGCACCGGATATGACGAGGTAACTCTCACCGCTCTCTCATTGAGTGATGATAAACATCTGGTCGAACGTATAAATGTTCTGCTCCCCAGTCTGTCTGAGAGGGGAATATCCGTTTCTCTTCCGTCTCTCAAGGTAGATAAAAATACTCTTCCTCTTATAGAACTTCTTTCTGCATTGAGGAAGACTTCTCTGACTTTTGCAGTAGAATCCGCCTCAGGTGAAATAAGAAGTATATCCAATAAGAAGGTAAAGACTGATGACCTTATGGATATAGTCCAGTTCGTCTTTGCCAGAGGCTGGAAGGTTATAAAGCTGTATTTCATGATAGGACTTCCCGGATGCGATCAGGTTGATGAGGCCGATGAAATAATCACTCTGCTGAAGCAGATACTCCAGGCAGCGGGAAAGAGGAAGAAGGATATTCACGTTACTGTCTCTCCGTTTATTCCAAAACCTCATACTCCGTTCCAGTGGGTGAAACAGATGCCCATGGAGTACTTCAATGATACAGTCCTTCGAATTAAGCAGGGCCTTCCGAGGACTGTGAAGGTTAAGAATCACGATGTGCAGTCATCCTTTCTCGAAGGACTTTTTGCCAGGGCAGATTCCAGCATGGGCAGAGTTATACTGGAATCATACAGGGAGGGTGCGAGGCTGGACTCGTGGAGTGAATATTTCAGGTTTGATATATGGATGAGAAATATAGAGAAGTATCTTCCCCAATGGAGCCGGTATCAGGACATAAGAGACAGAGATAAAAAATGCCCCTGGCAGGTCATCGAGACAGGCGGCGAAAAAGCAGTGGACGCCATGGTGGAGCGGAAGCTCGATCTTGAAAAATATCGACAGCCCGAAAACAGATATGCCGGAGAGCTGGACAGGGAAAAGTTTGAAGAGGCCCTGGAAAAGTTTGAATTGAAATATCCTACAGTTCAGGTTATAAGGCTTGAGTTCTCAAAAACGGGAAGGGCAAGGTTCATTCCCCACATAGATTTGATGGAGGTCGTCAAGAGGGCGCTTCGAATCAGCGGAGCCAGTCTTGCCTTTACTCAGGGCTTTAGCAAACGCGAGAAACTCGCTGCCGGTTATCCCGTTCCTCTGGGGCTGGAGAGTGAATCCGAGCTCTTTGATGTGGATCTCTACGAGATGCTTGATAAGGATGGGATGGTTAAGCTTGGCATGGATTTGAACAGAGTTCTTCCTGAAGGAATAAGCCTTGTCTCTGTGCGGGAGAAGGAGGACAAAAAGGCTCTCATGGCTCTTGTGAATATGACGGACTATGAGGTTACTTTTGAAGACAGGACTCTCCTTGAACTGGCAGCGGTGAATATTGAAGGGAAACCCGAATTTCTTAAAAAAGGAAAGACTAAGGAACGCATGGTGTCATTTGATGAATCAGTTCAGTCATATAAATTTACTGATAATATTCTCTCCGTTTCTCTTTTTACCGGAACAGAAACCTCTGTACGTATAGACGTACTGCTCTCCACAGTGATGGAGAGGGACTTTGAAAGCACTGCTGGAGTCAGAGTGGTCAAAAAGGGACAGTATGAACTCAGGGGAAGCGGCTACGAAAAGCTCTGACAGATCATTTTTTATTCATTAAAAGCAAAGCCTTGTTTTCGTATTCTGCTGCTTTTAAATCTCTGCCTGTGTATCTGAAAATTGCGGCAATTCTCAGATACAGGTCGGGATCATTTTTTTTCAGTTCGGCCGCCGCCAGGTAGTTCTTAACTGCAAGGCCGAGAAAATATTGCCGTGTGTTGCCTCTGAGCTTCCTGTTGAAGTATATATTTCCCAGATGGATGTATGCCTTCGCATCGCCCGGTCTTACCTTCTTTAGAACCTCAAGAATTTCTGCTGCTGATTCGAAGTCTCCGCTTCCTCTGTACAGGGTGGAGAGTTCAATGTATGCTTCAGTATGTGCGGGGTTTACTCTCAATGTTTCTTTGTAGAGCTTTTCCTTCTCTGCGAATTTATCTGCACTACGGGCCTTCTCTATGATTCTGATGCTTAAAGGCAAACCAAGCGTGTGGGCCTCATCAACAGTCCTGCGGGCTTTCTCCGGCTGCCCGGTCTTGTAGAGAATGCGCGAGTAATTAATCATGGCTGTGATATGTTCATCATCATGGCTCACTGCCTTTTCGTAATGGGCCAGTGCGGATTTGTAGTTGAGAAAAAATTCTTCGATCTCCCCCAGACTATTGTGTATGTCCGGCTGGGCATCATTTATATTCAGTGATCGGATGTAGTTTTTTTTGGCGTTTATTTTGTCTTTTTGGATAATGTAGATCCGGGCAAGAATATTCGCTGCCTCGAAACTACGGGGATTTTTTTTAAGCGCCTTGGTTATGCTGTCGAATGAATAGTCGTACATCCGGGCATTGAACTGTTTTCGTCCTCTTTCCAGATAATACTGCCAGCTTTGTACCGGAAGGTATTCTGCCGCGAGTTCTTCTGTGAAAAAAACGGGCCATATTATAAATAATATAAAAAAAGTTTTTTTTATCATTGACATATCTGGTGCACAGATTAGAAATGTGTCAAGTTTTAAACATAAGTGGTCAGGTAGCTCAGTCGGTAGAGCAGGGGACTGAAAATCCCCGTGTCGGCGGTTCGATTCCGTCTCTGACCAAATTCATTCACCACATTTCTGTAAAAAAATAAAATCTAAAAATCTACTTGTTTCTGTATAAAACTGATTTGAGTATTCTTCCAGCCAGAAAGAAGCATGCTGAAATCACGAAGATCCTCGGCCCTCCTGTCTCAGCAAGGGTTCCTCTTATGAAATTAAATATTCCGTTAATCAGCGCCCCTCCTGCAAAGAAATACGACACTATCATTACTGTTAATATAATATTTTTGAATCGGTTATTCATTGGGGTATCTTCCGGGGGGATTTTTTTAAAAACAGGACCGGCTGAACCGGCCCTGTTTGATCTGTCTTACTTTGCCTGTGCAAGTGTTACTGATGCTGTGTTTACTATGTCGTCTACAGAACATCCTCTTGAAAGGTCACTGATAGGCTGTGCAAATCCCTGAAGGAATGGTCCGTATGCTCCGGCTCCTGCAAATCTCTGAACGAGTTTGTAGCCGATGTTTCCTGACTGAAGGTCTGGGAATATCAGAGTGTTTGCCTTACCTGCAACTGCTGATCCCGGTGCTTTCTTCTGGCCTACACTTTCTATGATTGCAGCGTCTGCCTGCATCTCTCCGTCAACTTTAAGATCGGGAGCCATTTTCTTAACAAGTTCAAGCGCCTCGACTACCTTGTCCACGTTTTCGTGTTTGGCAGAACCCTTTGTTGAAAATGACAGCATGGCCACAACAGGCTCTGTCTCAAGGTATGTTCTGCATGATTCTCCTGCCTGAACTGCAATTTCGGCAAGCTGCTCGGCGTTGGGGTTTGGAATTGTAGCACAGTCTGAGAAAATCATCAGTCCGTCTTTTCCCCATTTAGGATCGGGCATATCCATTACGAAACATGAAGATGCTGATTTAACGCCGGGTGATGTTCCTATGATGTTAAATCCTGCAACGAGAACTTTTCCTGTTGAGTTTTCAGCACCTGCAACCATGGCATCGGCCTGTCCCTGCTTGACCATCATGGCTCCCCATCGGAGGTTATCTGTCATTGCCTTTGCTGCTTCCTCCAGGCTGATACCCTTGTGTTTTCTCAGCTCGAAGAATGCCTCTGCATATCCTTCTTTTAGATCTGATGTTGCAGGATCTACAACGGTAATTCCGTCGAGTTTAACTCCTTCAGCTTCTGCTGCTTTGACTACAGCATCTTTGGGGCCGATAAGGAAAACCTCTGCTGCAATTTTTTCATCTGCAAGAATTTTCGCTGCCTGAATTGTTCTTGGCTCTGTGCCTTCAGGGAGTACAAGTTTTTTACCGGCTATTTTAGCTTTTTCTTTCATTGATTCGACAAAACTCATGATCTCAACTCCTCAAATTAATTATTATATTTTTATCATATCTGCTCATAAATCAGCTATGACAATAGACAAAAAAGTGCAGAATGTCAAGAATTTTAAAGCGGTTATCTGTTCAGGCTCATTGAGTCAGATATTCCCAGAGACTCGTATATCCTTCTTGTAACATTCGATTTATTCAGTGTGTAAAAATGTATGCCCTTCACATCATTGTCCACCAGATCGTGAACCTGCTGGGTTGCCCAGTGAACTCCTACCTTTTCGACAAACTGATCATCATCGGCTCTTGAGAGCGCTCTCATAAGCTTTGCCGGAAAGCGGGTTCCCAGTGACAGCTCTGCCATTCTCTTCATTCCCTTCATTGTGGTTATTGGCATGATGCCTGCAATAATCGGTACTTTTATTCCGGCAATCTCGCAGCGCTCTCTGAAGTCGTAGAAGTCTCTGTTGTCAAAGAACATCTGTGTGCAGATGTAGTCAGCCCCGGCATCGACCTTTCTCCTGAGATTATCCATCTCGGTCATCCTGTTGGCGGTTTCGTGATGTCCTTCGGGGTACCCTGCAACACCGATGCCCATTTCGGGGAAGTTCTTCTTGATGAATTCGACAAGCTCTGAGGCATAGCCGAATCCTCCTTCAGGTTTTACAAAAGAGGTTTCTCCTGCGGGAGGATCGCCTCTCAGAGCCATTATATTACGTATTCCGTTTTCTCTGTATCGGGTAAGGACTGAATGGATCTCCTCTCTTGTTGAACCTACACATGTGAGATGAGATACCACTGTTAGATTAGTTTGTCTGTGGATTTTTACAACCAGATCATGGGTAAGATCCCGTGTTGATCCTCCTGCCCCGTAAGTAACGCTGACGTAGGCCGGTTTGAGTTCTACAAGCTCTTCTATGCTTTTGTACAGCGCCTCAGCGGATTCTGCAGTCCTGGGCGGAAAAAATTCGAAGCTGAATGCTATTTTATTGTTATCTAATATTTCTTTTATATGCATATAATTTCCCCGTTTATTTATTTAAAATGAGACTCCATGGATGTTTGTGTCAATAAAATTATGCAGATTGTGGCAGGATGCTGCTGTCTGGGCTATTTGTTTGAGGTGAAGTTAAAGTGAATATCAGGCGATAGCCTGATAAAAAATATAATAATTCAGTTTATAACCTTAAAAAAATATTTGGTATGAAACGAAACGGTACTTAAATCCCTATATGTGTGCTGAGTATGATCGAGGTATGCACTGTTGGGGGCAGACTGAATAATTACAGATGTCTGTAGGTTTATATTATTCTGCTGAATAGTCTTTTCTTTTTTACAGAAAGGACACTGCTCAATATCTACACCGGTTTTGAATGCGGGTTTTGTGCTTTTTGAAAGCTGAAGGTCACCGGGCGCCGGACACAGCATATTATAAAAGGCACAGCGCAGACATATTATGCGCCAGCCGCTGTGCCTTTTAGTGGTGTTTTAATTAGCCTGTAAGTCTTTAGTTAAGGTCAAAGCGGCCGAGATTCATCACCTTCTCCCAGGCCCTGACAAAATCTTTCAGGAATTTGTCTTTTGAGTCCTCACATCCGTAAACCTCTGCCTGTGCCCGAAGCTGTGAATTCGAACCGAAGACCAGATCTACCCTGGATGCTGTCCACTTTTCCTTTCCTGTTGCCCGATCAAGTCCTTTGAACTCATCACCTTCTTCTGAAATCGGCATCCACTCTGTACCCATGTCGAGGAGGTTAATGAAAAAGTCATTAGTCAGAGTCCCCGGCTTTGCTGTAAAGACTCCATGTTTTGATTGTCCGAAATTAGCTCCCAGGACCCGCAGCCCGCCGACGAGAACCGTCATCTCCGGTGCAGTCAGTGTGAGCAGCTGCGCCCGGTCTATCAGCATCTCCTCTGCAGAAACAGAATACTTCTTTTTGAGGTAGTTGCGGAAACCATCGGCACAGGGCTCAAGTACAGCAAATGACACCACATCTGTCTGCTCCTGAGAGGCGTCAGTGCGTCCCGGAGTAAAAGGAACTGATACATCATTGCCTGCATCTGCGGCAGCCTTTTCAACTCCGGCGCATCCTCCAATAACTATCAGATCGGCAAGGGAGACTTCTTTCCCTCCGGACTGAGAGCTGTTAAAATCCTTTTGGATTTCTTCAAGTTTATCCAATACCTTCTTAAGCTGTCCCGGCTGATTGGAGTCCCAGTCCTTCTGAGGAGATAGCCGTATGCGCGCACCATTTGCTCCTCCGCGCATATCAGAACCTCTGAATGTAGATGCTGATGCCCAGGCTGTCGAGACCAGCTCGGAGACAGATAATCCCGATGCCAGTATTTTATTCTTAAGATCCGAAATGTCTTTAGTATCAATCAGTTTATGGTCAACTTCTGGTACCGGATCCTGCCAGATCAATTCCTCATCAGGCACCTCGGAGCCGAGATATCGTGTACGCGGTCCCATGTCCCTGTGTGTAAGTTTGAACCAGGCTCTTGCAAAAGCATCTGCAAATTCTTCAGGATTTGCCAGATAGCGCCGGGCGATTTTTTCGTAGACAGGGTCAAACTTGAGAGAAAGGTCAGCTGTAGTCATCATGGGGCGGTGTTTTTTTGAGGGATCATGGGCATCAACTACCATATCCTCATCATCAACATCCACTGCTAGCCACTGATAAGCACCGGCCGGGCTCTTGAGCAGTTCCCACTCATACTTAAACATAACCTTCAGATATCCCATGTCCCATTTCGTGGGATTCGGTTTCCATGCGCCTTCTATTCCGCTGCTGATAGTATCTCCCCCGTGACCGCTTTTATAACTGCTTTTCCAGCCCAGGCCCTGTTCTTCTAAGCCGGCAGCTTCGGGCTCGGGGCCAACCTGTGATGCGTCGCCTGCGCCGTGACATTTTCCGAATGTGTGTCCTCCGGCAACAAGAGCAACGGTTTCTTCATCATTCATGGCCATACGCTCGAAGGTCTGCCTCACATCATGTGCAGACTCAATCGGTACAGGTGAACCGTTTGGCCCTTCGGGGTTGACGTAAATAAGTCCCATCTGCACTGCAGCAAGAGGATTCTCCAGATCCCGGTCTCCTGAATATCTTTTATCGTCAAGCCATTCACTTTCAGTACCCCAGTATACATCTTCTTCCGGTTCCCAGATATCCTCACGGCCTCCGGCAAATCCGAAGGTCTTAAATCCCATGGATTCAAGAGCACAGTTTCCGGCGAAAATCATAAGATCGCCCCAGGAGATCTTTCTGCCGTATTTCTGCTTGATCGGCCACAGCAGCCGGCGGGCCTTATCAAGGTTCACATTATCAGGCCAGCTGTTAAGAGGAGCAAACCGCTGATTTCCCGTGTTTCCTCCGCCCCGTCCGTCACTCGTTCGGTATGTTCCTGCACTGTGCCAGGCCATACGTATAAATAAAGGTCCGTAATGAC
>CAYNFB010000047.1:0-16315 GCA_964396355.1 uncultured Leptospirales bacterium | reverse complement strand
TCTCCTTTTTACAAATCATTGGATTCAGTATGCCCCGACGCGAAGCGTCAGCGGGCATTTGTGAATCTGCCCTTTATTGTCCTTCCTGAACTGCTGTATTTCCCGTAGAATCTCTGTGTGAAATATCTGTTTGCTCCAAGCCGTCTCGTCTCCTCAACGCTGTTTGCCGATCGAATGAAGCTTATGCTGCCGTTTTTGATTTTTACTGCCTTAAGACGCTGGTAGGCCCCGGTTCCCCATTTCGGAAATCTGATGGTGCCGTAGACCCTTTTCCTGGTAGCCTTCAGATAGAGAGTTCCTATATGGCCCTGAACCTCAACTGAATATCTGCCCAGATACTTCGAAGGTGCCGCCAGATCTCCATCGATGTCTTCAGCTGCTTCAGGAATAATGTGAATCAGGCCTATCTCACTCATTGAAAGTATTGACAGTGAGTAGTCATCCTCCTCTGATGTGAATCGCATATTATTTGATGTTTCAGCTCCCTTCATGGAGATCATTACATTGCCGCAGATGAATAAATTTCTTGCCCGAAAATATTTTTTTTCACTGGTTCTGATTATTGCTGAATAGTCTGCACTGAACATCATTACTGAAATTATAGAGATAATAGCTATGAGAAGAAGTGAAGTCAGTCCGGAGCAGATTTTAATTTGTTTTTTCTTCTCTTCTGTCATAATTGAATATCTCCTGGTTGTTTTCTGGTTAAACAATGACTGATTTTCATTCTGCTACAGGCTTGCATCGAAGACCTGGGTTACTGTTGAAACGACGTTTTCTATATGGGTGAGAGACTGTGCTATTATTGATCCGAATCCTTTGAGTTTCCTGGTTCCGGTTGATTTTCTTGAATTCTCAAGACTTTTCAGCTCTGTCTCTTTCTGACGGGTAAGGCTGTTCTTTCTCAGTCTGATCTCATCGGAGTTTACAAGGGCCTCCTTTATCATCGTTGCAACCGATACAATACGCTCCTGGGATTCCTTCAGTGTGTGAAGCTCTTTCTTCAGGGAAGCGAATTTTTTCAGATTTGCATCTTTTATCCTGTGTTTTGTTTTAAGAGATTCGAGAGAATCTTCTATATTACCGACCTGATCGAAGAATTGCTGAATATTCATTATCCTGTCAATTGCGGTACTGTTGAATTTGGAGGTCATTTTTATATATGGATTAAATGCGTTCTCGACGCGGGACAGATTTGAAGATATTCTCGTTTCATCAATGCTCCGGGCAAGGGCATTGAGGGCTTCCTCGAGCTCTACGTAATCATCGTAGAGATTTTCTGCATTTCTATTGAAGTTTGTCTTGCACCAGAGGAAGAGATCTTTGGCCTGATCGAGAAATGATATGATGCTTCCTATGTCTCCGAAGGCTATTCTCGTTGCTGAACCTGCCATTGAGAAGCATCCGAGGCCAATCTCCTTAATTCTGGTCAGCCTTATTTTATAGGACGCATTGGCCGCCTCGGCTTTCTGGTATGCCGGTTCTTTATAGTAGCTGATCAGCCGGTTGTCTATATCCATGAGCAGTCTGTCTCTGGTCTGATCGTAGAAGCGGGTCATATCATCGGTTGCACTGTCTATCTCCTGCCACTTCCTGCTTTCTGCTCTGGTTTCCTGGCTGGACATTTTTTTTCTGAGTTTCCTTGATGCTCCTGCTTTAATGGTATCGATTCTGCTGTTTGTTTCGGTCATCTTCGCTGAGATTTTTTTCAGTGAATTGAGATACATCGAATAGATTCTGCCGTAGTACTTCTGAGACAGCTTCTTTACCTCGGGATCGTTGTAGTGGGCGATATGAATGGTTGTTTCTCCCGCAGGTTCAATCATATTTGATACGTCAGTTGTCACCAGGTCAAATTTAACAGACATGTAGAGATCGCTGTGCATGAGTCGTTTGAATCTGCTTGTGCCCCTGTCGTAAACAGTGAAGCTCCCGCCGCTCTTGCCGGTAAAGACTATTCCTGCAGAAGCCTCTTGAGGAAGAGATATGAAGAAGACTGCTGAGATAAACAGAATTATAGTGAATATTAACTTTTTCGAAAAAAAGTTCATGAATATACCTCCGGAGTTTCCTGATTTAATGATAATAGTAGAAGGGCAGAGTTTTTTCCAGAACAAAAATTTAAGATTCCTCTGTATTTAATCTTTTTCTGTGCTGAATCTGCTGTGGATCTCATTCCAGTATGAAAGGTATGACTCTGCCATGAGCGGTTCTTCAATTACAAGAAGCGTTTCATTGTTGCCGTGTATCGCCTTGTAGGCATAATTGAAGCTTCCTGTTGCCAGGATCTCTTCATCTATAATCATGAATTTATGATGAAAAAATCCTCTTCTCTGCCGTGCTTTAGTTATCTTAAGTTCGTCGAAGTCATGCCTGTCTGCCTCACGGCCATCTGCTATGATATTAATCCTCACACCCCTTCTTCGGGCTGTGATTATCTCATTGTAGATTGAATTGTCCCTGTCAGGAACTGACGGTTTGATGAGATACATCGCTATGTGAATTGATTTCTTCGCATTTCTGATATATGGAATGAGCAGGTCATCACATGCCTGATTAAATGCCGTGTGAATTTTTCCGTCATGGACAATCGAGGGCAGAGGGTTCTTCTTTCCTGATAAATTTTCAAGCTCCTGCCTGAAGGCAGCCACTGTTGCCGGGCTGTTTATCTCAATCATATCGTCGTAGTTATTCTGCGCCGAAAATTTATTCCAGTTGAAGCTCCCTGTAATTACCGAAGGGGACATTCCCTCTTCGTGAATAACTGCAAATTTATGATGCATCACGTACCAGGGTCTTTCTTTGCTGGACGGATCTCTTTTTAGTTTCACCGGTATTATTTTCTTATTTTTAAATATGCATCTGCCGCAGTATCTTCCGTCGTAAAAACCCTGCACTGTCTTTGTACTTTTCAGAATGGATGTAATTGAGGGATGACTGGGCTTGTAGCTGGCAAATGATATCTGCCGGGCAGACTTCAGTCGGTCTATCAGGTATGGTGCACATTTGTTTTCACCGGATTTGCTGAAGACCCATGAGATATAGGGTTCCCCTCCTGCCGATAACTGGTTGACAGTGTATCTTTTCTTCTTCAGCTGATTCAATTCGGATTTTTTTGCACAGGCCGATGATATAATCAGAGTAGCCGTGATAAAAAGTGAGAAAAAAAGCAAATACGATGAACCGGCATATTTTCTTCGAACTGTCATTTCCCCTCCATTGATAGGCGTATACCAGCCGGGTTAATCATTGCTGTGAATCTGAATATAATAACAGGAAAAGCGATTATCAAACTGATTATTTAATTTAACCTGTGTTCCTGTAGAATGATGAAATTGAGATTAATACAGTAAATAAATATTTGACGATATTGTTTTAATGATTAAGTCTGATGTTTTCCGGCATCAGAATAACGGGAGAATTTTTTTAAAACTATAGGAATATTATGAATGGATAAGAGTGCGCTTGAAAAATTTACCCGTGTTTTAGATAAGAAGAGAGATCCCTATATTGAGTGGCATGACGGTCCCTGCCTCGGGGAAGTGGATTCGGCTCTTGAAAATCTTGGTGAGGAAGATAACGCAGAAGCTGCTGATTTAGTTGCTGAACGCCTGGAGGCAGGCTACAGCCAGTATCTGGGAAGGGCTGCTGAGCTTCTGGGGGGAGAGCGCTCCATGGATGCTCTTTCCCGTATTATGAAGAGAACAGACAGTGCCGCTGCTGCTGATGCTGCAGGTAATCTCCTTGCTTCAGGAAGACCTGAGGAGGCGATGAAAACACTGATGAGGATTGTGTCCGGTACTTCTCTGGGCTGGAGTGATAGAATAAATGCGCTTGTGAATTTTAAAACTGCTCTGGGTAAAATTGTTTCCGTGAAGGAGAGAATTTCTCTCCTGACCCCGAAATTCAGGGGTGTTATTTTAAGCGCGGTTAAGGATGATGAATACCTTGTAAGATATCATGCTGCAGAGGCCATTCTCCGTGTCTGCGGCGACAGTGCAAATATTGCAGATAAGAAGGATCTCTTCTCTCTCATATGCGGAAACAGTGCGCCCTCGGACAAACCCGGTGAGGCGGACCGCATCGGGTTTGACAAAGCAGTACAGATTTTTGAGGAGATGCTCGGCCGGACTCCAGCCTAGTAGAAGACAACCTCTTCGTCCTTTATGAAAAGCCGTGATATTGCACTTTCTCCGTCATCAGTCAGTGCAGCCTCAACAGATACATCATTGAGATTCTTTTCGACCATTCTTCCCTGATTCTGGGGTACGAAGTAGTTTTCCACTCCGTATCTGATACTCAAAGTCCCATAGTTCGAAATGACTGTTCCCTTTATTATCACATTGTATTTCTGTCTCAGCAGCTTTCTGTCTTTTGATACTGATGCTGGCACGTGAAATTTATTATTTTCATCGGCTTTAAGCGCTACGTAGACAATATCGTTACTTTTCAGACTCCTGTCCTCATCTGTCAGAAGGACTACGGACGAGAGATTAATTCTTGAAATATTGTAATTGAGAATCACGTAATCTCCGCTGAAGAGGCTTCTGGGGTCAATTGGTTCACATTTAAGCAGAACTTTTACCGGACTGTTGAGAATGTATTCCTGCTTTACTATCATGAAAGCCAGCACAGAGATCTGCAGCACTGCAATTGCAATGAAGAGGTTTCTTTTCAGTTTATTCATTATTTTTCCTCCCCGGATTGATCGATATTTTTTTTCTCAAAAAGATTTATCATCTGGCGTCTCTTTTTTTCTAAAAGATAACCGCCGGCAAGACCGATTAGTACCGTTCAAATGAACAGTACTGATCCATAGAGCATATCCCAGAAGAGATCAAAATATCTTGTAGAAAGATGAATGACGAATATTATTATTCCTGCATTGAGCAGCATCCTGGACTGTATTACTGTACTGTAGTATATCACTACTGATGATGAGATGAGCAGGAGTACATTGAAGATCAGAGAATATACAATCCACGATACTCCTGGACCTGCGGAGAAGAGTGTAATGCCGGAAGAGATAAATATTATCATGGAAAGATATAACATCATGCGTCCCTCCTTCAGTTTAGTGAAGAGAAAGAGATAGAGTGCTGCAGAGAGAACGATGAAGAGTATAATCATTACAACTACTACCTGATCCGCCTGGAATATTGATGTCTGTTCTTCTATTTTAAAGGATGCGGTGTATATTGCAAGCCATGCCAGTGCCGAACAGAGGACGTCCAGAATCAGTGAAGGATAACTGAAATTTTTCTCACGGCCCAGGTGAGCCACTGTTCTGTTTATCAGGAAGAAGACCGTTCCAAAGAGGATGAATCCTATTAAATAGGCTATCTTGTACTCATTGGAAGTCTCTGCGTAAATCATGAATCCCCACCATTTAACAACCAGAAATGTGATGGTGAATAAAAAGGCCATGATCCTCTCGAATCCTGAATCCTTTTCTTCCCTGTATGTAAGAAAGAGGAGTATTCCTGCAAGAGCCGTAATACTCAGGTGAGTAAAAACCATTCTGACTGATGTGTTCCCCGGAGGAAGAAAAAAGAACAGCACTGTGACAAATAACAGCGGAATGTAGACTTTCACAGATTCCTGAATCATTTTGTAAAAGTATATGCCGGCTCCGCAGAGAAGAGTGAATACTAAATATTCCCAGGTCTGAATAGCCGTACCCGGCTGAAATGTTACGGGAGCAGAAATATTCTTTATCGCATAGGGCCAGGAGAGGGCCAGTAGAGGAACCATTATGGATATCCATCCAGCTGCAGATGTAAAAAATCCTGCTGCTCTGGCAGTTTCTTTTAGAATCATCAGTTTGCCTGAGAGAATGAGAAGCAGTCCCATGGGAAAGAAAAGCATTAGAAATACAAAACCGGAACCTTCAGAACCTGAGGACTCTGATATCCAGTATATGTTCACCTGAAAGTAGTACCATCCGCAAAGAATGGACGATATAACCATTCCTGCCTTATCCTTCAGTCTGAAGAAGAGCCATGCTATGATAAAAACCGGAATAATGTAAGCGTATGCAGGGTTATGGTATTCAAACAGTTCCCAGCAGTTCCATATGAAGAAGAGCAGTGACGCGAGATAATACCCTATACGTTCACTCATCAGAGCAGACATGGCAGCGGCTCCGATTGCCCAGACCAGCACTCCATTTGTAGGATGGGCGCTTATGTGGTAAATCTGCGCAACGAGCATTATGCCTGCACCGAATGATACCATTGCCAGATTTAGAAATATTCTGGCAGCCAGTTTTTCTTCTTTAAGGAAGAAGTAGAGTGATGCGCCGTAGGTTCCTGCAATGAGAACAAAAACCTGTATCAGCTTCAGGGACGGAGGCATTTTCCGCCAGTTTGAGGCGTAGAATATAATCAGTCCAACTGCAAGACATAGAGCCGCAAGAGCCGCAGTGACGTGTGAGAGATGTATTTCTCTTTTATTCTTTTCAGAATTTTTAGGATTCGCTTCCGTCATTCCGGAATTATAGAGAGAAAGAATGGAATCTTTTTGTATCGAATTGATTATTCCCCTGGCAATCCACGTATTTACCTCTTTTTTCAGCCTCTCTAGAAAGTCCTTATCTTTTTTCATCCCATACCCCTGAAGAAAATTTGTATTCAAACAGTATATATGGACAGCCGGAGGCCGCAATCAGTTCTTTAAAAAAAAAGAATAATATTCAAAAAAATAAAAATTTATTCTTTTTCCTTGACAATTGGTTAACCAATTGTATTGTGGTTATACCAATTAAGAATAACTGAAAAGGGAGGATAAATATGGAAGGAGTAATCTTAGCAGCAGGAATCATGCTTTTTTCAGGAACAGCAACATATGATGTTCACAGGAATAATTCAGATGTGGATAATAAAGTTTCACCAAAAGTATCACTTAATCAGGATGAGACAAAGAACTAAATAATAATAAAAATTAGGAAAAAGGAGAAACAAAATGCAAAGTGTAATTTTAGCAGCAGGAATAGCCCTGTTATCAGGAACAGTATCATATGATGTATACTTCAACAAGGCGGATGTACAGAAAACTGATTCCAGCAAGATAATGCTGAACCAGGATCAAAAATAAAGAAAGTTTAGTACAAACATTTATGAATAAGAAAGACCCCGATTACGGGGTCTTTCTTTGGTTAATAAACACTTCTCTGCAGATTAATAAATAATTCTTGATAAAAAACGGCTGTTTCTGAGAAAATTACAAATTCTCAAAAATATTATGAAAGGTAATGTTCATGCAAAAAGTACGGGATTTAAGAACTTCATTTATAGATTTTTTCAAGGATCAGGGGCATAGAATCGTTCCATCAAGCTCCCTTGTTCCCAAGGACGACCCCACACTGCTGTTTGCCACGGCAGGAATGGTTCAGTTCAAACCGATGTTTGCCGGAACAGTTGATCTTGAGTATACAAAAGCTGCATCAATCCAGAAATGTTTGAGAACAAGCGATCTTGAGCAGGTGGGCAAGACCAAGCGTCATCTCACTCTCTTCGAGATGCTTGGAAATTTTTCTTTCGGTGATTACTTCAAGAAGGAGGCAATCTGGTACGCCTGGGACTATTCTACTAATGTAATAGGTTTTCCCAAAGAGGATATCTGGATAAGTATCTATCAGGATGATGATGAAGCATTCGAAATATGGAATAAAACAATAGGTGTTCCTGCCGAGAGAATAGTCCGTCTCGGAAAGGAAGATAATTTCTGGGGGCCCGCCGGCGATACGGGAGCATGCGGTCCATGTTCAGAATTATACTATGACAGGGGTCCTGAACACGGCTGCGGTTCTCCTGACTGCAAACCGGGATGCGACTGCGACAGATTTATGGAGTTCTGGAATCTTGTTTTCAATCAGTTCAATCAGGATGAGAATGGAGTTCTTAATCCTCTTCCAAGAACGGGAATTGATACAGGCATGGGACTCGAAAGGCTCGCAACTCTGGTTCAGGGTGTGGATTCAGTTTATGAAACAGATGAGCTCAGAGGACTTATCGACTTCGTAAGCCGTGAATCAGGGAAGCCCTATGAGGGAAAGAATATGATGCCCACGAGAGTAATCGTGGAACATGCGCGAACTCTTACCTTCGCGATGTCAGACGGTATTTATCCTTCAAATGACGGAAGAGGATACGTTCTCCGCAGGATACTGAGAAGGGCTTTAAGATACAGCAGAATTCTTGGCCTAAAGGATCCCTTTGTTTATAAACTGGTTGATCCAATAGTTTCAATCATGGGTGATTTCTACCCCGAGGTGACTGAATCCGTTGAAAATGTGAAGAAGGTTATCGAATCCGAAGAGAGAAGATTCCTCGATACAATTGAGAACGGAATGGACAGAATTGAGGAAATGCTCAAAACTGTTAAGAGCAGAAACGAGAAGCTGATTTCAGGAAAAGACGCATTCATTTTATACGATACATTCGGATTTCCTCTGGAGATGACAACAGAGATGGCTGAGGAACAGGATCTTTCTGTAGATGTTGACGGTTTCAACAGTGAAATGGATCAGCAGAGAGAGAGAGGCAAGCAGAGCTGGAAGGGAGCTGATATGGGATATGAGTCCGTCTTTGATGAAATAAGCGCAACCGGTAAGACCGAATTTTTGGGATATGAATATGAATACGGTGCAGGTAAGATTCTCTCTCTCTACAGGGATACTGAAAAGTCTGCAACTCTCAGTAAGGGAGAAAGGGGGATGATGATTCTTAACAGGACTCCTTTCTATGGAGAATCAGGCGGACAGGTTGGAGATATAGGACAGATCAGATCGGGTGATTCAATTTTCAGTGTTGAGGATACTAAGAAGCACAACAAGACAATAATTCATATAGGAACTGTTCTTCGGGGTGAGTTCAAGACCGGGAATAAGGTTCAGTCGGATATAGATGGTATTAATAGAAATCTTATAAGGGCGAACCACACTGTTACGCATCTCCTTCAGGCGGCGCTTAGAAAGACTCTCGGTGCTCATGTGAAACAGGCCGGTTCAATAGTCGAAGCTGAGCGTATGAGATTTGATTTTTCTCACTTCAATGCCATGACAGATCATGAAATAGAGACTGTAGAGACAATTGTAAACAGAAAGATCTGGGAAAACGTAGATGTGAGCACACGTGTGATGAATATAGATGAAGCAGTCGAAGAGGGCGCAATGGCTGTCTTTGATGAGAAGTATGAGGACGTTGTCCGGGTCGTGGAGGTTCGCGGTTTCAGTATGGAACTCTGCGGAGGAACACATGTGGGCAATACAGGGAGTATCGGACTGTTTAAGATTATAAAGGAGAGCTCTCCCGGTGCAGGAATCAGAAGAATCGAGGCTGTAACACTGAAGGGGCTTCTTGACAGATATAATGAATATTACGGCATTGTCTCCTCTCTTACTGAAACTGCGAATATTTCTGAATCGGGACTGCAGAAGAAGGTTGAGGAACTTATTATTAAGAACAAGGCTATGGAAAAGGAACTTGAGAAAACCAGAAAGGCATCTCTTTCCTCAGATATCGGATCGATAATTGATTCTGCTGTCGAGGTGAACGGAATAAAAATAATATCACAGGTTTTAAAGGACGTTGATGTAAACGGCCTGAGAGAACTTTCAGATTCAGTGAAGGAAAAGAGCCCCAATGCGGTTGTGATTCTCGGAACAGAAACAGACGGCAAGGCAATGCTTCTCTATGGCGCGACGAAGAATGCTGTTGATAAAGGTATTGACTGCGGAAAGCTTGTGAAGGAAACTGTTTCAATTGTCGGAGGAGGAGGCGGAGGCCGCAAAGACATGGCTCAGGCCGGAGGAAAGTCTCCCGAAAAGCTCAACGAGGCAATTGCCGAGGCAGTAAGACTTGCAGAGAATATGGTGAAGTAAAAATATAAAGCATATATGTAACCGGGAGTCTCCGCAGGAGGCTCCTTTTTTTTGTCCTGAGGAAAAGACGAATCCCGCAGATAGACATTAAAAGTCTGCAGGTTTATCCGAGGGCTAATTCAGTGATCTGTCGGGTCATTATCATTTCGATGATTTTATGAAGAGAAATCTCCTGACAGATTATTTTTTCTGATTCCATTGATTGATTGAATACATTGCAGGCGGGTTTCTTTAACCCGCCTCATCTTACCCGAATTGAATAAATCAAACTGAAGTCATGATATATATAATTATTCCCACTAGAGAGAGGCATGCAAATATTACAAGAGAGTAGTGATACTTATCGTGTCTCCTTCGCGATCTTCTCAGGTTGATAAATATTCCTGTACATGATACAAAGAGCTGCATAATCATCAGGTAGAGAGCGTATGTGAGAAATGTATCCTGCCAGCCTCCGCCCTCCTTGATATTATAGGTCCTGAAGGACATGATCACATCCGATGTGCCGGGCATCATCACGAGAATAAAGATGAGAAATAAAATGAAGAATGATATCATTACAAGGAGAGTCAGTGATTTTACAAGTGGATCGGCGGCCTTTCTTCTCTCCTGAACTTCCCTGTCCTTTTTTTCTGGTGTTTCCACTTTCATAATATACCTCCATGATGTGTATTTATAATATACAGCATATCAACAGAGAAGCAACATCCACACCGGTTTATTTTTTGTATGCGGCTGCCTGTGAGCTCAGTTAATCACAGAGTTTGTGCTGCTGTCTTATTTATTCTTAAAGATGATAGATCGAGGGGATTAAAGCTGACTGCCGCAGTATTTGCAGAAGCGTGCATCATCATCGTGACCTTCAGCAGAACATGCCGGGCATGACTGCGTGCTGATTTTACTTTCGTGCTTCAGGCTGGCCATCTCAACAGTAACAATTCCTGTAGGTACAGCTATAATTCCGTAGCCCATTATCATCAAAATAGAGGAGAGAGTCTGGCCGAGAATTGTCTGAGGCGCTATGTCGCCGTAGCCTACTGTGGTGAGTGTCACTATGGCCCAGTATATGCTTTTAGGGATGCTGGTGAAGCCGTTTTTTGCTCCCTCGACCAAATACATTACTGTGCCTGCTATAACAGCCAGAGTCAGCACTGAGAAGAGAAATACAGTTATCTTGTATCTGCTTGCCCTCATTGCTTTGAGCAGAACATCTGCCTCGCCGACGTATCTTGCAAGTTTAAAAATTCTGAAAACTCTGAGAAGTCTTATTATTCTTATTACTATAAGGAATTGAGATCCGGTAATAAAAAGGCTCAGGTAAGTCGGAAGAACAGCAAGGAGATCAATTATACCCAGGAAGCTGAAGATATACCTGAATGGTTTACCAATGCTTATTATTCTTGCGATGTATTCAATACTGAAGAGTATGGTGAAAATCCATTCCAGTATTGTAAGCAGGTTTCCATATTTCTGTTCATATTCACTTACACTTTCAAGCATTACGACTATGATGCTCGATAATATTACTGCCAGAAGAATAATATCGAAGCATTTACCCCAGAAGGTATCTGCCTCGAATATTATTTCGTGTACTCTGAACCGCCAGTGTCTGAATACTTTTTCCTCGGGAATTGTCTTTTCGTCTGACAAGAGCATTGCTTTTTACTTTTCTCCAAATCTGTTTAAGTGGGTAAATTCAGATATTTCGCGTCTCTTTGGTCCTTCCTTTTTGAATTCAACCGGTTTCCCCACGGGGAGAATTGCAGCGACCTCATAGGGGGCTTTAACATTGAGGAGTTCTGCACATTTGTCGTGATCCATAGAGCCGACAATGACTGAACCAAGTCCCATGTCGTGAGCTTTAAGGGAAATAGTCTGAACCGCAATGCCCAGATCGAACATGAACCATGAGTCGAATTTAGTACTCGGTTCTCCTTTTTTGAAGCCTGCAGAATCGCTTTTTGCGCATACTGCGATGAGTACGGATGCTGATTCTGAACACTTCCTCGCAGGATTGGTCGAGGTGTAGGTATCTGTAACCTCTTTTATCAGCTCAGAGTCTCTGATTATTATGAATTCCCAGCACTGGGTATTCGCCCACGAGGGAGACCATCTTACGGCATCCATTATTTCATTTATTTCTTCTTCGGTTACCCTGTAGTCGGTAAACTTTCTCACAGATCGTCTGGTCATTATAGCTTCATGTAATTCCATTGAAATTCTCCTGTGTCTAATATATCTAAAGTGTAGGGGGAGGAGCTGTCTCTATCAAGTTAAATTTTCAGGTGAGCATTTATTTTTTTTACATGGAGAGTTAAATATTTTCGGAGTAAAAGGCAGCCCCGAAATTGCAGGGCTGCCGACGATGGATATTATAATCAGTATTCATCTATGCTAGCTTCAAATATGCCGTCGGATATTATAACCGTACTTCCATCCC
The DNA here is from genome assembly GCA_964396355.1 of uncultured Leptospirales bacterium. GTDB lineage: Bacteria > Spirochaetota > UBA4802 > UBA4802 > UBA5550 > CAYNFB01. Next base: position 3,992 of record CAYNFB010000047.1, on the reverse strand, counting down.
ATTGTTCCAGAGTCCCGGCAAATGTTCCCCTGGCCATGCCTCCAAGACCGCCCCACTCCGTTATTGTTAGTGAAAACGGGAGTGAACTGTCATTACTGTATAAAGTATCATTACCATCAGCATCATAGTACACTGTAAGGCCTGATGACTGATTATAAGCTGATCCTGAATTTACCGGTTCGGATATTTTGATATATAAAGACGGACTCTCAGGTTCGGACTCATTCCATAAAGCTCCCCAGCTGTCGTAATAATCGTCATAGTTAAAGCCTACACCATCGAGAGATTTGAACGTCTTTTGCACACTGTCTGCCCTGAATGACACCTTGTAGTACGACGAGTCCGACTCTTCCTCCCAAAAACACGATGTAATTACCAGTAGTGAAGCAGAAAGCAGCAGAAGTAAAATTTTTTTCATAAGATCTCCTTTATAGAATTATTGCAGCAGTGGTGACTGGAAAAGATCAGGACTATAGGGTCCTTCCTGCACCCGGCTCGCTATAGGTTAATACGAAGCAGGAGATTATTATTTGAAAATTAAATGACAGATTTAATGAATTTTTTAAAAACGAGGAGTCCGGGGTCGGCGGCGGCTTTAATATCTGCTGCATCCGGGGCAGTGCGTTGAGCTCTTGAGTGAAATTTTTCCCCGAGTATCTGCTCTGCATGGGCTGAAAGAGTTTCGTATTCACCAAGCTCTGTGATATCCATGCTTTCAGATACGAGTCCGGTCAGTCTGCTGTGATAGTCAGAGGGGTTGAATGCAATTATTCCTGCGCCGCAGAGATGTGCTTCATACATTGTCAGACCGAAATGTGTGATAATGAATCTGCTGCGAAGCATCACCTCGGCGGCAGATGAGTATCCGGGTCTGCTGCCTGTGAAGAGCTCGTAAATTTCCCCTCCTGCAAGAACAACAGTCTTTGAATTTTCCGGAATAATTTTTTTTAATATGTTAAGAACATTTTGCCGGGGAGGACTGCCTGCATATACTGCGAAGTCGATATCCTTTGTTATCTCTTTATCAGTCAGAGAGTTTATCTGATCAATGAAGTTGTATCCATAGAGGAATCGGCCCTCTGTATAGAGGCAGTCATCGAGGAGATTGGGCAGCAGATCTATTCTGTGATCAGCCTCATGCCGGCCTTCTCCAGCATCGTCCACGGCAAGAACAGGAGCCGTTTTCTGAAGTTCGTGAATATATCCGGCAGCGGAGTCCCGCATGTCTCTGATAATAAGATCTGTTGATTCCGGTATTTTTCTTATTCTCAACGGGGTCAGATGTTCAGGAATTACGCATTCGCAATTAATAACGATATGCGTTTTAAAGTCGTCTTTAATGGAATCGGCCAGGGCGAGCATTCTCTGGAGGTGTCCGCTCCCGAAACCGGGTCCGCAGGCGGTGAAAATTGTTACGGTTTTACTATCCATTGCTCGAGTGTGTCATGGGCCTCTGCTTCACTTCGCTGTTGATCAGGGCCAGTTCAGGGTTTGCTGTAATGTATTCTATCACTTCTTCAAGGGTGAAGGGAGTCCCGCTGTAGACATTGTCGTATACAGCCTTTGCCAGCTTCGCGTCTGTGTCTGTGTCTACAGTCAGTCTCAGATCAGGGAAGGGATTCTTCAGATTTGAGGAGTATTTAATTATTTTGAATAATCCGGGATTCTCTTTTATGTAGGGTGTCACATGTTCTCTGTGATGGGCCTCAATTCCTTCGATGAAACATCTTTCAAGAGCGCTTCTGCTCACGACCTCCACGCCTGTTCCCAGGGGAATATCTTTAACCGTACAGTGATCGGCAGATTCCTCTATTGCCAGGCTCAGAGCCCTGGATGCGGAGATGTAGTCAGTGAAAGGATTGTCTCCTGTTATTCTTATGATATAGCCGAAGTCGTCGTTCTTCACTGCAGAATGAAACCTCGAGAGCACGTCGTTCTCAGAGCCTCTGAATGAATAAATACCCCGGGAATCAGCAATGTCCGCAAGTACGTCATTGGCCGAACCTTCTCCTGTTGCAAGTATCACCCGGTCCACACCCTCTATGAGCTTTGCCCTCTCTATGACGTGCTCTATCATAGTCATTCCTGCAAGTTTCATGAGAGCTTTTTCGGGAAGACGGGTTGATGCCGCTCTTGCCTGTATTATTGCGGCTGTTTTTATAGTGTAGTTATTCTTTGTCATGGCGCTTAGAAATTAAAGGTATACCATTCGTCGCAGTTCATGCAGTCAGGGTCGGACGGATAGTCACCTGAATAGTCTTTAATGAAAGATTCCTTCTGTCTCAGCCAGATATTCTCCAGCGGTTCGCTGTTTATATTTCCGTAGTGCTTTACTCCGTCTACATCCTGTTTGCAGTATGTAATTGTTCCGTCTGAGAGAATGTAGATATCTCTCAGAAGGTGCCAGCAGGGGCCGCGCTTCACCGGAGAGAGGTCGGAGTACCTTCGGTCTTCTATGAGGCCTGAATAAATATTCTGCTTCTGAAGAATAATCGGCACATTCTGTCCTTCCCAGAAGTCGTAGTATCTGTCCAGGTATGATTTCATGTCAGAGAATTCATCTGTCTCATTTATTTTCATTACCTGTATGAAGACTCTCTGCTCTGTCTCGTTCAGCTCATTGAGTGATTTTATATTATCAAGGACTGTGTCAAAGAAGTCCTCTCCGTGCAGTCTCAGGTATGAATCTTTATCTATGCCGTTGTTGTTTACAATGACTTTTATCTTTGAGTTTTCATCTTTTTCTATGAAGGATTTGAAATTCCGGTCAGCCTTTATTCCGTTTGTTTCAATTACCAGCTGTTCGACGGCATCTTCGGCACAGACTTTTTCCATGAATGAATAGATCTCCGGGTGATCCAGGGGCTCACCTGATCCACCGAAACAGATTGTATAGGGCAGCGAGAAGCCTCTCATTTCAGAGAGAAGCTTCTCAAGAGTTTCAGCAGTCATGGCTTTATGTTCTTCCTTCAGAGCCTTTCTGTAGCAGAACAGGCAGTCCAGGCTGCATTTTCCTGTTATTTCAATTTCAACGTATGACGGGGAGGTGAACAGTACCCCTGGATTTTCATCGATGATTGATTTAATCTTTTCGTATGAAGGTATTTCATTTTTGAGAGAGTATATTTTTTCCATTACCTGTCTGTTCCGGAGTTCCGACAGTCTGAAGCTCAGTCTTCTGTCCCGAATATCAGGATCCTTGTAGTAGAGCTCAACATCAAACTGATTTATATTGGATCTTACTACCTGTCCAAGGGGGAGTGTTTCCCTGTCTGTTTCCGGAAGCTGCGCGGGGAGTTCTGATGATATTATTTCGCATGTGAGACCTGCGGGGAGGTTCTCGGAAAATGTAAACTCAGCCATGTATTTTAGATGGAGGTCGAACATTTCTCCAATCACTGCAGAGTCTATAAATGGAGAATCTGCCATTATCACGGCTATGTGAGCCGAGCCGGTTTTTTCGAAGACATCCTTCCAGAAGTTCAGGTCGTCAATAGATGTACGGGGTAATGAATTTTCCCTGTCCTTCAGTATTCCGCTGTAATCTTCTGGAACTGAGAAAAATATTTTTGTCTCCGAACTGAGTTTCTGTATTTTTTCTTTTATAAGATCAGGAGAAAATATATCAGCAAGATAGAGATCCTCATCGGTGATTCCCTGATCGACAAAAAGAATTACATCAATGACAGTATTTTTCAAAAGAATTATCCCTTTATATAGTTTTTCATATATATTCGAACTGCCGCATCTTTTCTTTTTTTCTCTACCCATTTCTGAAACTGCTTCTGCAGACCCTCTGTGTAGAGCTTGTACATAATCATTTTTTCAACTTTTTCGTAGTTAACGCTTCTTCTGCCTATGTATTTAACTACGTGATAACCAAATCCGGATTTGAATACCCGGGAGATCTGTCCTTTTCTCTTCATTCTGAAAACATTCCCGGCAAAGTAAGGGTCCAGTCCGGCCAGCATCTGCCAGCCAAGATCTCCTCC
>CAYNFB010000046.1:13309-16500 GCA_964396355.1 uncultured Leptospirales bacterium | reverse complement strand
GGTCAATTCATAGCCTGAGAACGGATACCCGTTTCAGGTTTTAGAAGTTTCAGCAAGCCACGGGTTTAAACCGGGGTTTTTTTATTTTTGGAGGAAGTGATGATACCAGACATCAGGAAAACAGCAGAATATGCAAAGAAGTATAACAGAATACCTTTATATAGAGAACTTAATATGAGCTCTCTCGGGTTTACTCTCGTGCTCAAGGCACTTGAGGGAGAGAATGATTTTATTTTTCTTGAGAGTGCAAAGGGGAAGAAGGGCATAGCCAGATTTTCATACCTCTGTTTTAATCCGTCAGCCTCCCTTATTGCCCGGGGCGGAACTATAGGCAAAATTGAAAATTCTCAGGAAGAAAATATCAGCGAAAGCCTTTTTGAGTATCTGGAAAATCAGATCACAAAATATACCTCACCAAATATAAGGGGCTTTGGCGATTTCAATGGCGGATATACCGGATATATTGCCTACGAGGCTATCAACAGGACGGGTATTCTCAGGAGTGATATCAAGGAGGAGGGCCATCCCTGCGCAGAACTTCTGCTCATAGATGATTTTATAGTATATGATAATGTAAAAGACAGATATTACATTGCCACAGCCATATATACAGAGAGAGGCGATCTGAAGGAACAGTACAGTGCGGCCGATCTTCATCTTCAAAAGCTTGAAAGTCATATCCTCAATCTGGTCAATGAACAGAAAATACCCTATCTGCCCTCAAGGCCGGTTGATGTTGATATGAATTACGGCGAGTCTGATGATGATTTCAAAAAAAAGATTATGACTGTTAAGAATAATATTGAAAAAGGAGAGATTATTCAGGCTGTCATCAGCAGGAGAATGTATATTAAGAGTAAAATTTCACCATACAGATTTTATATGAAACTGAGGAGTGTCAATCCCTCTCCATATATGTATCTTCTGAAATTCGGGAAGAAATATATTGCAGGCTGTTCGCCGGAGACTCATATTAAGATTAAAAACTCCACCATGCATCTGAAACCCATTGCAGGGACTGCTCCTATTCCTGATTCACCAAAAGAGAAGCGTGAGGTTAGACGGGAAATGATGCGTGATCCTAAGGAAAGAGCAGAACATCTTATGCTGGTTGATCTTGCGCGTAACGATCTAAGCCGAATTGCTGAAAGGAGTACCGTTGTTGTTAAAAAATTTATGAAAATTGAAGATTATTCCCACGTCATGCACATTGTTTCGAAAGTTCAGGGAAAAATGAAAAAGAATGATAATATTGTTAATGCATTTAAAAACACCTTCCCTGCAGGCACAGTCTCAGGTGCTCCCAAAGTCCGCGCCATAGAGTTAATTGATGAGCTTGAAGATCATACCAGAGGAGCCTATGCCGGAACAGTGGGCTACTTCGGATTCAACGGAAGCTGTGATACATGTATAACAATACGCACCGCATTTTTTGATGAAGATTCTGGTTTCATTCAGGCCGGTGCAGGCATAGTCTATGACAGTGTACCGGAAAAGGAAATTGAAGAGATAAACAATAAGCTTATGGCTCTCACTAAAAGCATGGGCTATGCAGTTTAAAAGGAGGAAAATATGATTCTGATGATAGATAACTATGATTCATTTACCTATAATATTGTTCACAGTATTGAAAAAATGGGTTATGACATTGAGATTTTTAGGAATGATTCTGATATAAACAGTATAGATTTTGATAAATACGAAGCTGTCATTATCTCTCCCGGGCCGTCCTGCCCGTCAAATGCAGGAATCAGTCTGGAGGTGATCAAAAAAAATATGAACCGGCCCATACTCGGAATATGTCTGGGAATGCAGGCCATTGTTGAATCTCTGGGCGGGGTGATCACAGGTGCGCCGGTGATAATGCACGGGAAACAGGATTCGATAAATCACACGGGAGACAATATATTCCGGAATGTGCCTCAGCGATTCAAGGCTGTGAGATATCATTCGCTCTGTGCTCAGAAAGAAATGATGCCGGACGTTCTTGAAATAGAGGCATATTCCACAGACGGTACAATTCAGGCTGTAAGGCACAGGAATCTGCCTGTATTTGGAGTTCAGTTTCATCCCGAATCATATGAGACTGAGCATGGAGATAAAATTTTTGAAAATTTTCTATCCATTGCTCGTTCCGGTGCAGATTTTCAGTGAGGAAGACTGGATTCGTTATCTTCAAATCCCTGTCTTTCCATGCGAAATTTGCTTGAATAATATTATTGCTTTTTCTATAGTAAACTCTGCCGGCCTGGTCCGGTATTTTTTATTTACGGAGGGTTTATGAAAATCACAAAAACTGCAGTTCTGATATTTTTATTGATGCTGGGAACAGCTTCCTTTGCACAGGAAAATGATCAGGACGCAAATACAGAGAAAACAGCCAGTACAGAACAGGAGAGTGCAACAGATCTTGCACTTGGAGGAATCTTTGGTGCTGTAACAATTAATGGACAAAACTATCAGCAGATAGGTCTCAGACCTGAGCTGAAGCTGTGGAAATTCAGACTTGGTCTTGATATCCACGTTCTTCTCGATGAGGAGGGCAAGGTCCGCGAAGAGGACTGGGATGACTGGGAAGACTACATGGACAAGCTCTACTACATCAGTTTTGGTAAAAAAGGCGAACCATTCTACATTAAATACGGCGGGCTTGATTCTACTATTCTTGGATATGGAATTATAATGAACGGCTATACCAACATGCTCGAATATCCTACCTACAAGCGCCAGGGGCTGGATATGTCATTCGAGACGAAGTACGTTGGTGCCGAGTTTATTGTCAATGACTTCAAGGAGGTCTTCAACGAGAGCTCTTCATTCATGGGAGGAGGCCGCATCTATGCCAGGCCCTTCAGCAGGGTGCAGATCGGAGCATCTCTTGCGGGAGATCTCAACGAGTACAAGGGCCTGAGAGACACAGACGGCGACGGATATCCAGATGAGGTCGATGCCTATCCGGAAGATAGCAGCTATGTCACAGAGATAGAGTACTACACGGCTCATGTTTCAAATTCAGGTACTGTAACTGATTTAGTTGATAATGGCCTTATCTCTGATATAGAAAGAAGTAAACTGACAGACATAAACAATCAGAATTCCAAGACCGGTTTCTGGGCGGGTGATATTGGGATAAAGATTATCGATACGAAGATTTTTGATCTCGATACCTATACACAGTTCTCACAGTGCCT
>CAYNFB010000046.1:0-13259 GCA_964396355.1 uncultured Leptospirales bacterium | reverse complement strand
CAGAATATAAGCAGTCATCTGATGAGTTCATATTCGGGTACTACAACAATACCTACGATCTTGAAAGAGCCAAATACGTAGATGATGGTTCTGGAAATCTGGTTATTGAGACCAAGAAGGAACAGCTTGAGGCGGCACTTGAAACAAAGGGTTTCAAGGCGGGCATGGAACTGAAGTTTTTCAATATATTTATAGCCAAAGGTTCATATCAGAATCTCTGGGGTGAAGGAGATGTAAGGGACAAGTCTGTTCTCGGCGAAATCGGACTCAATACAGATATTGTGCCCACTCTTTCCAAGGCAAAGGGATACTACGTTCAGAATAACGTGGACAAGCTCGAATGGAAGACTGAAAGTACTGTAATCGGCGGAGTCATCGGATTTTCACTGGGCGAGGGCGTCAGTGTTGATTTCAACTATCTGGTAACATTTGAGGATAAGGACGGCAACGGCGAGATTAACGGAGACGAGGAGACCATTAAAAATGTCAGTGTTTCCACATCTGCAATGTTTTAAATAATACAATACTCAATGAATAAAAAAAACCGGCTCTCATGAAGGGCCGGTTTTTTTTATCTATATCAATACTTCATCTTCTAATATACTCTGAGACCGGAAATACCCTCTGCAATGTTATATGCGTGATCGCCTATTTTTTCATAGCATGACAGCATGTCTATGAAGAGCAGCCCGGTAATAACGTCGCATTTTTCTTCGCTGAGCCTTCTTATATGCTTCTTTTTAAAGTCTCTTCTCAGCTCATCTACTCTGTTCTCAAGTACCTCAGCTTCAACCATTACGTTCGTGCTTACTGAACCGATGTGTTTAGAAACCAGATCAAGGAATTCCCGTACTTTTGTTGCAATTTCCATCATTTCCTTTTTGCCTGATTCAGAGAAAGTAAGGTCTTTGTCGTACTTTCTGCGGAGCAGCTTCATTAGTGATTCACACTGGTCGCCTATGCTCTCCAGCTCGTTGACTTTTTGAAGCATTATGGATATTTCATTGCTCTGATCTTTTGAAAGGTTGCTTCTCGATACTTTGACGAGGAAGGTGGATATTTCTTTTTCCAGAAGATCTGTGTGGTTCTCCATCTTCTGGATTTCCTCAATTACTTTCCCCAGCTTTTTCTCGGGATTGATGGAAACCTCTACAATCTGATTGAACATGTCGGATACAATCTCCATCATTCTCTGCATTTCCATCCTTGCCTGGTTTATATTCATGGAAGGCGTACTTACCAGGGAAGTTGATATGTATTTCAGGTGAACGTCCATCTCTGTTATCTCTCCGGGAACGAGCTTCTCTGCCGCCTTGGCAAGATATTTGACAAAGGGAAGAAAAATCAGCGAGTTAATGACATTGAAGGCTGTATGAAAGGCCGCCATGTGGTCTGCTATAACACCGGAGCGCAGTGCCATGTCATTTGTAAAGGGATCCCCGGGAACCATATAGTCCACAAATGGAATGAAGAATGTTTTGAAAATAGCAAGCACCCATATTACTCCGAAAATATTGAAGAGCATGTGAACTCTTGCTGTTCTTCTTGCCTCTACCGTGGAACCGATTGCCGCAATATTTGCTGTAATTGTTGTCCCGATATTTTCACCAAGTATCAGGGCTGCTGCTGTATAGAAATCAATGATGCCGCTTACGGCAAGAGTCATGGTCATAGCCATTGTCGCACTGGATGATTGAATAATCATGGTAATCATCGATCCAATGATCACTACGATTACAGTCGACAGCATCCCGTCTGCTTTGTAGGTGGACATGAAATTCATTATTGTCTCTGAACCTCTGAGCTCCTTTACCGAACCGCTCATGATGGACAATCCCAGAAAAAGTATACCAAATCCCAGCAGTACATCTCCCCAGTTCTTTATCTTATCGTTTTTCATGAATCTGATAAAGAAACCTGCTGCAATTGCCGGAAGAGCAAGGGCTGTGATTTTTATTTTAAAACCGAGTATAGCCACGAGCCATCCTGTTACGGTTGTACCAATATTTGCTCCAAGAACAATACCTGTAGCCTGAATGAGGTTTATCAATCCTGCACTTACGAAGCTGACGAGCATTACCGTAGTGGCGCTGGAGGACTGGATAACTGCCGTAATACCGAAACCTGTCAGCAGTCCCTTAAAGCGGTTGTTTGTCGCTTTCCATAAAATGTTTTTCAGCCTTTCTCCTGTTGCGGACTGCAGTCCTTCACTCATTATTTTCATTCCGTAAAGGAACAGGCCGAGTCCGCCTAAAACGGTCATTGTTATTTCCATTTTTTAAAAAGTTCTCCTGATTTTTTTTGTTAAATCTATACTTATCAGCATACAAGATATTCCCTGCAGCCGCTTTTATCTTTGTTATGAAAAAGTTCTTTCCCGGTCAGGGCGGATCCGTCTGTTCCTGATTCAGATAACAGACAGTACTCATCCGAAGACATGGGGGAGACATCTGTCGTGAGTGATGAAATCTTTTTGCTGAGTCTCCGGTTAATTTGAGCCATCTTCTCATGTATATTGTTTGCCGCAGGCGAAAGAAGATTGATTATATCAATTTTTGTAATTATTTTTTTTTCAGGTGATAAGATAAGGTTCGAGGTTCGGGCGGAGCAGGTTCTATCTCCGATATCTGTCCTGAAATATTTATTGAAAAGTTTTTCAAACATCTATTTCAGGCATCCTGTCAGGGCGCTACTGGATGCCCCGGCTGTGCTGCTTGATCCTGATCTATCTGCTTGTCCTGCAGCCGGACGGGCCTTAACTCCCAACCGGAAGGGTTTTGCAATTTCTACAGGATCGTGCGAAACCGCAACTGCAGTATTCACGAGAACCGCATCGGCGCCTATTCTAATTGTCTCAATAACATTGTTACCCGGGCTGCCGGATGAAAATTTATCTTTACCGATAAAGAGCCTTGAAGAGAATTCTCTACCGCCTATTGTGGAAGGCGGATATTTTGAATTTATTTCTTTCATATTTCTCTTTTTATTCGTTATATTACACGAAGCATTAATATCCTCAATGGTATTTGTCAATGATTATTACAGGATTCAAATTAAGCTTTACCGGGAAAGCAGACTCCATTTAGAATAAATATTAAAATTTTTTTTAAATTCTTTGACAATAAATTCATAATGATGAACTAGTTTAAAGATATTGATTCTTCAGGATAATTCAATGAAAAATATTTTATTGCAGCTTAAAACCATAAAAGGTAAGGTTCTTCTTTCAGTCTGTCTGGTCTCTGTTGTTTGTTTGTCCAGTGTATCTCTTCTTACATACTTCTCTACAAAATCAATGCTCAATAGTGAAATTGAAGTAAAGATGAAGAATAAGATTGATGAGATTGGTCAGAGAATTGAAATTCGGGTTGTGGAATACTCTGTTCTTGCCAGGGCCGTATCCTCATTTGTCGAAACAGTATATGACGGATATTCAAGAGATCAGTATCTGGATGTGCTTGAGAATCAGCTGCAGAAGTCACCTGATGTTTTCGGTTCCGGCATCTGGTTTGAACCTTTTGGCTACAACAGCAATACGAAGTATTTTGGACCCTACGTCTATAGGGATAAAAATAAATTTAAACGGACTCTCGAATATGAAGGATCAAAGTATAATTTTCATTCCCATCAGTGGTATCAAAATGTTAAAAATTCGGCCGGCAAAATAATCTATAGTATTCCCTATTATGATGAAGCATCAGATATTACAATGATTACATGTTCTTCACCATTTTATAACCGGAGAAAGTCATTTGGCGGTACATCAACGGTTGATATTAATCTTGAAAGTATGCAGAGTTATATAAGCAGACTCAAAATAGGAGAAACCGGTTACGTTTACATTGTCGCAGCCAACGGACTCTGTATTGCTCATCCGAATAAGGAACTGGTGATGAAGGCAACGCTTCAGGATTTTCCTAATGAGTCAGTACGTAAATTCGGAGTAGACATCCTAAAAATGTCTGAAGGAGAGGGACGATACGAAAGCAGCGGGGTGGAGTATCACGGTTACTTCACCACTATTCCTCAGACAGGATGGAAAATTGTTGTAGGAATTTCAGAAAATGAACTCTACGCTCCGCTTGCAAGATTACTGCGAGTTATATTGTTTATCAGTATTATTGTTATGGCTGTATTTTTAACAGCAGGAATTTATTTTTCAAACAAGATTTCAGATCCTATAACTGGTCTGGCGGAGAGAGTGAAAAAAATCGCAGCCGGCAGCCTGACTTCTCATGGAAGGCCCGGCACACTGGCGGTTGATTCCATTGATGAAAATGAAAAAAATGAGATAGTTATACTTGTGGCGAATTTTAGAAGTCTGGCATCTAAACTTATAGATATTGTTTCTACTGCATCAGTTATTTCATCGAGTCTTGCAGCCACTTCTAAAAATTTCAGCAGTACTGCCGGTGTTTTCTCAAATAATGCACAGAATCAGGCCGCCGCCGCCGAGGAGATAAATGCAACAGTTGAGGAAATTTCTGCAGGTGCTGAAAATATTTCTTCAATTATAGATACACAAAATCTCCATCTTAACTCTGTAACAGATCAGTTTAAGGATCTTGCAAAGGGCCTCGGCCTGATCGGAAGTATTATTGATGATACTGTAAGCAGAGTGATGATAATTACAAAAGAGGCAAATGCCAGTGAGGAATCTGTTCGACTTATGAGTGAGTCGATGATGAATATCGCCACTAGCTCAGGAGATATGACAAATATTGTTGACATGATTACAACAATTGCTGAACAGATAAATCTGCTTTCTCTGAACGCTGCAATTGAAGCAGCCAGGGCAGGTGATGCAGGTAAAGGCTTTGCTGTTGTTGCAGATGAAATCTCTAAACTTGCAGATCAGACATCATCGAGCATCAATGAAATAAACAGTCTTATTAAATCGAATGAAAACGAAATAAATAATAGTCTGTCCGGTGTTGAGGAGACAGTTCGTAAAATCAGCTATATTATTGAAGGAATAAATTCAATTGCCACAATGATGGGTGATGTGCAGTCTATGACTCAGGAGAGGGTAAGTGAAGGATCAAGTGTTAGTGTCGAGGTTGATTCACTGAGAGAAAAATCAGATCAGATCAGCATTGCAGCCGGAGAACAGAGACTGGGAATAGAGGAAATTGTTAAATCAATGTCGTCAATAAGTGAATATACACAACACAATGCATCAGGTGCTGCTCATCTTGCTGATGACAGCAATTCAATACTTGATATGGCTGAAAAACTTAAGGAGCAAATAGATTATTTCGAAATAACAAAAGCTTAATTAGCAGAGGGAAACGGGCAGCCGCGCGGCCCCTTTCGAGGGGGAGTGAGGAAAGTCCGGACATCAAAGGGCAGGGTGCCGGGTAACGCCCGGGCGTCGTGAGGCGATGGAAAGTGCAACAGAAAATATACCGCTCTGATTATGTGAAGCTTGCTTCGCCTGATCAGAGTAAGGGTGAAATGGCGAGTTAAGAGCTCACCGCGTCTGCTGTAAGGCAGGCGGCAGTGTAAACCCCACCTGATGCAAGGCCAAGTAGTCAGCCGTTAAGGGTTGCCCGCCTATGGGCTGAGGGTAGGTCGCAAAGATCTGTATGGCAACATGCAGGCAAGATAGATGGCTGCTTAAACAGGATCCGGCTTATGTTTCCCTCTGTTTTTATAATATAAAAACAGATGTATCAGCATTATTTATGTATCTGTTTATTCTTTAATTCAAGACCCCGGTTATGTTTTTTATATCCGGGTTTTTCTTTACTTTATGTGTATTTTTGATTTCTTATATTTAACTATATAGAGTGGTGTAATAAAATGGAAAGAGAACGAAAAATTACAGTAGCAATACTCGCAATGCTCGTCCTTGTCGCTGTCATTGCAATAGTAGACATCAGCCTCAAAATTGATGATTCCGGGAAGCAGGGGAATCTTAAAATGCCTGTGCCCAAATTCGGTCCTGGCGTGGGAATTGTCCGAGTAGAGGGAGGGATAGAAATGTCTGCACCTTCAGGACCTCTTGGTCTGAAATCGGGATCAGATGCTATTGTTAAAAGACTCGATAATCTCATGCGTGATGATAAAATCAAGGCTGTTGTTCTGCGGATAAATTCTCCCGGGGGTACAGTGGCTGCCACACAGGAAATATATCAGAAGTTGTGGAAGCTGAGAAAAAAAAATATCGTACTCGTTGCGTCGATGGGTGATGTCGCAGCTTCTGGCGGGTATTATATAGCCTCGGCCTGTAATCATATAGTGGCCAACCACGGTACAGTGACAGGATCAATAGGAGTAATCGCTTCATCTCCGAACATCAGGAAACTATTTGAAAAACTCGGCATAAAGATGAATGTAATAAAGAGCGGCAAATATAAGGATATAATGTCATCTCACCGTGATTTGACCAGAGATGAAAGAAAACTTCTTCAGGAAATGATCGATTCTTCATACCAGAAGTTTGTAGAGGATGTTGCTCTGGGAAGAAATATGAAACAGAGTGATATAAGAAAAGTTGCAGATGGAAGAATCATGAACGGGGTCACTGCACTCAATAGCGGCCTTGTTGATCAGCTTGGAACTTTTGAAGACTCAATTGAAAAGGCAAAAGAAATGTCAGGGCTTGCAGCCGATGCGCCGGTTTACGAGGATGCTTTTTCTCCCATTGAAGAGATGTTCGGATCATTTAGCAATCTAATGTCAGGATTCAGCTTTTTCGGAAAGACATCAATTGATAATATGAATAGAATTGAGTACAGGTAGAACTTATGACTATGGAGAATTTCAGAACACTGAGCTGGGCGGATTTCTTTTTATATGCACTGACTGATCCAAGAGAATTGTACAGGCGGATACACTCCGGCAACGGGAAGGTCTTCGGTTTAAGCTTTATCGTACCGGCAATGGTCTGCATTGCAGATATACTGGCTTTGTCTCTCATGGGAGGCGAGACGTCATATTTTTATTATAAAATCAGCTACGGATGGATACTGGTCTGCTTATATGAATTTTTGAAGATTGTGATTTATTCATCAATGATTGATTCTGTTTCCCAGCTTCAGGGGTTTAAGGGTAATATTAAGGAAGTGATAACGTTGGTTAATTTTTCCATGGTTCCCAAAATTTTCATTCTTCCTCTTGTTTATTTTTTCAGTCTTCTTGATTTTGCTCCGGCATTCTTTTACGTTTTTGCTGCTTTCTTATTGTTTATCTGGTACGTCTTTGTACTCGTTCAGGGATTGTCGGAGATGAATTCAGCAGATTTTGGGAAATCTATAGCTATCTATATCCTGCCGGCAATTTTTATCGGTGTAATTCTTTTCTTCATCTTCTTTCTGTTATTGATGATGGGGGCGGGACTAATTATGTAGATAAAAAAAAGAGGCTTCATCTTCGAAGCCTCTTTTCATAATCTGGATAATATCAGTACTATCTGGACTGCTTCGCTACATCAGTGAACCATAGAGCCACAGCGCCGTCACCTTCAAGCTTAAGAGAGCCATCCTGGAGAGCCTTCATGCTCTTATCCTGGCTGCCGGATGAAAGGACTTCAAAGGCAATTTTAGCATCTGTCCAGACAAGTGAAACATCTGTATCCGGTGATACTCCGCTGCCTGTTGTCAGGTCTCCGTCTTTGAATGTGTAGTATCTGCCCATTGAGTTGTCAGCAGTTTTGATCTGGACTGTACAGCTTTTCTCGGCAATTTTTTTCTTAAACTCTGAATCTTTTTTTAATTTGGACTTAATCTTTCTTCCAAGAACGTATAGTAAAATCTTAAATTTCATAAATCCCCCCTTAGTTTATTTTTGTCAGATGTATGAGAACACCCGGTCTTGCTAAACCAGTTTTCCTATTGCCTCTTTTATCCTGCTGAGGCCTTCTTTAAGATTCGCATCTGATGTTGCGAAGGACATTCTAAAGTAGTTGTCATTCCCAAATCCGATCCCCGGAACGACTGCAGTCCTGGCCTCTTCAAGAAGGTACGTTGCAAGCTTTGATGAGTTGAATTCATCATCGTAGTTCTCAGATATTTTTTTCCAGCCGTCGAGTTTGAAAATTTCATCAACCCTGGGGAATGCATAAAATGCGCCGCTAGGATCATAGCACGATATTCCCGGAATAGTGTTGAGTTCATCTATGACGAATTGTCTTCTTCTGTCGAATGCCTTTACCATATCCTTAACTACTTCCTGATCTCCATTCAATGCGGCGATTGAGGCCCATTGTGAAATTGATGAGGGGTTTGAAGTCGATTGACTCTGAAGTATTTCAGCTTTTTTTATAATATTTTCATTGCCGGCCATATAACCGATACGCCAGCCCGTCATTGCATATGATTTTGATACACCGTTTATTATGACAGACTGCTGTTTCATAGCCTCTGAAACATTGGCGATATTGCTGAATTCAAATCCGTTATACACAATTGATTCATAAATATCATCGGATATGACTATTATATCAGTACCCTCTATAACATCTGCAAGAGCGGTAAGCTCATCTTTCGAATATCCTGAACCAGTCGGATTGGAAGGCGAGTTTATGATAATTGTTTTGGTTCTTCTGGTTATGTTTTCTTTCAGCTGCGAGGGGGTCATCTTAAAATCATTCTCTATATCTGTATGGACAATAACCGGTATTCCACCGGCCAGTTCAGCCATATCCGGATAAGATACCCAGTAGGGAGCCGGAATTATAACTTCATCTCCGTCATTTATCAAAATCTGCATTAGATTATATATGGATTGTTTTGCGCCGCAGTTTACAGTAATCTGTGATAGTTCGTAATTGAGGTTGTTGTCTCTTTTAAATTTTCCGGCTATTGCCTTTTTTAATTCCGGCAGGCCACCGGCTGGCGTATATTTGGTTTTACCCTCTTCAATAGCTCTGATTGCAGCCTCTTTTATGTGAACGGGGGTATCAAAGTCCGGTTCTCCTGAACCAAATCCTATTACATCAAATCCCTGAGCTTTGAGCTGTGATGCCTTTGCTGTCACTGCCATTGTCGGAGATGGTTTGACCTTTAGTATCCTGTTTGCAAATTTCATCCTTTTCACCTGATTTTAAAATTAAATTATTTCGATATATTTTTTTATTTTTTTTGATTCAGGGATATTTTAATAATAAATAAAATCTTAAAATATACCAGTGTCAAGTTTTTTATTTTGGATAAGATTTTTTATTGAAATTATATAGATTGTGGCATAGACAGACTCAAAACTGTCTAATGGGAATATATATGAAAGTAAAACTCTGGGGAGTAAGAGGTTCCTACCCTACAACATTAAGCACTGAGACTATTGAAGAAAAAATAGTAAAGGCTCTTACTCTTGCCCGGCCGGGTGATATCTCTTCCGAGGAATCACTGAAAGCATTTGTTGAAACTCTGCCTCTTTCAATAAAGGGTACCTATGGCGGAAACACAACCTGTATTGAAGTGAGAACATCTTCAGGTGAACTGATAATAATAGACTGCGGTTCAAGACTTATCAATCTGGGGAAGACTTTGATGAATGAAGAATTCGGGAGCGGGAAGGGAGCTGCAAGTGTTTTTCTGACTCACACGCATTGGGATCATATTCAGGGAATACCTTTTTTTTCACCCCTCTACGTTAAAGGGAACAGATTTAACTTCTATTCTCCTGTAGACGACCTTGAAGGCCGAATTAATTATCAGCAGGCCGGGACGCATTTTCCCATATCCTTCAACAATATGCTTTCTTCGAAGAGATTTTTTCAGGTTAAGCCGGACGAGTTTTTCTATGTAAATGATATAAAGATATTTGTTAAGACTATGCCGCACCCCGGCGGAGCATATGCCGTAAGGATCGAAGACGGCGACAGCGTTTTCGTCTATACCAGCGACTGTGAATTCAGCATAAATGAAATTGAGCTTATTGATTCTTACGAAAGTCTGTTCAAAGATGCTGACGTTCTGGTCTTCGATGCACAATATACCTTCCAGGAATCTCTTATCGAGAAAATCTCCTGGGGGCACTCATCTGCATCAATAGCTATTGATATCGCAAGAATGTATAATGTTAAGAATCTGGTGCTCTTCCATCATGATCCAAACTATGATGACCAGAAGCTCGACAGTGTTCTTTCCAATGCTGTTACCTATCTTAATATGAATAAAAAGGGTGAGCATGATGTAGCCCTCAGTCTGGCAAGAGAGGGCAGTGTTTTTGATATATGATTACTGTATTTTTTCAAGTGCATTAAGAAATTTTAATTTGCCCAGTATTATGAGAATATAATTTTTCTCTATCACCTCATCAGCAGACGGAGCTATAATTGTTTTAACTTCTTCGCTCTCTCCGTCTCCCTGGTTGAGATTGTATTTCATGCCTATAACCTGACATTTATACTTTGCGGCAATGTTAAGCTCCCTCAGTGATTTTCCTATGAATTCTGCGGGAGGCGGCATCTCTATTATTGAGTATTCGTCTGTTAGCGGAAGGTAATCCAGGGCATTTTTCATTGAGATCGTTTTCCCTATGCGGATAGCCATATCCTTTTCCGGAAAGATTACATCATCAACTCCCAGTTTCTCAAGAATCTTTTCATGGTCCTCTGAGATTGCCCTGACAATAATTTTCTTCGCATTTAATTCTTTAAGGTAGAGAGATATGAGTATGCTTGAGGCCATCTCCTGACCGATGCTGACAATTACTCCATCGTAGTCTGATATACCCATTGATTCAAGAATTGATTTGTTCGAAGGATTTGCCACAATGGCGTGAGTGAGATAATCCTTCGCCTTATCAACAGTTTCCTTCATAAGATCAATGCCCAGCACTTCGCATCCGTTTTCCA
This sequence comes from uncultured Leptospirales bacterium, assembly GCA_964396355.1. Lineage (GTDB taxonomy): Bacteria > Spirochaetota > UBA4802 > UBA4802 > UBA5550 > CAYNFB01. Next base: position 2,455 of record CAYNFB010000046.1, on the reverse strand, counting down.
TGAGACTTCTTGCTATATTGAGTCCGAAATTGCCCAGTCCGATTATTGCATATTTTTTCATATTATCTACCCGATCATTATATTTTCTTCGGCTATTTCATAATCAGCCGTTTTGATATTTGCAGTCAGAGCTGTAATCAGCGCGAAGGGGCCTATGCGGCCGATGAACATCACCAGAGAAATGAGAAATTTTCCTTCGGTGGGAATATGCGGTGTTATGCCCATTGACAGGCCTGTGGTTCCGAATGCGGATACAACCTCAAAGATTACTGACAGGAAAGAGTTGTCTCTGTCAAAGGAGTGCATGGAGAGTAGTATGAAGGTGGCAGTGTAGATGAAGAGGAATCCGAGAATTACCAGCGTAGTGCTCCTGTGTACAGTCTCTTCGCTGATTGCTCTGTTCCAGAACACAACCTGTTTTTCTCCCCTGAACTTTGTTATTATCAGGCCTGCAATGACTGCAAATGTAGTGGTCTTGATTCCTCCGGCTATAGATCCGGGGGAGCCTCCAATGAACATGAGAAGCATCATCAGCGAATGAGTACTCTCTCTTAGAGATGCTATGTCAATGGAGTTGAAGCCGGCAGTTCTGCAGCTCACGGATTGGAAAAAAGAGGCCAGCAATTTGTGGTGAAAAGTCAGGCCTTTCATTGATGAATCCCATTCCAGAATAAGTATTAGAAAGGTTCCCAGACATATGAGAAAAAATGACACAGCGAGTACAGTTCTGGTGTGGAGAGAAAACTGGCGAAAGAAGTTCCTTCCTCCTTTAAAACGGATATTCCTTATTTCAGTGAGTACGATGAAGCCCAGGCCGCCCAGGATTACAGAGAAAGATGTTATCATAATTACAGATGCATTATCGGAGTAGCCCATGAGACTGCTGCCGAAAGTCGAAAACCCGGCGTTGCAGAATGCCGAGACTGCATGGAATACTGAGTGCCACAGGGCATCCTTAAATTCAAAGTCTCTTATAAATTGAGTAAAGAGTAGAATAGCAGTTACAGTCTCGATGGTCATTGTATATATAAATATTTTTTTCAGGGTCTGTTTCGGCGGCAGTATCTTTATATTATTGTAAATAGAATTAAATGTGAATCTCCACTTGATGGAGAATTCCCCTCCGAACATCGAAAATATTGCAATAGAGAAGGTCATAATTCCCAGACCTCCCATCTGGATGAGAAGAAGTACAACAGTTTGTCCGAAAAAGGTCAGATCCTTCGCTGTATCTACGACTATGAGACCCGTTACACATACTGCAGAGGTTGAAGTGAAGAGGGCATCAATAAATGAAATACCGTCACGTGTTGCCCACGGGAGAAGGAGCATCAGGGTTCCGGCCGATATGAGTATGAGAAAACTAAAAATAAGTTGTCTCACCGGCGACCTGAAAATCTGTATTATTCTATTTTTAATATAATTCATCTGTCAGGAAACCTGTGATATATCTCTTCCCGGGTATTATTTTGTCAAGAATTAAAGGCTCCCTGATAAAAGATGGTCTAGCCGGCTATACCCGAATTTTCCTGATAGTTGATTATCATGTCGTATATCAGATCAGCCAGTGACTTCATATGCTTATGGCGGCTTTCTGAATTGATGCTGGGCAGTTTATTATATGATACAGACACTCCGATCATGCTTGAGTAGATGTATTTAGAAAAGGGCCGGGGATTTTTTTTAAACCCCATGAGGTGGAACAGATTATCCAGTTTGTCAAGAGTCTCATTCATCACATTTACTATGGAGTCGCTTGATTCAGGATCCAGATTTCCCTGTGACATGAGAATTGTCATCATCCTGAAGTATGTATCGTTGTCAGTAATGAAGTCTATATAATTATTCAGAACATTTCTCAGACTCTCTTCCGGGTTTTGTTCATCTACCAGCCTGTCCAGGATAATGTTGAATTTGCTCTGAGTTCTCACTGCGGCTGCTACTAGTATGGCTTCCTGATTGGAAAAAAATCTGTAGATTGATGATGTGGCCATTCCTGCCTCTTCGGCTATTTCCCGCATTGTGGCCTTATCAACTGACTTTGTGGCAAAAACTCTTTCTGCTGCATCAATGATTATATTTCTGCGGGACTCTTTTTCCTGCTGTTTCAGTGTTTTGAGTGTTATCTTTTCTTCCATTACCCGGGGCTCCATTCAGCATTTATATATTTTATATAATTTTAGAGTATTATTACAGGAGTTCAAGTAAAAAAAGGGGGATATTATATATAAAAAACAATAAACTTTTATCCTTTGAGAAAGAAGAACTTAATGAAGGTGGAGAAACAGAACAAACTATAAATAAAACCCGTTTTTCAGAAGAAGAAAAAGCTTTATTTGAATCGGTTTCTAAAAAGGCAGAGCAATACTCTGCGTATTTTCAAGAAATAAGAAAACTGGAACAGCTAAAATAAAAGACTAATCGAAAAAATCTTCGGAAAAGTTCAATAAATATA
>CAYNFB010000045.1:0-16641 GCA_964396355.1 uncultured Leptospirales bacterium | reverse complement strand
TCTGGAGCATAAATCATTCTTCATTTCAAAAATCAGCTGAGCCGGGAAAAAAATTCCGTCGGACATGTCTGCAGAGACTGGTATAGAATTCTCATCATTTGAAATAATTTTTTCAGAGCTTTTAATCGTCTTTATATCTCTAAAATTTATACTTCCATCATCATCAGTCTCTATGATCACAGTTGAGTCATCACTCTCTTCTATACTCCTCACATCTTTGACAGAACCTATTATTCCTTCACAATAGCATAGCCCCAGAACAAGTTCCCTGTCCATGCCGGGCATCCTCATAGAGCAATACCTGGGGGAACCATTAACGATAACAGTTAGTGGAGACTCAGCTGCCAGTGTATCGGTTCGTGACTTATAAAGGCCTTCTGAAAAAGCCAGAACTTCCACGTGATTAATTTTCAGAATAAAACCTGCCTTGAAAATGTGATGATTAACAGACTGTTTAGTCCATTTTTTCAGCAGTAATTTCTGCTTTGAATGAGAAGATTCAGAATATTTAAAATCTTAAATGACTGCAGAGATATAATTTCTTTACGAGAATAGATTATCCGGACTGTATAAGACTGCCCGGATAATCATCAAGCTCTAAATTTTTTCTAATTTTACTGCACAGGCTTTATACTCTGCAGTTTTTGTTTCCGGGTCAAAGACGTTATTTGTAAGCCAGTTTGCATTCCCTTCCCGAAAATGAAAGGCCATCCACACAAGCCCCGGTGCAATTCGTTCTGATACCTTAGCCCGAACCTTTACTTTCCCCCGTCTTGAACTGACGTTGATGTACTCATTATGTTTGATATTAAGTCTTTCAGCATCTATTACCGAGATATCTGCAGTTTCTTCTGAAAGCATTTTATCAAGCCCCGCCCTTCCGGTTTGAGTTCGTGAATGATAGTGATAGAGTCTTCGGCCTGTACTTAAAACAAACGGATACTCCTCATCAGGTACCTCTGCCGGGGGAGTCCATTCAACAGCATTGAAAAGTCCCTTGCCTCTGGAAAATTTACCTTTATTATGAAGGAAAACCGTCCCTGGATGATCTTCAGTTGGACAGGGCCACTGAAGTCCGTCATTTTCAATTCTGTAATACTTTATCCCTCCGTAGGCAGGAGCCAGCACGGATATCTCATTATCCCAGATTTCCTGAGCACTGGCGGATTTCCAGTCATGGCCCATTCTCTTTGCAATCTCTTTAAATACCCACCAGTTGGGCATTGCCTTTCCCGGAGCGTTTTTAATTTTACGCACCCTGTTTACACGCCTTTCACTATTTGTAAAGGTACCGTCATCCTCACACCATGCAGCAGCAGGCAGAATAACATCGGCAAATCTGGTTGTTTCAGTTGGAAATATGTCATTACAAACCATAAATTCAGCCGACTCAAGCTCATGTTCTACATGGGTAATATTGGGCTCGGTGTTTGCGAGATTCTCACCGAATACGTAGAAAGCCCTTACCTTCCTGGTCACAAGACCCGCCATCATGTCCGGCATCATGAGGCCGACTTCACCGGAAAGATTATCAACACCCCATGCCCTGGCGAATTTTTCTCTCACCGCAGCATCACCAACTTTCTGATATCCGGGAAAAACATTGGGAAGAGCCGCCATGTCGCATGCGCCCTGAACATTGTTCTGTCCGCGAAGAGGATTTACTCCTCCACACTCCACTCCCATGTTTCCAAGAAGCAGCTGGAGATTGGCCGTTGACATATCATTATTTCCCCCGCAGGTATGTTCGGTTATTCCCAGAGTATAGCAGAGCATGCCCGGCCTGTTTGAAGCCATAGTCCGTGCAATATCTCTGATCTGTTCAACGCTGACTCCTGAAATTTCTGCTGCTCTCTCCGGAGGATATTCCATAACTGCAGCCTTTAGCTCATCAAAGTTCTCACAGTTATCTCTTACAAATTCTTTATCATATAAATCTTCACTTATCAGTACATTCATCAGACCGTTCAGAAAAGCAATATCTGCACCTACTCTGATCTGAGCGTAGATATCAGCTTTGTCTGCAAGAGCATGTCGTCTGGGATCAACGACTATAAGTTTTGCACCCTTATTTACCGCTCTCTTCACAAAGTAGGAGGCAACGGGGTGAGCTTCAGTCATATTTGTTCCGATACAGAAAAACAGTTTGGCTTTTTCGAATTCACCGAATGAATTCGTCATTGCACCTGATCCGAAAGCAGTTGCCAGACCGGCAACAGTAGGAGCGTGTCAGGTCCGGGCGCAGTGATCAATGTTATTAGTGCCGATTACCCCCCGGAAAAGTTTCTGCATCTGATATGAATCTTCATTAGTACTTCTTGCACAGCTCACTCCGGCAAGCGCATCGGGGCCGGATTCCTTTATTATCTGCTTAAATTTATCCGCAACAAGATCCAGAGCCTCATCCCACTCAGCTTCACGGAATTCTCCGTTTTCTTTGATGAGCGGCATAGTGAGCCGATCTTTTGAATAAATAAAATCGTAGCCGTAACGTCCTTTAACACAGAGATGACCGTCATTGGGGGAAGCTCCGTCAACACCCTTTACACTTACAATTTCCTCATCCTTCATGTGAAGCTCAAGCTGACATCCCACTCCGCAGTATGGACAGGTTGTACGAACTTTTTCCACTTCCCATGATCGGGCTTTACCCGCACCTTTTTTCTCAATAAGAGCACCTACCGGACAGACCTGAACACATTCACCGCACTGCACGCATGATGAGTCTCCCATGGGCAGATCCTGATCGCATATAACGTGTGTATGTCCGCCCCTGTATCCGAAATCCAGAACTTCATTTACAACCAGACGGTTACATGCTTCAATACATCTTCCGCACTGTATACACCTGTTGGCATCTCTTATTATAAAGGCGGCTGACTCATCCTTCTCCTCATGTTCTTCAACAACAAAGGCGGGGCACTCAATTCCAAGTCTGTATGCGGCCTCCTGGAGTTCACAGTCTCCATTCATCTCGCATGTCATACAGTTATGATTCCCGTTTGAGAGAAGCATATTGACAACCATCCTGCGCGCCTCAAGAACTCCGGGAGAATCCGTGGCTACAACCATTCCCGCAACTGCTGCAGTAGAGCATGAAGTCTGAAGATTTCTCTGGCCGTCAATCTCTACAACACAAACCCTGCATTTACTGGCTGCTCCCAGTTTCGGATGATAACAAAGAGACGGGATATAGATTCCATTAGCACGGGCTACCTGAAGAACTGTCTGGTTCTCATCAAAGGCAAATTCCCTGCCGTCGATAAAAATCGTATTTTTCATGATGCAATCTCCTCTAAAGATTAATATTATTATTTCACAAGAGCTTCAAACTCGGCCCTGAATTTAGATACCATGGCCTGAACGGGAACTGAAAATGCCTCCCCAGTAGGACATAGGGTCAGGCCCTTTATGTTTGCACAAAGGTTAAGGATAGTATCAATATCCTCCATTTTACCTTTCCCATTAACCAGACCGCGAAGCTTATTCTCTATTATAAGCGATCCCTCACGGCAGGGTACGCATTGACCGCATGATTCGTGATGATAGAACTCAATAGTACGAAGAGCAAGTTCCGGAATTGATACAGTGTCGTTGACAACCATAATGCCGCCTGATCCCAGTGCTGTTCCGGCCTTTACACATGAATCAAAATCAAGTATCAGGCCTTCAGCTTCTTTTGCTGTAAGTATTGCAACAGAAAGTCCGCCCACAATTACCCCTTTGAGTTTGCCTTTAACTCCGCCTGCGGCTTCAAGTATCTCCTTAAGCGGAGTTCCCATGGGATATTCAAAAATACCAGGCTCATTAACATGTCCTGAAACTCCGAAAATCTTTGGCCCGTAGTTGTTGGATGTACCGAATTTCTGGTAAGCAGAGGCGCCGCTCTTAACGATAAAGGGAATACATGAAAGTGTCTCAACATTATTTACTACTGTAGGACAGCCGTAGAGGCCTGAGTTAGCCGGAAACGGCGGTTTAACACGTGGATTTCCTCTCTTGCCTTCAAGAGATTCTATCTGAGCTGTTTCATCTCCGCAGACGTAGGATCCTCCGCCTCTGTGAACAATAATATCCACGTGACCGAGATGCCCGTCTTTCACCGCTTCATCTATTGCTGTTTCAAGGATATCAGCGATCCAGTCAAATTCTCCTCTTATATAAATGAATGCTTTCCTGGAATTCAATGCAAATGCGCTTATTGCAATACCCTCTATAAGAAGATGGGGATTAAATTCCATAATCTGCCTGTCCTTGAATGTTCCAGGCTCTCCTTCATCTGCATTACAGATGAGATAAACAGGTCTTGAGTCATTTTTAGGAAGAAAAGACCACTTCATTCCAGCGGGAAATCCGGCTCCGCCCCGGCCCCGCACACCGGCCTCTTTAACCTCTGAGATACTATCTCCCTGCTCCATAGAAAATGCTTTTTTAAGAGCCTCATAGCCGCCGCTGTTTTTATAAAAAGAAAGAGAGCGGCAGTCTTCTTTTGTACGATCATTGAGGAGAATTCCGCATTTTGAAACCACCTTCATCCCTGTATCATTGACAGGCTCTTTACCGTTTTTAAGAGCTTCGAGAAGAATATCTGTTTTTTCAATAGTCATATTTTCATAGTAGCGGTCATTAACCTGTATAACCGGTCCTGTTGCGCATGACCCCAGATCCTGAACAGAATTGATAGTAAACATGCCGTCTTTAGTGGTCTCACCGTTTTTGATGCCAAGCTTTTTTATGAGATGTTCAAAAACTTCATCTGCCCCCTGAAGAAATCCCGGCACACAGGTATCTACCTGTAAGTGAAATTTTCCAACCGGCTGAAGATTAAACATTGTGTAATACGTGGCTATTCCGTAAATTTTACTCTTACTGCATCCTATTGCCTTTGCTGCAGTATCTACCGACTGATTATTGAGATAATTACCGTTTTCTTTCTGTAAATACTGCATTACAGGCATTGCAGCAGATTCTTTTTCAGGATACCTGCTGATTATCTTTTCAACCATAATTTCTTGTTGTGTGCTCATAACCTCACCTTATTTTATTTCTAAAAATTTCTATTCCAAAATCGCAAAGGTTTAGATGAATATTATTCATGGCATATAACGTTGAAATAACTCTCATAGACCAGATTTATTCAAATAAGAACAAACTGACTTAGGCACTCAAAAGCAATGCCGTAATATATTAGAAATGTTCAACAATTTTGATTTTTACTATTTAAGACCGGCAACTCTATTTATATGGTCAAATATGACACATTAAATCCAAAAGTCAAGATGAAATTTAAAAATACATCGAATATAATCCCATCTGCCCCCATATTTCTTAATACTAACCGGTAAGACTAAATCTTATGTCAAAATCAGAATTTGTCCTACAGAAAAAAAAGACATATACTGATTGTAATGTGTCACTCTATACATCAATAATATGTCAAATATGACATATGAAATACAGTAAGAAATTCCCACATGTTTAAACAAAAGGAGAATATGTTATGATTAAAACCATCTTTATCAATGGGAGGGAGATAACCTGTGATGATAGTCAATGTGTACTTGAAATTGCAAAAGAAAACAATATATACATCCCATCCATTTGCTATCATCCCAGACTAGGTCACGTACGAGGCGATGAACGTCAAACGCAAAACCACAAACAGCATGATGAATTATCCAATAAATGCAGAATGTGTCTGGTTGAGGTTGAAGGAATGGCCGGACTGCAGACATCCTGCGACCTTTTTCCAACCGACGGAATGACCTTGCGTACCGATACAGCAAACATCCTTGATGCTCAAGGAAGCAGAGTTCGTGAACTTCTTTCAAACGGTCATCACAACTGCATTACCTGTGAAAGAAACGGAGATTGTGAACTTCAGGATGCCGCCTATCATCTAGGCATAGATGAACCGGCTTACATAATAAAAGAACCAAGAGAAATTGATGATTCAGCTGCATTTATCATACGCGACAATAATAAATGTGTTCAGTGCGGACGGTGCATTGTCGGATGCAATAATCTTGTTGGACACGAAGTTCTGGATTTCAGAGTAATTGACGGAAAAACTAAAGTTGTCTGCGATTTTAATACTCCCATGGGAGAGTCATCCTGTGTTCAATGCGGTGAATGCGTACAGCTGTGTCCTGTAGGCGCACTTATCGAAAAGAAAAGTGTAGGAAAAGCCCGCAGATGGGAAACAGAGGCAATACGTACAACATGTCCATACTGCGGTGTTGGCTGCCAGCTTGAACTTCATGTAAAAGATGAACAGATAGTTCGAATTACCGGAGTTGAACACGCCCAGCCTAACCAGGGCCATCTATGCGTCAAAGGACGTTACGGCTATGACTTCATTTACTCAAAGGACAGACTCACATCTCCTCTGATAAAAAATTCAAAAGGTGAGTTTCAGGAAGCAAGCTGGGGAGAAGCACTTGATCTGGTAGCAAAAAAATTCAAACAGATAATTAAAGAATCCGGTCCCGATGCCATTGCCGGTGTCAGCTGCGCAAGAAGCACCAACGAAGATTCATACAATATGCAGAAACTATTCAGATCAGTAATAGGTACAAATAATATTGACCACTGCGCCCGGACCTGACACGCTCCAACTGTTGCCGGTCTGGCAACTACATTCGGTTCAGGCGCAATGACAAATTCTTTCAGCGAATTTGAAAATGCAAAACTGTTTTTCTGTATTGGTACAAATATGACTGAAGCTCACCCCGTTGCTTCATACTTCCTGAAACGTGCTCTAAAAAAAGGTGCAAAGCTCATCGTAGTTGACCCCAGAAGACAAATTCTGGCAGATAAGGCAGATATCTTCGCACAAATAAAAGTAGGTACCGATATAGCATTCCTCAACGGCCTAATGAATATACTGATAGAAGAAAACCTCTATGACAAGGATTTCATAGAAGAAAACTGTGAAAATTTCGACGTCCTGAAGTCTTCAGTGGCTGAATATACCCCGGAAAGAGCAGCAGAGATTTCAGGTGTATCGGTGACAACTCTCAGAAATATAGCCACAATGATGGCAGGAACAAAACCAGGTATGCTCTGCTACACTCTGGGAATAACAGAACATACCTGCGGTAAGAACAACGTTATGTCTACTGCCAATCTTCAGATGCTCCTCGGCAACATGGGGAAAGAGTGTGCAGGAGTAAATCCTCTACGTGGACAGAATAATGTTCAGGGAGCATGTGATATGGGCGCCCTGCCGAACGTTTATCCCGGATATCAGCAGGTAACAAATTCTGCAAGCCGGGATAAATTTATGAAGGCATGGGGAGTAAAAAACCTGTCCGACAAAAATGGTCTCATGATACCGGATATGATGGCATCGCTTCCTTCAAAAAAAGTCAGAGCATTTTATATATTCGGTGAAAATCTTGCAAACACAGATCCCAACATAACCCATGTTGAAAAAGAACTTGCATCTGCCGAATTTCTCGTCTGTAACGATATATTTCCCACAGAAACGACACGCTTTGCCGATGTTATATTACCCGCTGCATCATGGTGCGAAGATGAAGGTACTTTTACAAACAGTGAACGCCGTGTAAACCGGGTTAGAAAAATTAAAAACGCTCCGGGAAAGGCAATGCCCAACTGGTGGGTATTTAAAGAGATTGCAAAGAGAATGGGCCATAACTGGGAATCTTCCAGTGCCCGGGAAATATGGGATAATGAAATATCGGCTCTTGCACCGGCATACGGCGGAATAAAATACAGCAGAATAGAAAATGATGGACTTCAGTGGCCCTGCCCTAATGAAGATCATCCCGGGACAAAATTTCTTCATGTTAACGGTAAATTCACACGAGGAAAAGGGAGCTTCCAGGGAGTGGAATGGACGCCTCCGGCAGAGACTACAGATGAAGAATATCCTTTTGTGCTTAGTACCGGACGTCGTCTCTACCATTACAATTCCAGCACACAAACAGGTCGATCCGGGCTTTACCAGATGCTATCTGAGGAGACTGCCGATATTTCTCATAGTGATGCGATGAATCTTGGTATATCCAACAATGATTACGTTATAGTCAGCTCACGCCGGGGTTCTATAAAAGTTAAAGCCCGTGTAACCAAAGAGATCCCTTCGGGACTTGTCTGGATGGCATTCCATTTCAGGGAGGGGAATTCAAACTGGCTTGCCAACAATGTATTTGATCCTGAGACTAAAACAGCAGAATACAAGGCCTGTGCAGTTAAAATGGAAGCTGTAAAATAAAACTAACGGATAGATTATTACCAGAAGTATATGAATCATCATGTAATAACTCTTCATACTCAACTTTGAGCCTCATGGAATTCATTTTCATGAGGTTCAATTGTAATTCAGGTTAGATCAAGAGCTCTCTTCAGCTCACCTCCCTGAAAGAATATGCCGTGATTCCTGCACATAGAAGATTTACACCTTCGGCAAAGACGTGTTCCTCCATTTTTTCTCCGCAGACGGGACACAAAAGTTCAGAAGGAGTAAAATCAGAGTCTGAAATCTTTTCCATGATCAGTTCACACAGAACATCTCTTCCCTTTTTAACGGAATCAGCTCTGTTGATATACTGGAGTGACGCAAATTCAGATTAGCTCATCACTTTCCCTACTTTACTTTCCACAGGCCCCGTATCACCTTGGCACAGGCCGCAAGAATTATTATAACAGCACCAATTCTGAAAACCCATTCACTTACTGCAAGATGCTGAAGCTGTATAGTTATAGTCTCCTGACTGGGATTCGGGCCGGGTATATTGATCACTGCCAGATCATATAAAAAGCTGATTACAACAAGTGCCCCGCCTGCAACTGCTGCGTAGAGTTCAAATGTCTTTTGAATTATCATAGGTTATTCCTTTTTTGATTTTAATATAACTTAAGGTCGTTACAGATCAAGCATTAATTGCCGGAGCCCTGCGCTATAAAGGATACGTGAAGATTTTTATTTATTGACACGATATAAACCCCCGGTATATTTTCTACCCAGAATCAAGCACTCCATAAAGGGAATACAGTAAATATCATGAGAGTAAAAGTTAAATACAGAAGTCCTCTTCTGAAAGTTCTTGTTCCGGGATTTTCAATCTTCGCAATAACGGGCATAATACTTTACTGCGGATTCACATACCTTGAAATCAGCGGAATACTTCTCTCCATAGCATTTGGAGCGGCCACTCTGTTTGCCGTAACCGGCGCAGTCATAATACTGAACCCGCTCATAGGCTCCATGGCAGATCTTCCTACGGGAATAATTGAGATGGAGGATGAGACTGTTACCTGGACAGCCGGTTTTACAAAAGGGGAAATATCTCTTGAAAAACCTCACATCGCCGAGATATACACAGGCGCCGCAGTAACCGGTTCCAGTGACGAGAACCGGGGCGCAGGCCTCACCCTCCAAAATGAAAACAGTGCAATATCAATTGCAGTAACCGGCCTGGAGGCTGATGATATACTGACAGTCATAGAAGACGTTGAATTTACAAGACCCCGCCCCCTTCTGCGGGGAAGGCCTTTTTTCCCCTTCAGACTATCGGCAGCCGGCAAAGAAAGAGTCGAATTTTTCGCTATTTTATCAGCACTGTGGAAGAACCGGAAAAATAATCTGGCATATATATCCTATAAGAAATTTCCATGGCAGCATCACATTCTGCATAAAAACAAATACGCCGAAATTCTCGATCCTTCAATCCGCAAAGAGGCGGCCCTGATAAAACGTACAAAAAAGAAGTGTTTCTTTGAATACCGTGAAAAACTCTTTGCCTCACCGGACAGCATTCTGGTGGAACTCGACATATCAATGCCTGCAAATGACTCTGATCAGTCTATCCCCTTCTACTGCCTCATGCCTGTGGGATGTACAGAGGCATGTATGGAAAGTGAATACAATCCGGAAACACAGGCAGGCAGCATTATCAAACTCGGACTTCACAGCCTGGACGAGGAAGGCCATGATATAAAGGCACTTCTGGACTGGCCAGAGAAGACGAACCTGAATATTGAATATCTGGACGTAGAAAATCTAATGAAGTATCTCACATTGAAGAAGACTGCCGGGGAATATAACTGCGGTTAATATCAAACTGCACGGAGAGAGCCGATGAAGAAGATAATTGCCCTGATAATTATTATATCTGCAATAGAGCTGACTGCTGCAGAAAAGACAATTCCCCTCCATATAGGGAAAAACCTGTTTACAGTTGAAATTGCAGATAGTGATCAGGAACGCAGAAGAGGACTTATGTTCCGCAACTCTCTGGGAGAAAACAGAGGCATGCTCTTCATTCACGACAGGGAAGACTTCTACGGATACTGGATGAAGAACTGTAAGATCAGTCTGGACATAATATTCATAGGCAGGAACAGGCGTGTCGTTGATATACATGAAAATGTTCCGCCGTGCTACTACTTCCCCTGCCCCTCTTACAGAACATCCGAGCCTGCACTGTACGTACTGGAACTCAAAGGCGGCCGTGCCTCACAGATCGGACTTGTAAAGGGAAGAGTCATCAGGTTTAAACTAAAATAACACTCACCCGCCCCGGCAGAAATAATATTAAAAATTTTTCTTTTCATCAATTTAGTTATATTTATCTCAGTATTAAAATATGAAAATTGATGGAGGAGCCATGACTAAAGATAAATATACATTCAAATGTTCTCAATGCGGAAAGACTATTGAAGCTTTCGAGGATGAAAAACCTGAATGCTGCGGTAAACAGATGGAAATTGACCTCCTTTCTCAATGCACCTCCGCTGATCATCCGGAGATGGCCAGGAATGTAAATGATGATGAACCCTGTGACGACGGAAGAGGAAAGGATAAGTAAGAATCCGGGTTCATTAACATGAAATGCTGTGACAACAAGGAAATTTCTATAGTAATTTCTGCAGAGGCAGGTCAGGGCCTGCAGACTCTTGAACGTCTTCTTCTTAATCTATTCGCAGATTCAGGATTTCACGTATTTTCATATAGCGAATTCATGTCCCGCGTAAGAGGAGGATGCAACTCTACAGAAATTATTCTCTGTCCTGAATACGGATCATCATTCATAAAACGCATGGACCTGTTTATACCTCTTGGCAGAGACTCGATCACCCCCTATCTTGACCGGATTACCCGGGAAACAATTGTAATAGGAGAATCAGAAAACCTGAGCAGTATATGCAGAGATTATAACTGCCGGTTTTTCGAAGCGCCTGTTTCAGCTGTTGCAAAAAAAACAGGCGGACCTAAATCCTCCAACATAGTAGTCATGGGAATAGTGGCCGGCCTCACCGGTATTGTCCCTGATGCAGGGGAAAAAATTATACACAGGGCCTTTAAAGGCTCACAAAGCAAACAGGAAGACAGCAATATCGCCGCCTACCAGGCAGGAATAAACATCAGTCTTGAAATGAAGTCGTCCGTAAACCTACACCTGAAGGAAATAAGATCTGATAATAAGAAAACTCTCATAAAAGGGGCTCAGGCCGTGACAATTGGAGCCCTCACCGGAGGATGCAATTTCATATCATCCTACCCCATGTCTCCGTCCACTGAAGTCCTGGAACTGTTTGCAAAATACTCAGAGAAATTAGATCTTGCTGTAGAGCAGGCTGAGGATGAAATATGTGCAGCCAATATGGCTGCAGCATCATGGTATGCAGGAGGGAGAGCCCTTGTTACAACATCAGGCGGAGGCTTTGCGCTGATGGCCGAGACTGTCAGTTTTGCCGGAGGGGCGGAACTCCCCCTTGTAATACATATCGCCCAGAGACCGGGCCCCGGCACAGGGCTTCCCACACGAACAGAACAGTCAGACCTGCTCTTTGCGGTTCATGCAGGGCACGGAGAGTTTCCCAGGGCAGTATACGCACCGGGAAATCCGCTTCAGGGTATAGAGTTAACAAGAAGAGCCTTTGAAACTGCAGATAAATATCAGGTTCCGGCCATCATTCTCACAGATCAGTTTTTCATAGATTCATACAGAACCGTAGAGGAGCTCACTCTTCCTGAAGATGTTTCAGAAAACATGATCACCGAAACAGATAGGGATTACAGAAGATATGAAATAACTGACGGCGGCATCTCTCCCCGGGGAATTCCCGGATACGGCAGCGGCATAGTCTGCGTAGACAGTGATGAACATAACCAGGGCGGATATATAACAGAGGACAGATACACACGCAAAGCGATGGTAGACAAAAGAGCGGAGAAGTTAGAGACGATGAAAAAAGATGTTGTTTCTCCCGTACTCTACGGCCCGGACAACTACAGATATCTGGTCATATGCTGGGGTTCCACTCTTATGGGAGCCGTCAGGGCACTTGAAAAATGCGGAAGAAATGACACTGCCCTGCTTCATTATTCACAGGTCTATCCTCTCCACCGGGATACAGCTCTATATATGAAGAAGGCTGAGAGAAAAATTATCATTGAAAATAACTCAACTGCCCAGTTCGCCGGACTGATAAAAATGGAAACCGGCCTGGGTTTTGATCACACCATGCTGAAATACGACGGCTGGCCCTTCTCTGTTGAGGAGATTGAAGATGCCGTAATGTCATTACTATGAGGGAACAGGATGAACAGCCAATTCGACTTTGAATATGAATTAGACATAGCCTGGTGCCCGGGGTGCGGAAACTTCGACATATTGAAATCACTGAAAACGGCTCTGACTGAATCAGGAACCGACAGAAAAAACCTCGTCATGGTTTCAGGAATAGGACAGGCGGCAAAGATGCCCCAGTATATAAATGCAAACTTCTTCAACGGGCTCCATGGGAGATCACTTCCTGCAGCCGTTGCAGTAAAGGCAACAAACCCAGGATTAACGGTAATTGCCGAAAGCGGAGACGGCTGCACTTACGGAGAGGGAGGAAACCATTTTATCGCCGCCATGAGACGAAATCCTGACATAACTAATATTGTTCATAACAACATGGTATACGGACTGACGAAAGGACAGGCCTCCCCGACAAGCAGAAAGGGCTTCAAGACCCCTGTTCAGATAAACGGCGTTATGAGTGAACCATTCAATGCTGCAGCAGCTGCAGTCATTCACAATGCCTCCTTCGTGGCCCGGGCTTTCTCAGGAGATACAGAAAAAACTGCAAATATCATTTCAGAAGCAATAAAGCACAGAGGCTATTCTCTCGTGGAGATTTTTCAGCCATGCGTAACCTTCAATAAAGTTAACACCTTCAAGTGGTTCAAAGATAATACATACTATCTTGATGAAATCCACGATCCGGCGGATACTGATTCGGCCATAAAAATTGCCATGGACACTGGAAAATTCGCACTGGGAATAATTTACAAAAATTCAGGAGAACCGGTATTTGAAGACAATCTTGCACCCTACAGAGACAGCAGAGAACCTCTGTACAGAAGAAAGATAAACATGGATGATATCAGGGAGCTTTTAACAGAAGTATGAATCCTCTTAGAATAATATCGATTCTTTTTCTACTATTTTTGACAATATCCGCCGCTGCAGATAAAAACAGCGGGAAGAAATACGTCCTTTACCTCAATTCATATCATAAGGGATATAAGTGGTCCGATGACATAACTGAGGCAATAGAAAGTAAAATACGTCAGAAACCCTTTGAGATAGTCTTCTTTGTCGAATATATGGATACCAAAAAAATAAATGACAGCACATACCTGAACCGCCTGCCGGGGATCTACAATCTTAAATACAACAGATATAAATTCGATGCAGTAATTTGTTCAGACAATAATGCCCTGGACTTCATGATAAAATTCGGGAAGAGAGTCTTCCCCGGCGTTCCCGTAATATTCTGCGGAATAAACAGTGCAAAAGGGATGGAATTAAAAAGAACAAAAGGCTTCACGGGGATAATAGAAGTCCCTGCCTATAGAGAAAACCTCGATTTTGTTCTAAAGCTTCATCCAGGAACAGAAAAAATTATATTCATCACCGATGCGACCTCGACGGGAGCTGCCATCAGCAGACAGATCCGGAACTTCCTCACATCATATAACAGGAAGCTCCAATATGAAATATGGGATAATAAGACTATAAACGAAATGAGAAGAGATTTCAGAAATCTCCCGGAGCATTCCATTGTATTTCTATCCTTCTTTTTTCAGGACAGAGAAGGTGTAACCTATGAGTACTATGAGAGCACATCCCTGATCACGGAATACTCCCCCTTTCCGGTATACAGCTTCTGGGACTTCAACCTGAATCACGGGACGGCAGGCGGAAAAGTAATAGGAGGAACCTCACAGGGCAGAGCAGCGGCGGACATGGCTCTTGAGATTATAGGAGGAAAGGACACCGATCAGATGAAGATCAGGACAGAAAGCCCGTCATCATACATGTTTGATTATAATATTCTTAGAAAATTCAACATCAATCCTTCATTACTTCCAGAGAGCAGCACTATATTAAACAAACCCGAGTCAATCTACGAAAAATTCTTCTTCATAATCTGGACTGCATCTGTTTCATTTATATTCCTCTTTGCAGTAATAGGTATTCTCACAATTAACATATTAAAGAGAAGAAAAACCGAAATGCTGCTGAGAAAAAGCAGAGACCGGCTGCAGCTGGTTATTGAAAGCACTCAGGATTCGCTGTGGGATTACTATCCCCTTGATGATTGTCTTGTCCTTGATGAAAACTGGAAAAGAATAACCGGTCACAGTTCAGAAAAAAACGGATCCGACATGATGTCATGGCATCACATAATTCACCCCCATGACAAAAATTTAGTTGAGTCCACTCTTGCAGAACACATAAGAGGGAAAACCCCCTTCATCGAAGTAAAATACAGAATAACCGCGGCTGACGGCTCCAGACGATGGATAATGACGCGTGGAAGAATTGTAGATCGGGATTCAAAAGGCAGAGCCCGGCACCTCACGGGAACAAACCGCGATATCAGTGATCTCCAGAACAGAGAAAAGCAGATCCAGCACATGCAGAAAATAGAGACAACAGGCACCCTTGCAAGCGGGCTTGCCCATGACTTCAACAATATACTCACCGGAATATCAGGAACCCTCTACTTTGTTAAGAGATACATGGAAAATCCGGATGAATACGACAGAGAGAAAGTAAATAGTCACGTGGAAAACTCCACTTCAATAATCAACAGAGCCGCCGCAATGACCAGACAGCTTCTCAATCTCACAAGAAAGGAGGACATTACTCTTTCCACATTTAATCTAAACAGAACTCTTGAAAATATTCACCGTCTTCTTTCCACAAGTACCGACAAGAGCATCAGCATCAGGCTGAATCCCTTCCACGGGGAGGCTCTCATTACTGCCGAGGAATCCCGGATAGAACAGATACTCCTGAACATATGCATAAACGCCGCCCAGGCAATGACTTTAATGCGTCCGCCTGACCAGGAATACGGAGGTGATCTTGTTATTACACTGCGGGATTTTACCGTTGATGAACTCTTTCTACGAAAGCATCCTGCAACATCAGACAGGCATCTCTGGATCATTGAAATATCCGATACCGGTGTAGGAATGGAGAAGGAGGTCCTTTCTAAAATATTCGATCCCTTCTACACAACCAAGGAAAAAGGGCTGGGCACCGGACTTGGGCTTTCAATGGTATATGATATTGTAAAACAATACGGAGGCTTCATTGATGTATATTCTGAACCGTTAATGGGTACAACATTCTTCATCTACTTCCCCAAAACAGTCAACGAAGAGAGTACGGAAGAAACAAAGGGAATCATTAACATAAAAGGAAATTCAGAAACAATTCTGCTGATAGATGATGAGGAGACCATACTGTCAGTCTGCAGAAACTTTCTGGAGGAGAGAGATTTCATTGTAAAAACTGCAGTTTCAGGAAAAGAGGGAATAGAAGTATTCAGAGAAAACTGTAAAGATATCAAAGCGGTATATATTGACATGGTAATGCCCGGACTGTCAGGAAAAGAGACTGCCGGAGAAATACGCAAAATTAATCCCCAGGTACCGGTAGTTATTTCAACAGGTCTCCGGGGTGATGCCAGAATTAAAGAATTTAACCATGACGGGAATTCATTTATTCTGTATAAACCCTTTACCATGAGTCAGTTTGCCTCTGCTCTCCAGAAGTTCAGCAGATAAATCTGTTCTGAAAAATTTATGGTAAGGAAATAGAATCAGGAGGAATACTTTCATAAACCGGCACATAGACGCTTATATGTATTATTGCCCTAATTCATAATCAGAATGATATAAAGTACGTAAATGGAGATAAACACCCCACCCTCCAGTCTGTCTATTTTTCTTCCCCTGCCTGTAAAAATACACCTGATGAAGAATAGACAGGGCTGACCACAGCAGATATCCCCAGGATAAGAAAAGAATTAAATATATTGGATCCCACGATATTCCCTATTGCAATATCCACATTTTTTTTCCACGCAGCTACTGCAGATGTGGCAAGTTCAGGGAGAGATGTTCCCGCAGAGACTATGGTGAGTGCTATAATCCTCTCACTAATTCCCAGATGCTGTGCAAAAAGAACAGCAAAGCTGACTATGATTTTGCCTCCACCTACAAGCATTACAATGCCGGTCAGAATATATATTACTGACTTAACTGTGCTGTATTCCTTTACTTCAATTTTTTCACCAGACTGGCCGTGTTTCATTGTC
>CAYNFB010000044.1:365-16858 GCA_964396355.1 uncultured Leptospirales bacterium | reverse complement strand
ATACAATGTACATGTTGAAGCAGGAGCAAAAATTGTAGACTTTGCCGGTTTTCTAATGCCGGTCCAGTACACATCAATTCTGGAGGAGCATGAGGCTGTGAGGACAAAAGCCGGACTCTTCGATGTCTCACACATGGGAGAATTCACTGTAAAGGGCCCCGATGCGGCAAAATATCTTGCGAGTATGATCCCCACGGACATGAACAAGCTCGAGAAGCAGAAAGGTATGTATTCCTGCTTCTGTTTCGAATCGGGAGGAGTAATAGATGATCTGTTCATATTCATGATTGACAGTGACAGCTATTACCTGGTGGTAAACGCAGGAACACTGGAGAAGGATTTCAAATGGATGGAGGAGCACCTCATTGAGGGAGTGGAACTTAAAAATGTGTCAGACTCCACAGCAAAAATAGACATACAGGGTCCCAAATCGAAGGATATAATGAATGAGTTATTCTCTTCACCGGAGTTTAAAAACATTGAAAGATTCTTTTTCTGCTTTGACAGCTATAAAGGAAATGAGGTAATAATATCAAATACCGGATATACAGGAGAGTCCGGTTACGAACTGTTTATTGAAGCAGGTAAGGCAGAAAATCTATGGAAGGATCTGATGAAGGCCGGAGAAAAATACGGTATGAAACCTGCAGGTCTGGGAGCAAGGGATACGCTGAGACTTGAATCCTGTTACTCTCTCTACGGGCATGAAATCAATGAGGAAATAAATCCCGTTGAGGCCGGCCTGTCGTGGCTCATAAGTTCGAAGGAGAAATACATAGGCCGGGAATTTCTCACATCTCTGAAAGAGAAGGGTGCAGGGCGCAAACAGGTCTGTATAGAAATGACAGAGAAGGGAATTCCAAGAGAACATTATGAGATATATTCCGGAGACAAAAAAATAGGATATCTTACAAGCGGCGCATATTCTCCGACATTTAAAAAAGGTCTCGGCCTTGGGCTTATTGAAAAAAACAGTGCTAGCCTGGGAGATGAGGTTAATATTATAATTAGAAACAGGCCTGTAAAAGCTAAAATTGTAAAAAGGCCTTTTTATTCATTTAATGCATAGTAAAGTTTTAATTAAAATTATATATTAGAAACAACTTTAAGGAGGAATTATTATGAGCAATACCGAAAATGGGTTTAAAATTCCCGCCGACACGAAATATACTGAAGACCACGAATGGATCAGCATCGTCGAGAATAATCTGGCAGTATGCGGCATATCAGATCACGCTCAGCACAGTCTGGGAGACATTGTGTTTGTTGAATTCATCAATAATATCCTCAACGTTGATGTTAACCAGAAGGACTCTGTGGCGATAGTGGAATCTCCCAAGGCTGCATCGGATGTATATTCACCGGTAACAGGAAAGATCGTCGAGGTTAATAATGATATCGAGGATTCACCAGAACTTATTAACACCGACCCTTATGGTGAGGGATGGCTATTTAAAATTGAGATCAAAGATATGAGTGAGTATGAGGATCTTATGGGTCCTGATGAATATATGGAATATATCAAAGAAGAGGAATAGCTATGAGCTTCACAAGCCTGACAGAACCGGACAGGAAAAAAATGCTTAAGGAAATAGGCGTTAACTCGGTCGATCAGCTTTTCCCTGATATTCCCGAATCGATTAAGATTAACGACATTCCTGAACTGCCGGAACCCCTTTCAGAGATGGAAATATCTGAAAAAATTTCGGTAATTGAAAAAATGAACTGCAGCTGCAGGGGTTCTTTTCTCGGTGCAGGTGCATACAATCACTACATACCCGCGGCTGTAGATGAGCTGTCTTCCAGGTCAGAATTCTATACAGCCTATACTCCTTATCAGCCGGAAGTAAGTCAGGGTACGCTTACTACAATTTTTGAATTTCAGACAATTATGATCCGGCTTACAGGAATGGATATTACAAATGCCAGTATGTATGACGGTGCAACCTCACTGGCGGAGTCTGTAATGATGTCGGTGAGGACCAACCGGCTGGAAAAAATTCTCGTAAGCCGGGGAGTTCATCCCAATTACAGAGAAGTCCTTCATACCTATGCATGGGCCGGAGATTTCGAAATTGTTGAAGTCGATACCGCTGACGGCCTTACCAATCCGGACGACGTAAAAAAAATGATGGATGATTCAACAGGGGCGGTCGTCATTCAGAGTCCTAACTTCTTCGGTGCCATAGAGGATATTTCTGCAATTTCTGCACTCACAGAGGGGAAGAAGACCAATCTGATAACAGCAGTTGCAGAGGCTATGAGCCTTGGAATGCTGAAGGGGCCGGGAGAAATGGGTGCTGATATAGTATGCGGAGAGGTGCAGAGTTTCGGAAATTACCAGAACTTCGGAGGCCCTTTTGTCGGATATATTTCGACAAGGAATGAATTTGCCAGGAAAATCCCCGGACGCCTCATCGGAAAAACTCTCGATGCCGACGGAAATATGGCATTTGCCCTGACTCTTCAGACACGGGAGCAGCATATTAGACGGGAAAAAGCTACGTCAAATATCTGCACAAACCAGGGACTCATGGCTCTGAGATCGGCGATTTATCTGAGCCTCGTCGGAAACAGGTTAAAAGAAATATCTGAACTAAATCACAACAAGGCGTCATATCTCAAAGAAAAACTCGAACAGCTACATGTCGATTTTCCTTTTAAATCTCCATTCTTCAATGAATTTGTAGTCAGGTCAGACCGGTTGACTGAAGTTTCAGAGAAACTGCGGGGCATGGATCTCCATCCGGGTCTTCTTTTGGAAGAGTACTACCCAGAACTTAAGAACTGCATGCTGGTCTGTGTCACAGAGATGACACCCATGAAAACATTAGAAGAATTTGCATCCTGTTTTTAGTTAACAGAATGCCGGGAGGTAATAAAATGAAAGTTATATTTCAAAAAAGCAAAAAAGGCCAGAACCAGTTCACCATTCCTTCGTGGAATGAGAAAGAATACAATGACGTGCCGGCTTTCTGCCTCAGAGATAAAGAAGTTCTTCCCGATGTGGGAGAGCAGGAAGTTGTACGCCACTACAATAATCTGTCTAAAATGAATTTCGGCGTCGACAACGGAATGTATCCTCTTGGAAGCTGTACGATGAAGTACAATCCGAAGATAAATGAGAGGCTTGCCGGACGAGAATCATTCACCTCTCTCCATCCTATGATGGATAGTGAGATGTCTCAGGGAGCACTTAAAATACTATATGATCTTTCAGATTATCTGTGCAGAATTTCAGGATTTTCCAGATTTACACTGTCTCCTGCTGCAGGCTCACACGGTGAGCTGACCGGTGTAATGGTAATAAAGAAATTTTTTGAATCCATGGGAGAGAAAAGAGACACCATTCTTATTCCTGATTCAGCACACGGAACAAACCCGGCCTCAGTTGCAATGTGCGGGTTCAAGGTCAAAGAGGTGCCTTCTAATGCAGAAGGTGATGTCGACATAGAAAAATTCAAGGAACTCCTCGATGAAAACGTTGCGGCCATGATGCTCACAAGCCCCAACACTCTGGGACTCTTTGACAGGAATCTCCTTGAAGTTGCAGACCTTCTGCATCAAAACGGATCTCTGTTCTACGGAGACGGTGCAAACCTCAATGCAACAATGGGTAAAGCCCGTTTCAGGGATATGGGTTTTGACATGATGCATATTAACCTCCACAAGACTTTTTCAACGCCCCATGGCGGAGGAGGACCGGGGGCAGGGCCTCTTGGAGTCACTGCAAAACTTGCAAAATTTCTTCCCGTTCCGGAAATACTGAAGAATCAAGATACCTATGAGATGAATTTCGACTGCCCCGATTCAATAGGAAGAGTCCATTCCTTCTATGGAAACTTTTCAATATGTCTCCGTGCATATATTTATATAAGAATGCTCGGCTATTCAGGAATACGGGATGCTTCTGAAACCGCAGTACTCAATGCAAATTATATAAAGTCTCAACTCAGCAATGTCTACAATCTGCCCATTGACCGCATCTGCATGCATGAATTTGTTATAAATGACAAGGGTATTCCCAATGGAATAACTACAAATGAGATCTCAAAGAGAATACTTGATTTCGGATTTCACGCACCGACTGTATACTTTCCTCTGCTCATACACGGGGCTATGATGATTGAGCCCACAGAAACAGAGAGTTTTGAATCACTGGAAAACTTCATAGATATGATGAAGAAAATCAGAGAGGAGTGCGACAGTAATCCCGAGGCTGTTCTCAATGCTCCCCAGAACACTCCTGTGAAGAAAGTCGATTCGGTACTGGCGGCTAAAAAACCTGTTCTAAGCTGGGAAGAATGACCGGACGAATCCCAAGCTGGATAAGATATAAGATACCCGGCGGCAAGGTATATACCGGTGTAAAGAAGGTCATTGAGACAAACGGCCTTCACACCATATGCCTTGAGGCGGGTTGTCCCAATATAGGAGAGTGCTTCAGCTGCGGTACAGCGACCTTCCTCATTCTTGGGGATACCTGTACAAGAAACTGCAGATACTGTGCAGTTAAGAAAGGAATCCCGACAGATCCTGATATGGATGAGCCTTTGAAGATTGCAGATGCCGTTGCAAAGCTGAAGCTGAAATACTGCGTCATCACATCTGTTACACGCGATGATATGGCCGATGGAGGAGCGGAGCTATTTGCCATGACAACATCAGGAATAAGGAAAAGCTCTCCATCCTGCGGCATAGAACTTCTTGTACCGGACTTTAAGGACAGTCAGGAGGAGGCGCTCAATATATTGAATCAGTCACCGCCTGATGTACTGAATCACAATATTGAAGTTGTTAAATCACTCTACAGACAGCTCCGTCCGGCAGGAGACTACATAGCCTCTCTGAAGCTTCTTAAGCTGGCATCGGAGAAGGGCATGAAAACCAAGTCAGGTCTCATGATCGGATTTGGTGAAACAATGAAAGATATTGAGCTCACTCTGAAAGATCTCAGAGAATCGGAATGCAAAATACTCACAGTGGGACAGTACCTTAAATCCCATAAGGATAATTTTGATGTGGTGAAATACTACCATCCCGATGAATTTAAAGAGATCGAAAAATATGCTTTGACCATAGGTTTCGAATCCGTCCTTTCGGGCCCGCTGGTCCGCAGCTCATATCACGCCGAAGAAGTTTCCGGCACCTAGATCCCGATGAACCATAATACATTTAGACTCATGGATGAAGGAAGCTTTCCGGGTCATGAGAATATGGCAGTGGACAGAGCGCTTATAGACTCAGTCGCCTCAGGAGAGTCTCTTCCTGTAATGAGATTATACGGATGGACCTGTCCGGCAATAACGGTAGGATACTTCCAGAAAATTGATGAGACTGTCCGGAGAGATTTCTGCCGTAAAAACGATATTCCTGTAATACGGAGAATAACCGGCGGAGGAACAGTTCTCCACGATATGGAAATAACCTACAGCCTTACCGTTCCCGGAGACTCATCATTTATCCCTAAAAATCTCGACAGTTCTTTTAAGTATATTCTGGAACCGCTTATTATGACTCTGCGTCACCTCGGCCTGAAGGCTGTTTTTAAGCCGGTAAATGATATACTGGTAAACAGCAGAAAAATCTCCGGAAGTGCCCAGACCAGGAAAAAAGGTGTAATACAGCAGCACGGAACACTCATCCTTGATATCAACAGAGAACTCTTTATAAACGCACTGAAGTTCGACGAAGAAAAACTGAAGTCCCGGGGAATAACAGATCCTCTCGAAGGATTAACGACAATGAAAGAATGTCTGAACCGTGATGCAGATGCCGGTCTGATAAACAGTATACACTCGCAAATAATAAAAAATTTCAAGACTTTCATGAACATCGATTTTGAAACCGGAACACTAACAGAACAAGAACAAAATAGCAGAGATCACTATATTGAAACTATGTTTCAATCAGACGGATGGAACCTTAAGAGATAAGATTAGGACATCGATCGTATAGCTTCCCGATACCAGAAGTCCATCCAATATTGAACTTCCGATAAGATATATTATGTCTCATTAGAAAATTTATCACTCTTGACTTTTTCATATTATCAAAGTATTTTGACTCACGATAAGAATACTTTCTATTATAAAAACAGAAAAAGGACGCTTCTAAAATATGAACATCGTAATATTAGGTGCAGGTATTGTAGGTTCTCAGGTAGCAGGACAACTGATTTCTGAGGGACATGACGTAGTTCTCATTGAAAAAAGCAGCGAACGGGCTAAATATGCATCCACACATCTGGACTGTATGGTCATAAACGAGGAAGGAAACAATCTTGATACCCTGAGGAAGGCGAGAATTGAAAGAGCCGATTTTTTTCTCAGTGTGGCTGATTCTGATGAGGTGAACATGATAGCCTGCGGGCTGGTTGAGAGCGAATTTGACGTGCCAATTAAAATTGCCCGGGTAAGAAATCTGGACTACTCCAGGGCTCGCATAGTCGAAAAATCCTTTCTCGGGATTGATTTTATCGTAAACTCTGAGGTTGAAACAGCAAGACTCATTGCAAACACCGTAGGCCTTGGTGCAACCAGTGATGTAATGCTATTCGAAAATACCGATGTTCTCATGCGGAATTACATCATCGACAAAAAATCATTTTTCAAAAACAGACAGATCAAGAACATTAAGGGTTCGATCAAGATAAAGGATAAATTTCTCATAGCCGGAATTTCCCGAGCAGACGAATTCATAATCCCAACCGGTGATACCACCATGCGTGAGGGAGACAATGTATATATTCTTGCAACGAAGCAGACCCTTACTAAAATCTTTATCGAAAGCGGCAAGAAAAGCGAAAAATTCGAAAAGATTCTCATAGTCGGAGGGGGACGCATCGGAACCCTGGTGGCATCCTATCTCATAAGAACTGGAAGAAAAATCACTGTAATAGACCCCGATTATGAAAGATGCAAACTCCTGGCAGAGCAGTTCCCCGATGCGCTGATTCTGAACGTGGACATCTCCGATGAGGATATATTCGATGAAGAAAAACTCTATAAATACGATCTGGTTATCACAACCACAAACCAGCAGGAACTGAATATACTTACTGCCGCATACTCAAAAAGTCTGGGGATACGCCGTGCAGTTGCACTGGTAAACCAGACAAATTACCTGCCCATTTCATCACAGCTGGGAATAGATGTAACAGTCAGTCCAAAAAACAGTACTGTTGATGCAATCATGAAATTTATAAGACGCGGAAACATAAAAAGCGTGCACAGCCTCTTCCACGGCAGAGCTGAGGTGATTGAATTCAGTATTTCAGAAAAAAGCGGCCTGATTGGAAAGAGTCTCAAAGAAATAGAACTTCCCCCTGATTGTCTCATACTGACAATTATAAGAGGAAGCATAAATGAAATACCGGATGGAAACTTTAAAATACTTGCAGACGATGCGGTTATAACAATCGTAAAAAAAGCATCCATACCTGATCTTGAAGAAGTTTTTTTAACTGAATAATATACGGAAAAAACCAATACAATGAATATACGCCTTATTTTAAAAATAATTTCATACCTTCTGATCATTGTTTCTGCCTTTATGACTGTTCCCGCTTTCATAGCCTATGCAAATGATGAATTCACCGAGCTATACAGCATCGGAGCTTCCATAGGGGTCTCTCTGCTTTTCTTCTTTTTCATTAAAATATTTTTTGAAGACTCAAACGCGAAGAGTCTTTCAACCAGAGACGGATTCCTCTTTGTAACTCTGAGCTGGGTTGTTGTCTCCTTTGTCGGGGCCCTGCCCTTCTATTTCTCCGGAGCGATACCTTCATTTGTAGATGCATACTTCGAGACAATATCAGGCTTCAGCACCACAGGAGCCTCAATACTGACTCAAATTGACTCTCTTCCCAGATCGCTGCTATTCTGGCGATCTCTGACACACTGGCTCGGAGGAATGGGAATTGTTGTACTCACTGTTGCCGTACTTCCTCTGCTGGGCATAGGAGGGCTCCAGCTGCTCAAGGCAGAGGCTCCGGGACCGACAGTTGACAAGATTACTCCCCGGATAACAGAAACAGCAAAAATTCTTTGGTTCATATACGTTGGTTTTACCGTTGCAGAGACGATTCTTCTCATGCTTGGAGGCATGAATCTCTTTGATTCACTGACACACACATTCGGAACTCTTGCAACCGGCGGTTTCTCTCCGAAGAATACCAGTGTGGCCTACTTTGATTCTGCATATATAGACGGCGTCATAACTCTCTTCATGATACTTGCGGGAGTAAATTTCAGCCTTCACTTCAGATATCTGACCGGCAAGGTGGAACATCTCTTCAGAGATACTGAATTCAGGGCATATTTATTTATAATACTCTTCACCACACTTCTCATAACATTCAACCTCTACGGCAGTCACTACGAGTCTCTGGGTCAATCACTCAGATATGCGAGCTTTCAGGTAGCCTCAATAATAACAACAACAGGTTTTGCCTCTGCAGATTTCGAGAAATGGCCCTACTTCAGTCAGATAATACTTTTTTCACTGATGTTCATCGGCGGATGTTCAGGGTCAACGGGAGGAGGAATAAAGGTTATCCGTATAGTGACCCTGCTGAAACAGGGGCTCAATGAGATGAAATATCTTCTTCACCCCAGGGGTGTTTTTACTCTGAGAATAAGCGGTCACCCGATAAAAAAAGATGTAGTCTATTCTATATCCGGATTCTTCTTTCTCTATATTTTCATGCTGATTATCACAACTCTGGTTGTTGCAACCTCCAATCAGGATGTTCTAACCTCCTTCACCACGGCTCTGGCTACAGTAGGAAATATCGGCCCCGGGTTCGGCAAAATCGGCCCAACGGAAAACTTTGCTTTTTTCCCTGCCTACGTGAAGTGTTTTCTATGCTTTGCAATGCTTGTGGGAAGGCTTGAACTCTATACTGTACTGATATTATTCACAAGGAGATTCTGGGATAGTTAGAAATCTGTTTTAATTATCTATTTGGAGGAGGGATACTGTATATACTGCAATGCCCTCCTCTCTCCCGGTAAATCCGAGTTTTTCAGTAGTAGTAGCCTTAATTCCAATCCTGTCAGGCGGCAGTTCATTCATAAAACTTTGAGATATTTTATTTTTCATGCTTTCAATATATGGAGCGATTTTAGGCTTTTCGCACAGGATTACGGAATCTGTATTTATTACGGTAATCTTACGTTCTTTAAGAATTTCATATACACGTTCGAGGAGCAATATGCTGCTGATTCCGCTGTATTCAGGATCAGTATCAGGGAAGAGCTGTCCTATATCAGGCAGCCCTGCAGGCCCCAGAAAGGAATCCATTATTGAATGGATGAGAACATCAGCATCAGAGTGCCCCAGAAGCCCCATGGAATGATCAAGTTCAACTCCGCCTAAAACAAGAGGCCTTCCATTGCAGAAACGGTGTACATCAAAACCGTTACCTACTCTGATGTTCAACATATTAGAGATTGAAGACATCTGAGAGGGAGCTGAGTTTCAGGACATTGAGAACCTTTGAACTAACTTTTTCCATTTTAAGAGCCTTCCCTTTTTTCTTCTGAAGCTTAAGAAGGCTGATTAGAACACCTACACCTGAAGAATCGATATAATCAACATCAGACAGATCAATCTCAATATCCTTTTCTGTATTCTGGCCGACTTCAAACAATTTCTGTTTGAAAGTCTTTATAGTCATCATTTCAATATCACCGTGAACCTTTAAAACAATGATATCATCCTGATCAATTACTTCTATTTCCATAGCAATACCACTCATTTTTTAGTATTATAAAAGTACCAATAAGAAACAATAAGTCAAATAAAATTTTTTTAAAAAAATTATTTATGCACATCAATATCCAGAATAACGAGTCGGGGGTATAACCTGTTCATATAGCTGTTATTCTCAAGATTGTATACCAGATCCAGGCCGGCCCCTTTACTATACAGATCAGCCATGGCGTCAGCCAAATTCCAGCCGATAGCCTGGATATTATTGTGAAGATTATACTTGCCGTGTTTGCCCCCGGTTCCGAATGCAGAACAGGAAAGGACGGGTACATTTCTCGAGATAAAAACCGGCTGATCATTACCCTTTCCATAGGGTTCAAGAAGTGAAAGATTTTCAATAAAATCAGAACTGATCTCACTGATATCAAGACTGCAGTCGATAAACAGCCGATTGTCAAGAACAAGCTCTTCGCCTATTGACTGATTTATGTGATTTACTATACTGTCAATGCTGTCCCTGTTCGCCGTAAATCCGAAAGCCTGGGCATGCCCCCCCAGCCTCTCAAAAAGATCGGATGCAGTTACAGCATGACTTAGAAAATTAAAACTCCCCGGGCAGCGGCCGGAACCTTTAACCATTGCCTCTCCATCGCAGCCGGTTGCAATTATTACGGGTTTATTGATCTCATCTGCAATTCGGTTGGCCACAAGACCTGCAATACCGTCCCTGATGCTGTCGTTTATATAGAAGAAAAAGTTCCCGTCCGTATCAGTTCTGCCTTCTTTAATATCATTATTGATGAGCGTAATAGCCTCTTTTACAAGCTTCTGCCTTTGACGGTTGATTCTCTTGACAGTCTGTATCAGCTCCTGAAGCTTCTCACTGTCCTTTTCCAGGAAGAATTCAACAGTCCTGTCGGTCTCGCCCAGTCTTCCCGGAGCATTCAGTACCGGAGCGACATCCCAGCCGATGGATTTAGAAGTAACCACCGAATTACCCAGCAGAGAAACAATCCCCTCATGGCCACTGCCCTTTGCAAGGGTTGCAAGGCCGTATTTTACAATCTGGCGGTTCTCTCCGCTCAGGGGCATTATATCTGCGATTGTCCCGACAGTCACAAGAACAAGATATTCTTCAAAAATTGTAAATAATTTCGTTTTGCTTCTCATCTGAAATTCGAGGAACAGTTTTACAGCCAAATCTATTTTATTATCGCAGTTTTCAATTCTTATTCCAAAAGCCTTTATCAGCTCATTGGCAACCGGTTTACTCGAATCAGAAACGATATCTGATGCCAGTTCATTAAAAGATTTAACTCTGATCTCTTCATAAAGGCCGGTGAAAACCTGAGACAGGCCTTTTTCCTCATGAAAAAATACTATATAATCCTGCGGGTCAATATTCGAAGTTATAAATTCTATCAGTTCATCTCTTTTTACTCTGACTCCGGTCTTAACCAGTCCCCTTTGTACAAAGGCAAAATCATAGATGCCGTTGTCTCTGGTAATAAGAACATACTGAGTATCTGAACCTGCAGCATAGGAGCTCAACACGGCCTGAGCAAATTTAAATGCCACGCCCACTCCTGCCAGATTTTTAAAAGGATAGGAGCAGTCTGACTGCTTAGGATTGATAATAACGGCATCAGGCAGACTATCATCAGGCTCATGATGATCTGTTACAATAAAATCGATCCCAAGTTCACGTCCGTATCGTATTTCATCGATATCTCTGATTCCGGAATCTACAGTTATTACAAGATGAATTCCGGCTTCCTTGAATTCATCTATTACGCTGCAGGTGAGCCCATATCCCTCTTTATCCCTGGGATATCTTATTACCGACGGTGTAATACCGATTCGGGTTAACATATCATTCAAAATGGTCAGAGATGTAATGCCGTCTAAATCAGAATCAGCAAAAATTGCAATATTTTCATTATTCTCTGCTGCAGATTTTATCCTTGCCACACCATCATCAATCCCTTTCAGCAGATAAGGACTGTGAAGATCAGATAGTTCCGGATAGAGAAAATTCAAAACATCTTTTTTTTCACTGAAACCGCGGGAGCATAGAACTGCTGCAATGGCTCTGTTTATACTGCAGATTTCACTGAGGTTGTTAATCGCCTCATCTTCTACTGAAGATAGTTGCCAGTTGGATTTCATTTATTATTTATGCTTTTCAGATGCCTTGTTTGCAAAATAAACAGCCTTATCATTCTGACTTTTTGATACATGTTCAATACGAACTACCCGGAGTTTTTCTTTAAGATCGCTGACCGCATCAAAAAACTTCTGAAATTCAGGATTATTAATTTTGTATTCACCATTGAGCTGTTTAACCATAATTTCGGAGTCCGTTCGTATTTTTAATTCGCTGGTCTGAAAATATGCGGCAATTTTCAGAGCCCGAAGGAATGCATTCTGTTCTGTATAATCGGGAGTCCGGATACCTATATATGCAGATACTTTACCTACCTGACGGTCCTCTCTGTCAAAAATAACAATTCCGATCCCGGCATCTCCGGGTTTCCCGGGATTTCCCTTGGAAACACCTCCTACATACATTGTAAGAGGAGAATCTACAGGAATAGCTGCAAGTTCCGCACCGCTGAATATATCACGTATCAATTTTGATTCAGTATCCTCTTCGGGTATGAGATTTCCGACCTTCTTTTTCTTTATTACGATTTTTCTTCGTGAATTAACTTTTTCATACTTGCTGAGCAGATTTCTGGCATCATCCAAGATCTTTGATACATCAGCAGCTGTGCACTGGGCCATTTCAGATATTTTTACAATATCCTTTCCTTCTGATACTAGCTGTAAAACTCTGTCTATACTTAAAAGCATTTCCTGCTTACTCCTCTACAATATTTTAATAAATAAACCGGCCGCAGTTTGTACACGTATGCAGTTCGCCGTTTTTTACTGATAACGCAATTGAGGATGGAATAACAAAATTACAATGGCTGCAAATTTCTCCGTTCAATGCTGCAACTGCGATTCCATCCTTTGACTTAATGAGTTTAAGAAATCTGGAACGGTGCTGAGGAGAAAGGGATTCGGATAGTTTTTCAAAACTTTCCCGGTTCTCATTTGACACAGCTTCAAATTTTTCTATTTTCGCATTAAGACTGGAAACATCAGATGCGACAGTAATCTTTGATTCTTCAAGTTCCGATTTAAGTTTATTAAACTCGGCTTCACTGCTGTCTATAACATCAAACATCTCCAGTATTGCAAGCTCCAGAAAATCTTTCGCTTCTTTGAGTTTGCCGAGCTCTTTATTTTGAGCATCAACCTCTCTTTCCGATTTAAGGCTGTCTCTTCTCAGTTCAAGTTTTTCAATTTTAGTCTCTATCTCATCGAGTTCCAGCTCATTTTTTTTGAGATTAAGCTTAGCCTGTTTAAGCTTTTCACTCCTGATGTCGACCTCAACTACACTGTCTTTGAGCCTTGACTCCCAGGTTTTAATAGACTTCCTGCTCCTCGCAGCCTCTGCATCTGCCTTCATTACCATACTCCAGAAATGCTGAAGTTCTTTCATTATACTTATTTCATTAGTCATATTTACATGTATACTCTAAATGGATTTTTTTCTAAACCTGAAACAATAACATCTGCAGAATGTCCCTGCAGAAGAAGAATTTCCCTGACTTTCTCAGCCATTTGCTCTTTAAAAATACTCTCTGTTCCAAAATGTCCTGCATCTATAATACATGTTCCACTATCTACTGCATACTTTATGTGGTGGTATCCCACATCTCCTGTTACTATGCAGTCAGGTTTGTGCATCTTAATTATTTTTTCAACTGATCCTCCTCCGGATCCGTTGATACAGGCGACCTTATCTATTATACGATCCCTGTCGCCGGAATATAAAAGAAAATCTATGTCTAATTTTGTTTTTATGTTTTTAAGCAGCTGCTCAAATGTAATCTTTACCGGTGATTTCATTAAAGAACCAAAACCGATATCTCTTCCATCAAGCTGATCTGTTTTCAGAAGAACATCAGCCAGCTCAAGTCCAAGAGTCTTACCGAGAAAATCATACATTATTTTATCATAATTGGTATGCATTGAATACAGAGAAATTTTATTCTGAGTCAATGCAATAACCGAATCGGAAACAGGTTCTGACATAACAATGCTTTTAATCGGCTTAAAAATAAGAGGGTGATGTGTTATTATCAGGCCTGCCCCCAGTGATGCAGCATCTTCAATAACCGATCTGTCAATATCCAGTGAAACATAGACAATATTCACCTTCTCATCTGGGAATATTATCTGTGCACCTGTATTATCATATGATTCCTGAAGATTTTCAGGAAATTCACTACCGAGTAATGTGACCAGATCTTTAACATTCATAGAATATAAACGCTTAATATATGCATTATTGTCAATATAATTAAGCACAGCGGAAATAAAAAGATTTATTTGCTCAGCAGATAAACATTGAGTCGCCATAGGAAAAGAATCGGTATTCCATGTCAACAGCCTCCCTGTAGGCCTTAAGTATTAAATCATATCCTGCAAGGGCTGAAACAAGCATGAGAAGAGTGGAATAGGGAGTATGAAAATTTGTAATCATTGCATCAATTGATTTTATCTTATAGGGGGGATATATAAAAATACTGGTTTCACCGGAACCGGGATGATTTTCCCCGTTTTCGTAGGTACTCTCGAGAACTCTCAAAGATGTTGTTCCAACAGCAATAATTCTTCTGCCCTCTTTTCTTCCCCTATTTATTTTTTCAGCAATACTCTCCTCAAGAACATACTTTTCAGTATGCATATTATGTTTCGACAATTGATTTTCTCTTACAGGACTGAATGTCCCCCATGAGACCATAAGAGTGAGAAAGAGGAGTTCCACATTCTTGTCTTTAAGTTCTTGAAGTATATCATCGGTAAAATGAAGCCCTGCAGTAGGAGCAGCGACTGCTCCGCTCTTTGAGGCATATATTGTCTGATATCTTTCATCATCTGATTCATCCGAATCTCTTTTAATATAAGGCGGGAGGGGTACCTCCCCGATATTTTCCAGTACCGAATCAGTTAATTCGACTCCGCTTTCAATTATGAGGTATTCTCCATCTCTACCGCATACTTTAAGTTCGATGGACTCATTTTTAAGCGGATGGATAATCTCTCCTTCACGCAGCTTCTTCGTACGGTTTGAGATAGCCTGCCACCGGAGGGCAGACTCACGCTGGGCCAGAACAATCTCCACCTTGCCGCCGCTTTCTCTTTTACAAAAAATCCGGGCATTGATTACCCTGGCATTATTAAAAACCAGGACATCTCCCGGACGTAGAAAATCTGCAATTGACCTGAAACTGGAGTGAGTAAATTCTTCTTTTTGTCTGTCAAGTACGAAGAGTCTGGAGTCATCTCTCTTTGACGCCGGGGTCTGAGCAATCAGCTCATCAGGCAAATCGTAGTAAAAATCTTCAAGTGTATATTGTATATCATCTATTTCTTTCATCAATTGACAAGATGATGTGACGTCCTTTTCTGTGCAACAAAATTATTTTTAATATGTTTAAATTTTATGCCTCTGTAATAATGCTTAAGAATCTGTTTAAACGAGAAGCCCTTTTCACCACGCCCCTTTGCTCCCCATTGAGACATACCGACGCCATGGCCCCACCCTCTCCCGCTTATGTGGAGTCCGTTTTTCCCTCTGCTTGATTTAAAGAATGTACTTCTCAGTTTCTTCGGAGGGAATAGAAGCCTGAAATGATTTCCCGTCATGGTTATTTTTCCGTACTGATGAATAATTTCAACGTTTGATACTCTTCCGTCATTTTTTTTAAAACTGATTTTCTTTATCTTCCCAATTCTCTTATACTTTTTGCCGAGTGCGCTCTTTATCAAATAAAGTGGTAACTCCGTTTCCCATGAATAATGAGGAGATTCTTTTCCATAAGTACATTTCACACCCTGCAGATAAGGAAGATCTGTCCCTTCCCATACATACTTATCATCAATTGTCTTCCCGCCGCTTGTAGAATGAAAAAGAGCAAGAATGGGATTATAATTGTAGGTCATTATTATGCCGGATGTTTTCTGTACAGCCTGAGTTGAAGAGTTCTTTTCTTTAGCAAGACCTTTGTAAACCTGAAATTTAGTAGTAGCATCAAGATCATATATTGCATTTGTATCTTTCTTTCCGGCAAGGTGATAATAGGTGTAGGTTCTGGCTGCGACAGCCTGTGCCTTCAACGCTTCGAGGTTCCAAGAAGACGGCATCTCTGAGGGAACAACACTGTAGAGATATTCCTCCACATTTATTAAATTTATAACATAAATCTTTCCCAGAACATTATGAAGTTCAAGCTTCCCTCTGTAACCACTGCCGTTAAAGAAAACGGGAGTTCCGCCTGTTTCTATGATATAAGGCTTCTTTATTTTATCAGGAGAAAAAAGAAGTTTACATTTTCGTGTTTCGTAAATAATTTTATTACCCTCTTTGGATAATATACTGAGGCCCGATTTGGAGGCGATTTTAACAGGATTTTTTTCAATCCCAATGAGGACTCTAACGTAATTACTGGCATGACCTATTGAAGAATTCTTAGTTTTAAGATATTTTGCAGATGGAGTACATGAGCTCAGAGCAAGCATCAGTACAGAGAAAAGTATTAGAGATATATTTTTCATCATAATCAAAAGTTCATCCTTTAGGATGATAGCTCTTATGAATCTCCTGAAGCTTCTTCCTGGCCATGTGAGTATATACCTGAGTAGTTGAAATATCCATA
>CAYNFB010000044.1:0-355 GCA_964396355.1 uncultured Leptospirales bacterium | reverse complement strand
AGATCAGCTCCATTCTCAATAAGGTGAGTGGCAAATGAATGTCTGAGAGTATGAGGTGTTATATTTTTTTGTATCTCAGTTCTTGATACGTAGTTTTTAAGAAGCCTCCAGACCGATTTACGATTCAGCTGTGATCCTTTTTTACTCACAAAAAGAAACTCACATTCTCTGCTTCCTAAAATTGCAATTCTTGAATCTTTTATATATTTACCAAGAAGTCTTAAAGCCTCTTTTCCTACCGGAACAAGTCTTTCCTTACCGCCCTTACCCATAACCTGAACAAAGGAATTATCAAAATCTATATCACTTAAGGCCAGTGAAATAGCTTCAGAAATTCTCAATCCGCTGGAATAGA
>CAYNFB010000043.1:0-16985 GCA_964396355.1 uncultured Leptospirales bacterium | reverse complement strand
CAGCAGAAAAAATGCATTGAATAAATACTATATCTTTTTTTGTTAACCTGTTATATATCGTTAAGAATATATATGCAAGTATAATTGGGAGTCGCTTATTAATTGACAAGACTGAAAGCTCTTGTATAATAGAATAATAATTCAGGAGGAAATATGAGATATACAAAGATATTTTTATTGTTATTAGCTGCTTCTGTCGTAACTGCCGCCGGCTGCAAGAAGGAGGCTCCAAAGGATGAGGCAATCGTAAAATATGCAAGATACAGTGCCGCTGTCTACAATGATAGTGAAATGACCAAATGGGCCGCGACACTTGCAAAGACCGAGCCCGTATTCTTTATAGAAAGTCTCAAGGTTACCATTCAGGGTAAGCCTGTGGATGTTTCGAAGGTAAACCTTTCAGATTACACAACTGTTTATATAAAATCGAAGCATCTGGGTAATCAGCCCGTTGTATTCACAGAGGACACTAAAGCCTACGTGCGTAACAATCAGTCAAGTTCCATATATACCACAATACCTAAAGGAACAATAGGCTTTATCGAGAAGGAGAGTGCTGAGTGGTCTCAGATTTATGCCGGAAAGATAAATAATAAGTGGCTGACAAAACAGTGGGTCAGAGGCGGATTCTCCAATGAAGAATCCCTTATCCGTGAGGCCCGGATGTATGAGGAGTCAATTGCTGTGCTTGAGAAATCCTCATCAAAACCGGGTAAGAAAAAAGAAGCACTGGACCGGCTTAAGGAGCTTTCGTCATCACAGATTTTTTCAGTCCAGGCAGGCGATGCGCTGAGCAAATACAGCAGTGCTGCAACAGGGGAAGACACGAAAGTAGATGAGAAAACTGAGCCCGGTACAAAGGGTAAGTTTGCAGTAGTAATTTCTGCAAAGGGACTTAAAATCAGAAGAGGTCCGGGGACAGAAGAGGAAGAGATCGCTGTCATTCCGTCGGGAGGTTCTGTTGAAATTATTGGATCGGAAGACGCTCAGGTCACCATTGCCGGGAAAACCTCCCGCTGGTATGAGGTAAAGTGGAGAGATGAGCAGGGATGGGTCTTTGGAGGATTCCTTGAAATAGAATAGTTTTAATATACATCATTTTTAAAAATGAGGGGCTGAATCCGGCCTCTCTTTTATTTTCTGTTCCAGCCGGAGAAGCCATGTGCTGCATCATCTCCTCCTGACATGATTGACGAAGGTGAAGGAGAATTTTATTTAAAAGTTGATTTATACAGTTCTCTTTGTATAATAAAATATAGAGGAGATTGCAATGACAGAAATAGTCTTTAACGCGAGAAACAACGGCGCGTGCGCGTTCTGTAAAAAGAATAAGAAAT
The DNA here is from genome assembly GCA_964396355.1 of uncultured Leptospirales bacterium. GTDB lineage: Bacteria > Spirochaetota > UBA4802 > UBA4802 > UBA5550 > CAYNFB01. Next base: position 15,648 of record CAYNFB010000043.1, on the reverse strand, counting down.
GTCATATCCTGATCAGGATGGAAGAGGCCGCAAGGGACGAAGTGAAAAATAAATTTGATGACAGGATGGAAATTGTTATCTACAGATGTCCCGAATTTGAAGAGGTTTGATCAGAGCGCAGACTCCCTGGGTTTATCGGGAATTTCTTTATCCCTGTAGCAGAATCGGCATCCCATAATCATCAGTTTCGTGCCGGTAGAGTCGGCAATTTTTGACGCATAGAGCCCCTCGTACTTTGTCAGAGATGAACCGCAGATCGGACAAATCCTCGTTCCCGGAGCCGCGGCGGGTCTGTTCCTGAATGCAATAGTATCAGGATTCAGGGAATCCTCAGAATTTTCTTTATCGCAGGAGACATTTTTTGTCTGAATCTTTTCCTTTCCTGCTTCATATAGAGATAGAAGATAAAGAAAGACGGCTATTCCTATTATAAGTCCTGTTATGTAGAGAAAAGTGTTCACTGATATTTTCTCTTTCTGGTGATGAAGTTTACCATTACAGTCTCATCCGACGGAGGATCGTATGAATAATCGCTGCAGATATGAAGCACTTCAAATCCCTCCATGGCGAGGAAGGTAATCATCTCGTCTATGGTATAGATTTTCTGTACATGCTCCTCTTCGGTTTTGACTCCCTTGCGGTCTATTGTGAAACTGGATACTACATGTCTCTTCTCTCTGTCGTATCTGTTTCCCCATTCTATTTTGTATCCTCTGGTTTTATAGAATGAGGTCTTGTTGTCGAAGAAACGGTCAATATTATGTTCTGTTGTTATGTCAAACATGAATATGCTTTCGTCATGCATGACATCTTTAACATTGCGCAGAACCTGTCTCACCTCGTCGTCGTGAATCTGATAATTCATTGTGTCGTGAACGCTGAATATGAAATCAAATTTTTTATTAAGATGAAAATTTACTATATCCGAGCAGATTATTCTGAAATTCCTAAAGGCACGTGTTTTAGACACTCTGAGCATGTTCAATGATTTGTCAATTCCGTATATTTCGAAGTCTTCTGCGGAGAATTTTGCTCCGAATTTCCCTGTTCCGCATCCGAGTTCCAGTACTGTGCGCGGATTATTGATGTAATCGAGCATTATACCGCTTATGAACAGATACCATTGCTGATAGTCCACGTGGCGGAGCATGTAGTCATAGGCCTCTGCTATGAAGGTGTATGGTTCTTTGCTGGTCAATTTAATCTCTCCAGGAGGAATATCTCAGAAAGGTTTAATTCTTATCTGATCGTGGTACATCTTTCTTGCGGCATAAAAGAAATCAAGATATTCTTTTTTTTTATATTCCGGATAGGTCCAGTCCCAGAAAATGAATTTTTTTGAAGCATAGCGGTATTCATTTTCAAGGTAAACTCCCCTGCCCATATAGGTACGGTGATAGAATTCTTTGCATGAGGCTATGAATACATTGCTGAGTGTAATATAGCCGGGATCTATGTTCAGCGTCCTGTGATTAGGTTCGGACAGTTTTTCTTCTGTCTTATTGGTGAAGAGTTTTATGTTGACGATATCTTCTCTCCGTATGAGTTTTTTGAAGAGAATGAATTTTTTCTTCAGATCCGGGCCTATTTCATCAAAATTTTCGTTATGGTCAAAGGGGATCGGATCAGTGCGTTTTTCAACAGGTCCGTATTTTTTGTTAAGACATTTCTCTGCAGCATTGAGTGATTCATCAGATGAATAGAGTATGCTGATGAAGAGTTTGGCTTTTGGAGGTACCTCAGGTTTCGCCATAAACAGGATTATCCTCGGAAATTAATTTTATTTAATAAAACATTAGTCTGCGGATAAGTCAATTACTTAACAGAAACAGGGAATTGCCCGTAAGAGCATTTTTTTATTGTAAATTAGAAATCAATGAGTTGTTATGAATAATCAGAAAAATGGAGAGATAGCATGGCAGAGAGAAATATAGTCAGATTCGGAGTTTCAATTGAAGAAAAACTTCTCGGCAGATTTGATGAGCATATAACAGAAAAGGGTTATGTTAACCGTTCTGAGGCCATAAGAGATCTGATAAGAGATACTCTTGTGGCGCAGCAGACTGAAAATCCCGAGGCAGAAGCATTCGGCACACTGACCATTATCTATAATCATCATCACGGAGATATCTCGGAAAGACTTAATCACGTCCAGCATGATTACGTGGATAATATAGTATCAACGACACATATCCATCTTGACCACAATAACTGTCTGGAAGTCCTTATTCTAAAAGGCCGGGCAGGGAAGATTAAGTCTCTGGCTAATACCATTCTTTCTATTAAGAATGTTAAACACGGTAAATTTGTAATAGCCTCAACAGAAACTAATCTGGATGAATGAAAAATCAAATTTTTAAAAATAAAATGCTCAACTATCAAGCCATTGGATACGATAAATAGATTAAGGCTTAGTATGCATTTTTCTATTTGGAGTTATCTAATTGCGGCGGAGATATTTTATAATAATATGCCCCGCTGTCCTTATTTTCGGCATTTTATGCGGCGAAGCATCTGCATATGATGTAAAAAACGGGAAGAATCAGGGAAGGACAGCCAGGAGCAGCTCCTTATATCCCGCAGGATATGAAAAAGGAGGCAACCGCAGCAATAGAGACATAATATCCCGGGAAAACCGGGGCTATGAGTACTACAGAGAGAAGAAGACAGTCAAAAGATCTGTGAAAACAGTCCGGCCGGAGAAGAAAACAAGGAAAACAATTTCCAGAAAAGCTGCAGCGAGAACCCCCAGGAGCAGGGGTGTACGGTTCTACAAGGTTAGAAAGGGAGATACTCTCTTTAGTATATCCAGAAAGTTTGATGTTAATGTGAGAAAACTGGAATCTCTTAATAAATTGGGTAATAAGAACCGGATTTTTGCGGGTATGAAACTTAAAATTCCTGCGGACGCAGAAGCAGGGAATGAAATTAGTAAGGGCAAAAAAAGTTCAACCTCCCTGTCATCGAAGAAGCCGCTTTTTAAATGGCCTGTGACCCGTGTGAAGAGCTGCCGCCGTGACGGCAGCAAAAGTGTGAAATCTATAGGTATTGTAATCAAGAGCAGGGCCGGAGAGCCGGTGATGGCTTCTGAAAGGGGAGTTGTCAAGAGAATAGGCTATATGAGAGGATACGGCAACTATGTAGTAATAAAGCATAGCAAGAGATACATTACCGTTTATTCAAATATGGGCAGGATAAGAGTAAATGAAGGGGAGAACGTTTCCAGGGGCGGTATAATCGGCAGTCTTGACAATGACCGTACGCTTCACTTTCAGATAGACTATGCCGGCAAGGCTAAAAATCCTCTGGAGTTTCTGCCTGCGAGGGGATAATTTGTTTTTCCGGCTATCTTTAACTTTGTGTTGGTTTTATTTTTGCTTGACTAGACTCTTTTAGTATTTTAATTTTTGGTATTATATTGATTTAATAAAATATTATCCGGGGACTTAATAATGAAAAAATGGGTGCTCTCAGGCGCTGCAATCCTGAATCCTGAAGATACACGGGAAAATGTAAATATCGCAGTTGAGAACGGAAGAATTTCTCTTGTTTCAGAAAAGGATGGAGGAACATCTCTTAACTTTGATACAGATGGAATAATTTCGGCGGGACTGATAAATGCCCATGATCACCTCCTGGGTACCTATTTCCCAAAGGTTGGGAACGGGCCGTATGAAAACTGGCTTCCCTGGGATAATGATTTAAAGAGCTCTCCGGTTTATCAGGAGAGACAGCAGATCGAGAACAGAGATCTCTATCTGCTTGGAGGGTATAGAAATCTGATCTCCGGTGTAACCACTGTTTCTGATCATATTCCGCATTTTGTAGCAGAGCCTTATTATGGAATAATGCCCACCAAGGCTATACGGGAATATGCGCTTGCTCACTCTATTACATCCTTTGCCCTTGCATGGGGAGAGGGGATTGATGCAGAATACAGGAGGGCTGTTGAAAAGGATATTCCTTTTATTACCCATATCGCCGAGGGCTTCGACAGCGAAACTGTAAACGATCTTACCACACTCTATAATCAGGGCGGACTGGGAGATCATTCCGTACTGGTTCACGGAATAGCATTTTCAGAGAGCGATATGAATCACATCAAAGAAGAGAATGCTTCTGTTGTCTGGTGTGGTGATTCGAATATCTTCATGTTTGACAAGACTACTAATATAAAGATGCTTCTGGATAAAGAAATCAATGTCTGTATTGGAACTGATTCACCTATGTCCGGAGGTGAAAACCTTCTCTATGAGATGAAATTTGACCGTAAGTTCTATAAGAAGCATTATGGAGAGGAACTTCCCGATGAGAGCATCTATAAAATGGTCACTGAAAATCCAGCTAAAGCCTTCAGAATGTACGATTCAGGGTCGATAAAAGTAGGGAATATAGCAGATTTCGTCGTAGTAAAAGACAGAGGCGGCTCCTATATCAATTCGGTTGTATCAGCTGAATTGAAAGATATAATGCTTGTAGTCATAAACGGAATGCCTGCATATGGTGACATCTCCTTTTCAGATCTTTTCGATTCTCTGAAGGTTCAGTATCAGGAGGTGGTCGTTGATGGAGTTGAAAAAGTTGTAATTGGTGATCTGCTTGGTCTTCTCAGAAGGATAAGCAGATCTGTAGGTTTTAAAAAGGAATTTCCATTTTTGCCTGTTGATTTTTAAAAGGAGTAACAATGGCTAGCGGCATTCAGAGCGGAATCATCACCAGACCTTATAAATCGGGCTCGATAATTTATTTCGAAAATGATAAAAGCGAATATATCTATATATTGAAATCCGGCAGGGTTCTTCTCTCTTATACTAAGATCGATACAGGTGAAGAAATTAAAGAGGAAGTCCGCCAGGGAGAGTTCTTCGGAGTGAAGTCTGCCCTGGGCAAATATCCCAGAGAGGAGACTGCTCAGACTATTGGAGAAACAGTTGTCCTCGTCCTTGCAATGGCTGATTTTGAACGTCTTATCCTCAAGAATGTAAATGTAGTGAGAAAGATGCTCCGTGTCTTCAGCAATCAGCTCAGAAGAATCGGTAAGAATGTCCGAACTGTCCTGGGTGAAAGTGAAAATGTAAATCCCGATGTTGAACTTTTCCGGATCGGCGAGCATTATTTTAAGGCCGGCGATTTTATTAAAGCCTCCTACGCCTTTAAAAGATATATGGAATACTATCCCGATACTGAATATGCTAAAGTCGCAATGGAGCGCATCAGAACTATCGGAGCGGGAGGTCCTGCCGTAGGTTCAGGTATAAGTTCAGGAACAGACAGCATTATCTCCGGTGATGATGAATTTTCCGATTTCTCCATGGACGATGAAGGAGATGATACTTTCAGTTTCGATGAGTCTCCGTCTGCACCTCCTCCGGGCAAAACAGGAGTTCCTTCTCTTTCATCTGAACTTTCAAGCGAAATGGATGATTTTCTTTCCGATTCAGATGACTCTCTTGATGATTTCGGGGATTTTTCATTCGACGATGAACCTGATGAACAGCCGGCAGAAACATGCTGTCAGGATATATATGATGAAGCCATGTCTCACTTTAATATGGATAATTACACTGCAGCTCTTGCCTCTTTTAAGCAGGTAATAGAAGAGGCTGATCCGGATAAGGAAAATGATGAAAAAATATTAACGGATGCTCTGTATTACGGAGGACTCTGCAATATGGAGCTGAAGAAGTATAAGGAGTCAATGGCCGGCTTCGCAGATATTATCAAGAATCATTCCGGCTCAGACCGGGTTAAAGAGTCTCTCTTTGCAATAGGGCAGATTTTTGAGAAGGCCGGTCAGAAGGAGAAGGCCATTGCCTACTATAATAAGGTGCTCAATATCCCTCCAGGTGATTCAGTAAATTCAGCGGCGCTTGATAAAATTAAAGTGCTTCAAAAAGATCAGGTGTAGAATATGCTCGAACTTGATGAAAAGTTTTTTGAAAGATTTGGAGTGGAGTATTCCCCCAATGAAATAATTTTTTGTGAATATGAACCGGGTTATGAGTTTTACTTTATTCAGACAGGCCATGTCCGAATTGTTAAAATAATAAATGACCGGGAGAAGACCATCGACGTTCTGGCCGAAGGGGATGTCTTCGGAGAAATGTCAATACTGGAAGAAGAACCCAGATCCGCCACTGCCATAGCTGCTGATCACGTCAGGGTTCTGAAATTTCACCGGGATAATTTTGATTCTCTGCTTCAGGGGAATCCTCAGCTTGCCTATAAACTGCTTCTGATCTTTTCAAAGAGAATATATGATGCCAAACGGAGACTCATGATACTTCTTCTCGATGAGCCGTCGGTTAAGGTTATGGACGTGCTTATAATGCTGGCAGAACAAAATCCTCAGTTCGATTTTGAGGGAGAACTCACTCTCAGCACCAACTCTCAGCAGGTAGCAAACTGGGCAGGAATGCCGGAGGCTGATGTGCAAAAAGAATTGACACATTTGACCCGTGTTGACAAAATTGACCTGTTTGATGACCGAATTGTTGTCAAAAACATCCGCGATTTTCAAAGAGTTGTTGCATCAAGAAGAAAGAATTTATATTCTTAGTATAAATTTACAATGCTCCTGTAGCTCAGGCGGATAGAGCAGTAGTTTCCTAAACTATGTGTCGGAGGTTCGAGTCCTCCCAGGAGCAAAAATAATTTTATCAGTTGAAAAAGCGGTTGATTCCGCTTATTTTTTTATTCAGAGGCGCTTTCATATGGAAGATAGACTTAAGGGAATTAATGATAGATATAGTGCAATTGAGGCAGAGCTGAGCAGACCCGAGACCATGTCTGACCAGAAATTATTCAGAGAGCTCACCAAAGAACATTCGCAGTTGTCACCCATTGTATCAAAGTATACTGAATATAAAAAATGTCTTAAAGAACTTTCAGACAGCAGAGAACTCATTGATGCAGAAAGCGATAGTGAAATGAAAGAGATGCTGTCGGCTGAAATTTTAGAGCTCGAAGAGAAGACCAGTGAAATTGAAGAGAAACTTCTCGTCATGCTGCTTCCCCGTGATCCGAATTCGGGCAAGGATATTATCATTGAAATAAGAGCAGGAACCGGCGGTGATGAGGCCGCTCTCTTTGGAGCCGACCTTCTGAGAATGTATACCAGATATGCAGAGACGAAGGGCTGGAAGGTTGAGCTAATCGAGGCCAATGCAAATGAAATAGGCGGCTACAAGGAGGTTATCTTTTCCTTGAGGAGCGAAGAGGCCTATGACAGCATGAAATTCGAATCAGGTGTGCACCGAGTTCAGCGGGTTCCTGAGACTGAATCGGGCGGTAGAATACACACCTCGGCAGTTACTGTTGCAGTAATGCCCGAGGCGGAGGACAATGATCTTGAAATAGATCCCAATGAACTTCGTTTCGATGTATACAGGGCATCAGGACACGGCGGTCAGTCGGTCAATACCACCGATTCTGCCGTTCGGATTACTCACATCCCCACCGGGATGATTGTTACCTGTCAGGATGAAAAATCCCAGCATAAGAATAAGGCCAAGGCCCTCAGGGTAATGAAGGCAAGACTTTTTGAAAAGATAAACGGTGAAAGAATGGCCAAGGAGTCCGAGATAAGGAAGTCCATGGTTGGATCAGGCGACAGAAGTGAAAGGATCAGAACTTATAATTATCCCCAGTCCAGAGTTACCGATCATAGAATAGGCCTCACTCTTTATTCTCTTGAAAGCATCATGGAGGGGAATATGGACGACGTGGTCGATGCTATGAAGAAGGCAGAAGTAGAAAAGCAGTTGAAGGATGTAAAATAATATATACGGAGCTGTCATTGCTACTGTCTGAATATTTTAAAGATATTACCGGAAGATTTAAAGAGGCCGGAATTGATACCGCTTCTCTTGATGCGGAGATTCTCCTTTCTCACGGTCTTGAAATTGATAATTATAAAGTAGTAACCGAGGGCAGCAGAAAACTCCTCCCTGATGAGATAAAAAAAGTCGAAAAACTTGTAAAAAAAAGGCTGAAATTTGAGCCTGTTGCATATATTCTCGGCTCTAAGGAATTCTACTCTCTTGATTTTATTGTGAACAGAAATGTTCTTATCCCCAGGCCCGAGACAGAGCTTCTCGTTGATATGGCGATCTACTGGGCGGGTATGAACGCTTCAGTACTGGATATTTGTACAGGTTCGGGCGCCGTTGCTGTGGCGCTGAAGAAAAGCCGTTCCGACGTTACTGTCTTTGCTTCCGACCTTTCATCCGGGGCTCTGAAGACGGCCAGGAAAAATTCAAACAGGATCCTGGGCAAAAATATGATCACCTTTAAAGAGGGAGATCTCTTCGAGCCCTTCAGCGGCAGGACATTTGACGTTATCACCGCAAATCCTCCTTACGTAGATCCAGATGAGAAAAATAATCTGCAGCAGGATCTTCTCTTTGAACCGGAGATTGCCCTCTATGCCGGGAATCACGGCAGAGAAGTTATTTCTCAGATAATAAGTCAGGCTGGTAGTTTCCTTAAACCGGGCGGAATTTTACTGATGGAGATCGGCGCAGACCAGAAGGAGTTCATAATCGAGTCAGGTGAAAAGGAGGGGTATTCCGTATCAGTTCTCAATGACTATGCCGGACTTCCCAGAATAGGAACTTTTAAAAAAAATCAGATTTGACTGTATTTTTGATTATTGTTATTGCAAAAAAAGGCTTCTGATCAGAATAATACATACATGGAAGAGGATGGGATCTGGTGGTCTCCGCGGTCTTCAAAACCGTAGGCTGTAATTTATTGCAGCGGCAGGTTCGATTCCTGCTCCTTCCGAATATTGTACCCGCCTGAACGTTTAATCATATAAGCTATTATTCATCTTCAAATTTAGTCATCGACGGATAATCAATGTATCCTTTCGTTCCGCCTTTATAATACTTCTTTTTTTCTGCCGGGATGAGTTTTGTTCCTGTCTCAATTTTTTTAACAAGATCGGGATTTGCTATGAATGGAATTCCGTAGGCAACCAGATCCGCAAGTTCTTTGTCAATTATCTGATTTCCTATTTCACTTGTGTAGCTGCTTTCTGTTATAATAGTTCCGGAATAAATCTTTCTGTAATGCCCTGTTACCTCTTTCAGTGCGTGTACTATTTTGCTCACATCAGTAAGCGGCTCGGACAGATGAATGTAGGCAAGGTCCTCATCATTGAGTTTATTTATCAGGTAATCGTAAGTAGGTATTGTGTCATCTGTTATCTTTGATCCCAGTATTCCGTGAATTGACGGGTTTAATTTTATTCCAATTCTGTTCTTTGCCATGTGTCTGCTCACCCGGTCTATTACTTCAAATATAATGGTGCATCTTCTTTCTATGGAACCTCCGTAGAGATCTTTTCTTCTGTTGGTATGGGAGCTTACAAACTGATGAAGAAGATAGCCGTTTGCAGCATCTATTTCAACGCCGTCAAAGCCGGCTTTCACTGCATTTTCCGCTGCTTTCTCATAATCATCAATGGTGGATTTTATTGCCGATGTGGTCATTGCTCTGCATTCTACCGTGTTCCGGAGTCCCTGGTCGGTGTATATTTTCAGCCCGGGATTAAAGGGGCTGGCTGAAACGGGCTTCTCTCCGTTCTGGAAAAGCGGATGGGATATTGCACCCACGTGCCAGAGCTGTATGAATATTTTGCCGCCGCTGATGTGAACCGCATCAGTTACCATCTTCCAGCCGTCGACCTGTTCATCCGAATGGATTCCCGGAGTGTTGATATATCCTCTTGCCTGGACCGGGTTTATCTGAGATCCTTCTGTTATAATCAGACCGGCAGATGAGCGCTGTCTGTAGTAATCAGCCATCAGATTGTTGGGAATGGTATCCTCGCTGCGGCTTCTGGTCATGGGTGCCATTACGATCTTATTCTTTAGTATCAGCCCATTACCCATGTCGTAGGGTTTTAGTAATTTTCTTTTCATCTCCTCCTCCCTGTTCCCGGAGAACTTTTCTTCTCTTTCTCAGGTATATATTATAATAAAGACCTGAGAACTTATCAACAGGGAGAAACTGTGAAAAAATGTTTATAAATGTACTTTCCGACTGCAGAGCGGCTGGAGCGTGCGGTTTTAGTGAATCTAAATACTCCCCCTGAGAGAGGAGGAGTATTTAAAGATTAGACAGACTATATTAATCAGTTCTTCATTGCCTGAATTGGAGCGGGTATGCGACCCCCTCTGTGTACAAAGACAGATGCGGACTTGTCGTGAACAGGTATAATCCTGGCCCGGCCAAGCAGTCCTCCGAGGGTAATCTCATCGCCCGGTACTGCGCCCGGAACGGGGAGAAGCCTGACAGCTGTTGTCTTCGTATTTACGACACCGATGCTGATTTCATCTGCGATAATTGCTGAAATAGTTTCGGCAGAAGTGTCTCCGGGAATAGCAATCATGTCAAGGCCCACGGAACATACAGAGGTCATCGCCTCAAGCTTATCAAGCGACAGATCTCCATCAGCTGCCCTTTGTTCCATCGTCGAGTCTTCACTGACAGGAATGAATGCTCCCGATAGCCCGCCTACATTTGAGGATGCAAAGGCTCCTCCCTTTTTCACCGCATCATTGAGCAGTGCAAGAGCCGCAGTTGTGCCGTGTGTTCCGCAAGCCTCAAGTCCCATGGCCTCGAGAATGTCCGCCACACTGTCTCCTATGGCAGGTGTGGGAGCAAGGGACAGGTCGAGAATTCCGAATGCAACACCGAGTTCATCTGCAACTTCTCTTCCTACCAGTTCACCCAGTCTGGTTATTTTAAAAGCAATTTTTTTAACAGTTTCGGCAACCACTCCCAGATCATATTCCTCCGGCAGGCTCTTAACTGCTCTGTAGACAACTCCCGGGCCTGAAACGCCCACATTGATTGTGCAGTCTCCCTCGCCGGGGCCGTGTATTGCTCCTGCCATGAACGGATTGTCCTCAGGGATATTCGCAAATACCACGAGCTTTGCACATCCTATGGCCTGCCTGTCCGCAGTCAGCTCAGCCGTTTCCTTTACGATCTGGCCCATTCTTAGAACTGCATCCATGTTAATGCCTGCCTTGGTCGTGGCTACATTGACTGAGCTGCAGATTCGGTCTGTATTTGCGAGTACCATGGGAATTGAGTTTATGAAAGAAGACTCTGAAGGCGTTATGCCTTTTTGTATCAGGGCGGAGTAGCCTCCGATAAAGTCTATTCCTATCTCCTTTCCGGCGCTGTCTATTATCTTCGCAGCCTCAACGTATTCCTCGGGCGAATAGTTCCCTCCTATTATAAGGGACAGAGGAGTGAGAGACACCCTCTTGTTTACAATTGTGACGCCGTATCTTCCGGCAACTTTATTTGCCACTGGAACTATATTAGAAGCATTCTTCAGTATCTTTTCTCTTATATTTTCAGCTGTTTTATTTAGAGAATCTGTAATGCAGTCGAAGAGGCTTATGCCCATGGTCACTGTTCTCACATCGAGATTTTCCAGTGAGTTCATCTTTATTGTTTCAAGTATTTCTGCAACTTCAAAATTCATGGTTTCACCTATATCCTGTTCATGCTTTTGAATATATTCTGGTGATGGATGTATATCTTGAGGTTTTTTTCTTCTGCAGTTTTGTCCATCTGAGTCTGAAGCTCCTCAAGTGATACCTCCATGTCCGCAACATTTATAGACAGGATGAGCGCGAAGTATCCGCTTACTATTGCCTGATTCATCCCTTCAATATTGGCTTTGTTCTCAGCCAGAATATTTGCAACATCTGCAACAATTCCAACGGAGTCCTCACCAATTACAGAGACAACTGCCATCTCCTTTCCTGTTTCTTTCTGCTCTTTCATGCCAAGCAGCACCAGTTCGTCGGGGTTTACTGACAGGGAAATTTTTTCACTGATCTTTGAAATTATCGATGTCAGTTTGTCCGGGTGAAGACTGTCTCCTAGTTCATCGTTGAGAATATTTCCCACATTTTTTTTAATTCTGTTCTGTATATCCATCTATCCGTTCCTCTTGTTGTATAGTTGTGATAAATTTTACATGGTTATATTAATCCAATATTAACTATTATAATTCAGGAGAAAATAGAAGTCATCTTTTACTGTCAAGATTTTATTGTTTTGGATGAATTGATAAATTAAAGTTCTTGAAAAATGATGTTGTAAAAATATAAGATCACTAATGTAAAAGGCCGTAGATGAGGAATGTCAGGAATGGAAAAATCGAATAAAACGAAACAGGAATTGCTCAGCAGCATACCGCAGGTTGAAAAACTGATACGGGATGAAGCCATTCTTCCCTATATTGAAGATATTGGTGTATCCAATGTGACTGCCATTGTGCGTAATTCTGTCGATGCCTGCCGCAAGTCGCTTCTGTCCGGTGAAGAATTGAATCCTGATGATCTCCGCAATGAAATAATCACATTATGCCGAATGAAGAGAATGGAAAAACTTCAGAGAGTGATAAATGGTACCGGCGTGGTAATCCATACCAATCTTGGACGGGCTCCTCTTGGTGAGGAGATTTTTGACCGCCTGAAGAAAAATCTTTCGGGCTACTGTAATCTTGAATTTAATCTTCCCGAGATGAAGCGTGGTAAACGGGGAGGCTTTGCCGAAAATCTGGTCTGTCAGCTTACCGGTGCCGAGGATGCCCTGATCGTGAACAACAATGCCTCGAGCGTTTTTCTGATCCTCAATGAGTTTGCCAGAGGGAGAGAAACTGTTGTATCAAGGGGAGAGCTCATTCAGATAGGCGGAGGGTTCCGCATTCCGGATATAATGAATCAGAGCGGTACAACTCTGGTAGAGGTCGGCACCACTAATATTACAACAGTTGATGATTACATGAATGCTCTCACCGATAACACTTCGATGATTTTTTCAGCCCACACATCCAATTACAGAATAGAGGGTTTTACCGAGAGTCCGACCCTGAAGGAACTGGCTGGTCTGAAGAATGATTCGGTACTTTTTGTCAGAGATTTGGGAAGCGGAAATTTCATAAGTGATGATAGAGTGAAGCAGCCCTTCGAGCAGACTGTTTTTCAGGAGCTCTCCCAGGGACCTGATCTGGTCTGTTTCAGCGGAGACAAGCTCCTCGGAGGATGTCAGGCCGGAGTAATTGTGGGCAGGAAGGATTTGATTGCATCTCTTCGTAAAAATCCGCTCATGAGAATGATCCGTGTTGATAAAATAACCTATGCAATACTGCAGGATACGCTGCTTAAATACGTTAACACAAAGACAGATGAGGTGCAGCTCTGGAAAACTATTTTTCAGAACCGAAATACTGTTGGGACGCGTATTTCAAAAATGATGAAAATGATTAAGAATGATATGAAAAAAACATGTCTGAAAAAGATAGAAACAACGGCAACCTACGGCGGAGGTACCATGCCTCTGTCGGTCATTGAAAGTGCAGGAGTAGAAATTACCATACCGGGTATGACTGCTGATAAAATATACCGGTGGTTCATAATGGAAGAGCAGCCCGTGGTCGGAACAGTCAGGGATGATAGTTTTGTCCTTGATTTCTACACTGTTCAGGACAGCGAAATTAAAATGCTTTCAACAATTATTGAAAAATTACTTATAAAGGCTGAAATATAATATGTATATAGTTGGAACTTCGGGTCACATAGACCACGGAAAGACATCTCTTATCAGGGCTCTTACGGGAACCGACTGCGACAGGCTGCCCGAGGAGAAGGCCAGAGAAATGACCATTGACCTGGGATTTGCAAGAATTGAAGATCCCAGCTTCGGAAGTGTGAGGATAATCGATGTGCCCGGACATGAAAGGTTTATTAGAAATATGGTGGCCGGAGCCTGGGGAATTGACCTTGCTCTTCTCGTTGTTGCAGTTGACGACGGATGGATGCCTCAGACCGAGGATCACTTCCGGGTGCTTCAGATAATGGGCACCGAGAGAATTATTGTGGTGATGAACAAGATAGATCTTGCAGATGAGGAAATGGCCGAAATGGTCAGAGAAGAGACCATCGAGAGACTGGAATCTACCAGGTATCATGACTGCGACATTGTCGAGGTTTCATCCAAGAGCGGCAGAGGTATAGATGATCTGCGTGATATTATTGTTGCAAATCTCCGAAAACTTTCCAAAGCATCGGATTCGGAGAAGCCCTATATATATATTGACCGGGTTTTTTCGCCCCGGGGAGTGGGGACAGTAGTTACCGGTACTCTTAAAAACGGAGTGTTTCATGAAAATGAAACTGTCACAGTACTTCCTTCGGATAAGCAGGTGAAGATAAAGAAAATAGAAAGCCACTATCAGGAAATTCACGAGGGGGTGCCTTCCCAGAGGACGGCTCTGAATATATCCGGTATCAGTTCCGATGAACTGGACCGGGGACATTTAATATGCAGAGATAATTTTTTTACCCGCACCGGCGATATTATTGCAAGGCTTAATATTCTCGAGAAAAACAGAAAGATTAAGAATAATTCATATATAGAGGTTCTATCGGGAACATCCTCGGCAAAGGGTAAGATGATACTCCTTGAGGAGAGTGACGGAGAGTCTGATAGCCTTATTGTGAGAATCAGATTTGACAATCCGGTCAATGTATATCCCGGACAGTCATTCGTAATCGCTAATCCCGGCGGGTACAGAGTTATAGGCGGAGGTACAGTTCTAATCCCTGATTTTATCCCCTCGAAACACAGAAAGAGGGTTAAGCAGGAACTGCCTGAACTTAAGGGCCTGTCATCCGGCGAAATCATCTATTTCAATGTTGCTGTCAAGGGCTGGATGGAGAGGGCGCAGATTCACCGCATGCTTCCAGGAACAAAGAAGAGTGTGGACAGAATGATCGAGGAAATTGTGAAGACCGGTCTGGCAGTTCAGGAGGAGGAATTCGTTCTGTCTGTGAGATTTTTCGATGAAGGAATGGCCGGAGTGAGAAAGGCAATTGAAAGCGGTGTGGGCCTAAATCTCAGAGAAATTTCCGATATGGCGGCTCTAAACTCCGACATTGCAAAAATAATGATAAAAAAGGTCGTTGAAGAGGATTCCGTCATAGAAAAGGACGGGAGATATTTTTCCGGAGATACTGTTACAGAAGAGAACCTCCCGCAGTCTAAGAGAAGTCTTCTTAAATTACTTCTTGAACTGGGCGGAGAAGGAATGGAAATAGAGAAGCTGAAGGATGATATCCAGAAGAAGGATGTTAAGGAGTTAATAAAGCTTGATTTTCTTATCAGTCTTGACGGAAACATTATCTATCACAGAGATGTCTACGAACAGATGAAGGGTATAATAATATCTCTCTTTGATGAGAAGGATAAGATAACTGTACCCGAGGCGAAGGACTCAGTAGGTCTTTCAAGAAAGTACATCCTTCCACTGCTTAACCGCATAGAGAGAGATGGGATTCTTAAGCGTATCGGTGATTTCAGGGTTAAGGCGTAGAATTGAATGTTTATAGGAATAGATATAGGTAATACCTCAAACGGACTACTGGGGCTGGGCCGAGGCGTTCTATGCGGCGGGGTTCCGCGACGGCGACCTGGCGCAGATGACCTTCAGCTATCACCTCACCCCGGCCGGACTCATGCTTGAAGAACCCCTGCGCGCCCTTGGCTGCGCCGTGATTCCGGCCGGCCCCGGTAATTCGTCCGTGGAGCTGCAACTCATGCAGGAGTTGCCTG
>CAYNFB010000042.1:0-17176 GCA_964396355.1 uncultured Leptospirales bacterium | reverse complement strand
CAGAGTGGCCGGAGTATGCTGATAAAAGGGTATTCAGTGAAGAATCCGCCTATACTGAGTTATTTAAGGAGATCATCTATAAAATTCGAAATGTCAGAGGGGAGATGAATATTGCTCCGGACAAGAAGGCCGATGTTATCTTTAAAACTGAAAGTTCTGTTATAAAGGAAATTGCAGATATAGAGGGACTTCATATTAAGGCACTTGCGCGTATTGAGTCTATTACCGTTGATCCGGCCTACAAGCCTGACAGAACAGATGCCTCTGCAGTGATGACTGATGTTGAAATATTCCTCCCTCTTAAAGGGCTGATTGATATAGATAAGGAAAAGGGCAGACTGAATAAAGAGATGGCCAGAATCAAGGCCGAGCTTGACAGAGTTGAGAAGAAACTTTCAAACGAGAGTTTTATCGGAAAAGCGCCTGAAGCGGTTATAGAAAAAGAAAAGGGCAAACAGCTGGAATACAGCGATATTATTAAGAAACTCGAAGAGAGTCTTTCAAATTTGAGCTGATTTTTATAAAAAATATTGAGAGAAAAAATTATGGGTAAAAAAATATTTAAATTGGTCTTAGCAGCTGCACTGCTCATAAGCAGTTCTGCTGTGTTTGCAGAAGTGAGTTCTATGCAGAAGAAAGTTTTTACTCCTGAGAGTATCAAACTTTTCCCTGTTCCAGATGATAACAGGAACTATTTCTTTTTACAGTCTCTTGGAGGAAATACTTCAATTGTTATAGGTGATTTTTCTAAACTTGAAAAGAGGATTATTCTCATAGAGGACAAAGATAGCGATAACACCATTGATGCTGTCTATGAGTACTATCCTGAGACTAAAATACTGAAGAAAAGTAAATCTTCAGAATCAAGCCTCTTCAGCAAGGATATTGTTTCACTTAAAAAGGACATCATCACCGGTGCTGCTTTTGAAAAAAATTACTGTGATGATATGAAGTCTTTGAATATTCTTGAAAGCATTTTAAAAGACGGAGATTATCAGACAGTTCATAAAGATGTATACGGCTATAAGGTAGAGTTTCATGAAATTGATGAGACAAATAAATTTGCCTCAGTTTTTTCATACGGGAAAAATGCTCAGGGCTACTACATGCTTTTCCGGACTGATTATTACAGAAAGAACTTTAGAACTAAGATTAGGCCTCTTCTCAGGTACTCCGTTTATTGTAAAGGATCAAAGGATCCTGTAGTTAAGGAGACTGTAGAGAACCTCTTTAAAATAAGAAAATATCCAGCTGACATTAAGTAGATTTATAAATTAACAGGGGGGGGGGGAGCTCCCCCCCTGTTGCTAATATTTGCAATTCGCTTTTCCCCGTTCTATTGATTCGAATCTGACTCTCTTTCTCTCCTGAGCCTCGCAATTTCTTCTTTTGGCATCTTCACTTTCAAATAAAATCGGAGGTATCACCTTGGGTTTAAACTGTTCATCCAACGCCACAAATGTGAGATAGGCAGATCCTGTATGGCGTACTTCTCCTGTTACGAAGTTCTCGGCTTCAACCCGCACTCCTATCTCCATTGATTTTTTTCCGATGTAGTTAATGCTGGCCATTACTCTGAGCAGATCTCCGATAAATACAGGGCTGTGGAAGTCCATTCTGTCAAGAGATGCAGTTACTGCGTTTCCTCCGGTATGTCTTACCGCGACAATTCCTGCCGTATTATCTATGAGTTTCATTATCACTCCGCCGTGAACATTGCCTGCCAGATTGGCGTCCTGATGGGTCATCTGCTGTATTACTGTTATGCTGCTGTCTTTCGCTGTTTTAGTCATGTCCTCTCCTCTTTAATGGTGATATGCAATATATATAATATACAAGTTTTAATCCGATTTGTCAAAGGGAGAGAACTTTTTATTGGTGGAAGTGGGATGGACAGGAAATATTTAAAATCAGACCAGGCTTGGATATTGCGGGAAAGATATATCTTTTTACATGGCTGATACCAGTTTCAGCTTCATTGATAACTCAGCAGCAGTATAGGGCTTATTTATTGTTTCCTTTATGCCCTGCTTCAAGGCAGAATTTTTTAATTCATCATCAAGCATGCCGGAGGATAGAATAACTTTTACATCGGGATTAATTTCTTTCAGTTTCTGAAAAATTTCGAGTCCTGATTTTCCGGGCATTGACAGGTCAATTAGAATCATTGTAATGATAGAATGTTTCCTGCTGTAAATTTCTGCAGCCTTGTCTGCTCCATCGGCTGTGATAACTTCATATTTGCATTGTTCTACAAATCCCTTTGCAACATTAAGTATTGCCGGTTCATCATCAACGATGAGAACAGTTCCCTCTCCGGTCATGATTTCAGGAATGTCGTGGCTGCTGATGATTCTGCGTGGATCATTATAAACAGGAAAATAAATTGAAAAACAAGATCCTGAACCGGGTTCAGAGTATACATTGATTATGCCCTGATGTTTTTTAATAATATTGTAGGAGATGGCAAGACCGAGTCCTGAACTGTCTTTTTTATCCTTTGTGGAAAAGAACGGTTCAAAAATTTTTTGTTTTGTATTCTCGTCCATGCCGATTCCAGTGTCTGAAATCCTTATTCTGATCCAGAAATCCGCTATGGTTTTTTCCTGCGGATAATTTTCCTTTATTATATAATCGGACCGGATTATTTCAGGTACCACGGTAAGTGTCCCTTCCTGTTTCTCCCCGGGGGAACGCATGGTCGTCATTGCATGTGATGCATTAATACACAGGTTGAGCAGAACCTGTTCAATCTGAACCATATCACCCAGTATAACCAGCGGCTCATCCGATATCCTGAAATCGAGTTTAATCGACTTTGGTAAGCTGTTTCTGCATAATTCATATATCTGGTGTAGTGAATTTTTAATATCAAAGGGAGAGAGTTTAATTTCATTTCTTCTGGACAAAATCAGGAGCTGATCAATCAGACCAGCGGATCGTTTTGAGGATTCCATCCCCAGACTGAGGTATTTTTCAATATAATCACGTTTCTCCAGATTCTCTTCTTTAAGAGCATATGAGAGAAGATCAAAGCTTCCGATAATACCTGTTAGAAAATTATTAAAATCGTGGGCCAGACCGCCGACCAGCGTTCCAAGTGCTTCCATTTTCTGTGACTCTGCAAGCTGATCTTTTATTTTTTCTTTTTCCCGGGCTGCGTCAATCCGGTCGCTGATATCTCTGGTGATACCTACAATCCCGATTATTATATCACTGCTGTCACAAATAGGTGAAATTTTTAATTCTGCCGGGAAAATTGTTCCGTCTTTTTTTATCTGTTCCAGCTGGAGTATTATGTGGTCATCAGATTTATAACTACCTGATTTAATGTGTTTAATTTTTTCATTGTAGACTTCAGCTATTTTCCGGATTGATTCGGGTGTGTTTATTTTTTCATGGGGGAGGTTCATCGCCTCATCAACAGTATAACCGTATATAGTGTATACAGAAGGGCTGACAAATATAAAATTCAGTTCTATGTCCATTGCCCATATAAGATCATCTACATTATCAGCCATCAGCCTGTAGCGTTCTTCACTTTCTTTTAGTTCTTCATTGCTTTTTTTTATTTCAAGAGTTCTTGCTGTCACTAAAGACTCAAGATGGTCATGATGTTTTTTAAGTTCAGATTCAGCCTGTTCCCTTATTCTTATCTCTCTTTTTAAAAGCCTGTTTGCTCTGTCTGTTTCATCTTTAGTCTCAGCAAGTTTTTCTTTTTCAAGAAGGAGTTTGGCCTGTTCGGATATCACGGCATTCTTATATTTTTCACGTGCTGATTCGTAATTATATGTAATAATAAATATTATAAAAAATATTAGCACATGACGAGTAATGAATTCATTAGGGTATGAAAAATCTGTAACTATTGAATAAGGATTAATAAAAATAAGGATGATTAAAAGAAAGCATATGGATGTCCAGAAAAAACCCTCTTTTTTCCCAAGGAGATAAAATGCAAATATAGGGAAAGCCATGGCCCAGATGCTGGAATATCCCTGGACAGCTCCGCTCCGTATCCAGTAGAATAAGAGAAGTTCAAGAAAAACAGCAGCTGTTCTATATACAGGCTTTCCTTTTTTTTTGTAAACCGAAACTGCTAAAAGAGCAATGAAAATTACGGCTACGATATAATCTATTATACCGTAGCCGTAATTTCCGGTTTTGATATGAGCCGTACCTAAAATAATAAGAGAGATTGTCAGTATTAATATAAAAACATTGAATAATTTTTTTCTTCCTTCTTCCTCTATGCTTAAGGAATTCTCTGATGGTATCAGATTGTCATATATAATTTTTAATTTTTTTAAGAAGCTCATATGTTTTTTAAAATACATATTAAATTTCTGTCCTTCAAGCAGAAATTATAATCCGTAGTCGTAAAATTCAAATATTGTATTTTTTAGTTTTTGATGATCTGCAAAGCTGCGGTAAAAGAGTTTCTTCGTAGTTTAAAAATTTTATTATTCCCCGATGATTTTTTTTAGAAGCCGTGCTGATTCAATTGCGCAGTCATGTCCTGTGCCGCCGGGTAGTACCGCAATAATTCCGACCTTCCCGGTCCCGCCGGTAAACAATCCATAGGATATATGACTGTTTGTTCCGGATATAACGGTTCCTGTCTTTCCCCACATAGATGATACCGATACCATGCCATCATCACTAGAAGCGGAATCGGTGCTTCCTGTGCCTTCTGTTAAGGTTTTGGCCAGGGCATTGCGGAGAACTTCCATTTCTTCTGCAGGCAGATTAAACGGAGTCTGGTTGATATCTTTACCCTTAATTTTTTCAGACATTATCAGCCTTGACATCTTCATTATCCCTCTTACTGTAATGGATGCATTGAAGTTCAGTCCCGGAAGGATCTTCTGCAAATCGTTTTTGTTCTTTATCTTCGGTATAGAAAGATCAAGGCTGCACGTGCTGTTTAAACTATTTATGAATTCTGAAAAAGAACCGGGATCTATTTCGTCTGCCAGAGATGCAAAGAATGTATTACATGAAAGGTAGAGAGCCCGGCTGAAATTTACTTCTCCGTGTCCCTTCCTGTTCCAGCATTTGATACCGCCGGAATCTGCATCTCCTGTACATTTGTGAATGTGATTATGGAGGAGATCGCTTCTCCTCTCTGCAAGATAGAGGGAAGTGATAAGTTTGAAGAGGGAGCCGCAGGGGATTCTTCTGTTGAGGAAAGATTTTCCCTCCTGCATTATAATCTTTCCATTTGATGTGTTGTATATAACGTACTGCATCTCAGTTGGAACAGAGCTGTTCCGAGGAGATTTAATCAGGATATCGCCGTAGTAATGCCGGAGTATCTCAAATCTGGAATAGCCTTTCTCCGCAAGCTCTAGGGCGCCCAGAAGACTCATGCCTGTTCCGTGGCCGAGTCCAGACCCGGAAAATGAGAAGGTGTTACCTTTTTTTACAATGCGGTAGTTATTGCTTCTCAGGAAGTTCCATCCCTTTATGCGGTTTATTTTTATTCTGAAAGTTTCAGGTGCCATTAATATAGTACGAAGGGAGGACTCAATTAATATTTGTTCTCTGTCCATGCTGTAGTCTATTCTGTAAATGTGGCCGGGTGTTTCAGGGAAGAGTATTTTTGAAAGTTCATCTTCCGGAATTGAAGTGCTCCAGCCTTGAAATTTTTTTCTGCTTAGAATTATATTCTCACTGTATATGATATCCGGACGGGGATTAAATTTGCGTGTTGTTTTGGAGAATACTGAATTTGTAAAGAGCCGTCCTCCGCTCGAAGAGTGGAAGTAAAGCTCTGTTTTTAAAGCAGGGTCAATAATCGGGTAATCGTTGAAGTCATACGAAGTTCTTCCTTTGTAAAAGTGACAGCAGGTCATGTCGCAGAAGTGATAAGGGGCAGAATTATTTTTATTCATCGTGTTAAGTGATCTGGCTCTTACTGCATGGGCCAGCGCATAGAGGGCTTCTTCATCTTTTATCTTTATCCCGCCGAGTTCTGCTGCTGCTGCATCTATTGCGTATTTGTCGATATCTTCTGAAATTATAAGCAGGGGTGTCTTCTTTGAACTGTCGATTGTCAGGGGCAGGGGATAGGTTCTTCGTTCCCTGCCGATAGAGAGCGTGAATGTGCTTCCCGGAGTTCCTGTTATTATAGAAGGTCTTCCTTCTGTCCGGAATCCCCTGTCTGATAGTATGTTGATTTTTCCTTCTGATAAATAAATTTTCAGGAAACTTAATTTTATTGAATCTTCACCGCAGTTTATAACAGATAGGGGAGGCAGGGCTATCTCTATTCCAGGGCCTCTCCCTTCACTGAGAATTCTCAGCTGTTTGGGCATGATTTTTATTCTTATCTTTCCTGATTTACCGGGATAGTGTTCTGCAGAATTGAGAAAGATGCTGCAGAGAAGAATGGTGATAAGGGGGAGGACTACTCTCCCCCTTAATTTATTTTTCTTTTGAAACATCAATTATGACGGGAATAGACCAGCCCTGAATAGTAGATTCATACATGCATTCAACTCTGGAAGGTCTCATCATATAGGAGCCGGGCAGCTCTGCTCTTATTATATATGCGGCCTCATATTCCTTTCCTTTCTTTACATCGGTGAAGAAGAAGACCATTCTGTTGTCCCTTCTCTCCAGGTGTGAATGACCGCTGTATCCGTTGTAGGCATTTTCTTTGATCACTTCAAAACCTGATGGAAGGAAGTCTTCAAGCATGAGAAAACCGAAATTGTCACTGGCTCTGAATTTAACCTTTACGAGAATTTCATCACCAACGGATATTTTATTTCTTTCACTAATAGACTGGGGAACAAGATATTCCTGCATGTTTACATCTTTCACTCTCGAAAGATAGAAGAGATCTCTTCTGGCTGCAAGTCCGTTGGACAGTGATTTTATTCCTCTTTTTTGAGATTTCATGAATGCAAAAATTCCGCCTGGTTTGAAGTAAAGCGTACCCCGTACAACCGCAGCATAGGTAGCGTCTCCTGCAGATACTCCTGATGCTGCCAGATTAAAGGAGTCATACTTTTCGCTGCCTTCAAGTTTTATTTTCTTTGTCAGGCTTGTTAAAGAATTCGGTGATTTGAGGTCATAATTTATTGATGTGATTTTTTTTCCGTTTAGAGCAAAATCTATATTGCCGCTGCTTTGAAATTCTATTCTGTTTTTGCTCAGATATTCACAAAGTGCAAGCATAACTGTCCCTGATTCCTTTGTGGAATTCCATGCTTCACCTTTGAATCTACGGGACAGAGAGACGACAGCCCGTGACTGAAGAGATGTTCCCCTGCCGGATTCTGCAAGTGCTGAGAGTACGTGAGCTGTGATCTCAGTTCTTCCGCCAGGCCATCCCCATTCCTGTCCTGGTGCAGAGGGCCAGTAAATTCCCTTTGAGTCGCTTCCTGTAAGTGATTGAATTCTTTTTACAAGCTGTGAATTTATTTTTTTGATTTCTTCTTCCTGATAATCCTTGAGTTTTACCTTATTCAGGGCATTTGTTCCGGCTTTCAGAAGGTTCGCAGCCGTGTATGAATTTATATTTTTATCACCTGAAAGCTGTTTAAATAATTCATGGTTCCACTTAGACCAGTTTGTGTATGCATGAAGGAGACAGCTGAGCTCATCACTTCCCGTCACGTTTCCGGACTTCAGCATTCTGTCAACTGCACTGAGTGCATTTTTTATTTTGTAAGTATTGAAATTCTGATTTTGTGAACGGATCAGATAGAGAGAGTTAAGTGCAAAACCGGTAATGAAGGCATTGCCCCGGTCTCCATCCCACCAGCCCCACGTTCCGTCATAGTTCTGGGCTGCATAAATTTTTTCAGCTGCAGTGTTTATATTCTTGTCCAGATCCTTCTTCATTTTTTCTGATACGAGTCCTGAATAGCTCCTCTGACTTAGAAGAGATTTCAGGGACAGAGCCGGGATGAATTTATTTATGGTCTGCTCAAGGCAACCGTATGGATATTGATTGAGATATTTAGCAGCCCTGATCATCTGAAGAACGGGTGAGGGATTGACTGTGATTTCTATTTCTTCTGGGATGAATTCAAAGTCATCGGTGTTTTTCAGAGATTTGAGAGAAATCGTTCTGTTCTTGTTCAGATCACCTGAACCTGTAATATTGTATTTAAGGCCTCTCTTTTCAACGGGCAGCAGGTGCCGTACTGCATCACCGGATTTTGATCCGGCCAGTGCAGAGAAGTCAATGCTGAGTCTGTTCTTTCCTGACGGCACTTTGTACTTATAAAATTTTCTCGATGAACCGTATTCAGGAAGACTTATTGCATAGTCTTTTCCGGGTTTAACAGTTTTGCTGCCCACCTTCATTTCCGTGAATATCTTTTTTATCCCGCTGTCTGTGTTGTTATTTACTATTCCTATGAGATTAACAGTGTCGCCCTCTACCATGAATCTCGGTTTACCTACCCGTGCTATCAGGTCCTGAGTGGATAAAAATTTCTTTCTTGATTCGCCCATTCTGCCTGAAAGATCATGCCCTCTTGCTGTAAGCCGCCATGTGGTGAGATTATCAGGCATGGTAAATGAAACGCTGGCCCTGCCTGATTTGTCTGTTCGAATGTCTGACTTCCAGAATGCTGTATCTTTGAAGTCCTCCCTGACTTTTACAGGAGAATCTTTTCCTGCACCTGCAAGAAGAGTGATAGGGTATGAATAAGTTGTCAGCACCCAGTTGGAAATTTTTGAGTAGAAGAAACCTGAAATTTCCGGAGTTCTGTCACTTCGTATGTAGAAGATTGAATCATCCACCGCTGCCAGAGAAATATCCGCCGGCACGGGTTTGCCTCTCAGATCTGTTGAATTGATCTCTACGGTAGCTCTTTCACCCGGTTTGTATTCTTTTTTGTCGGTTTTAAGGGTCAGGCGGATCTTTACGTCCTTAACAGGGATGGCTACCTCGTTTACTGCCGTATAGAGGGCCCGCTTTCTCTGCATTGCAGCCCTTATATAAAGATTGGGTGCATGTTTCTTGTTTATGTTGAATGTAACGGGCATGATGTTGTCTGTCATTTTAACTACTCTGGACTGGTAAATATCCCGACCTTCAAGAGTGAGCCATACGTATGAGTCTGTAAATCTGCTTTTAACGAGACAGGTTATTTTTCCGGAGTCAGAGAGCTTCTTCTTGTCTGAAACGAGTTCAAGATTTTTAAATCTGGATGCAATCCTGCCTCCGTTTGATCTGTAAATCAGCACCACTCTTGACCCGTTTATTTTATTGTCTCTTGCATCTGTCCCTGTTGCAATTATGTCAAATTCTCCGTAGGTAGAGAAGCTTTCAGGAAGCATAAGTTCTGCACGGCCGTTTTCGTCAGTTGAGATTTTTTTTGAGAATATTGCCCTGCTGTCATGAACGTAGACTCTCTGTACAGGCTTCCATAGATAGCGGAAGAGTTCTATCTTCAGGTTTGTTCTGTAAGGTTTTCCCGAATGTGTAATGGTTCTTATTATTACTTTCTTTTTGCTGTCTGCATTGTAGAATTCCTGGGCAGGCTCAATTTTAATATAGAATTCTCCTCTTCCTACACGTACTGTCTTTCTCGATGTAATGCTTATGTTCGATCGGTCTGTCACAGTTGCTTCGAGTGTTATCTCCCTGTCAAAGGGGTAGGTGCCCGAGGCGAGCTTTAGTATTGCCGTACCGTTTGCATCGGCTATTTTTTCACCTTCAAGTTTAATCCTGGAATAGGATGTTCCGGGGCGGTACCCCTCCTCCCACCAGTATTGAGAGTCTCTGTCATTGAGTTTCTTTTCGTAGAACCTGTATTTTACAATGGCGTTTTTGAGCGGAGCTCCGAAGAAGTATTTTGTTTCCACTTTGAATTCTGCAGTATCACCGTTTATGAAGTAGTCCTTCGATGGTTTAATCTCGACCTTGAATTCAGGCTTCCTGTACTGCTCGACAATGAACGATCCGCTTCCGTAAAGTGTTTGAGGGCTGAATCCGGCTCTTACATAAAAAGTTCCGAGTTTCGAATCTGCCGGAAGTTTTATCCGGCCATGTGCAGTACCCCACTGATCAAGTTTGAGTTTTCCCTGAACACTGTTTTTTGCAGAATAACCCCTGCCTGCCCGGTAGTATATAGTACGGTTCTTTATGGCTTCGAATCGTTCTTTTCGGGTTTTACCAATAATCTTGAAGAAAACTGTGTCTCCTGACCGGTAAACGGGTCTGTCTGTATATATGAATAGTTTATCTTTTTCTGATTTGTAATGTCCAGGTGCGCCTGCATTGCAAATTGCATAACTTCCATCGGTATTCATCACAAGAAGAGACATTCTTTTGTCGGCGGGAAGGGCTGTCTTATATATACCTTTGCCGTCGGTTTTCCCTTTTGCCAGCACCTTTAACGGCAGATCCTCTAGTCGTCCGGGGCGTTCAGTCTGACGTATTTTTTTGCCCTTTGTGTATTTATACTTTGAATTATGTGAATAGAGCAGAACTGAAGCATTCTTCACCGGACTGTTTTTAACAAGATCAGTTACATATGCATAAATTTTATTCGGTGATCTCTTCAGCACTACTCCAAGATTTGTTACCGTGAAAAACTGGCGGGTTAGTGCTCCTCCCTTTCCGGCAGCCTCAATGCAGTATCCGCCTGTGGGCAGAGATTTATTTATTTTTACCGCATAGTACATCCATTCATGAGGCTTGAAGTTCTTTACGGCCTCATCCCACTCTGTCACCTTCCTGAATTTTTCCTTTTCCGGATTAATGGCCTCGGGATCATTCTTCTCCTCAAGGAAAACCTTCATGGGAACGCTGTATACCTTTACGTGAACAGTGTCCAGTCTGAGAGTCCTGAAGTTGAATTCGAGAGCATTGCCTGGAGTAAATGTATATCTGTATGAGTGAATCTTCACCTGTGGTGATTTGGTCTCAATAGTGTAGGTGAGATTTTTCTTATTCTGTCCCTCTTGAAGTGTGACATAACCGGCCTTAATAGTTTTGAATCCCTGATGAGTGAGTGTGATGTAGTATCTGCCGGGTTTTACATCTTCAATTATAAATGATCCGTCCTGATAGGTAATGTTTGAGTGATTATACCGGCCCTTTGCGTTAACATTGATGTTGAAAGCCGGAGATCCGAGCCCCTTTATTTTTACTTTTCCTGAAATAGTTGCAGGCCTGTACATCTTCATGGAAAGGGTAAATTTCTCGCTCTTTTTTATTCTTTTGAGTCTGGCACTTTCTGAAATATATCCGGCCTTTGAAAATTCGACTAAATATGAGCCGGTTATCAATTTGCCGAACCTGTACTTTCCTGATGAATCTGTTTTGGTGAAGAGAGGCCTCTCTATTGATGAATCATAGTAGCCCTGATATTTTTTGAGTTTAACCTCTACACCGGACATGGGCATTCCCCGGCTGTCTTTGACTGTTCCGGCTACAATGGATTCCTTTATCAGCTTTACGTCTTTTTTTACACCGGCAATATTTGCAGTGGAACTGTATGTAACATAGCCTTTGGAGCTGACAGAAATTTCATATTTTATATTTCGGATAAAGTCTTCAATTCTATACTTTCCGCTGCTGTCTGTTTCTGTTTTGTAGTAGCCGACTCCTCGGGAAGCATTTTTTATCTCCACAACTGCACCCTCTACAGGCTTTTCTGTGGTATAGTCTCTTATTGTTCCTTCTATATATGATTTTTTTTCAATCTCTTCGCTGCTGCTGTATACGGACCTCCCTTCTTTATCTTTTTTAACAGAAGGGGTAACGCATGATGACAGCACAGCCGCGCTGAGAACAGCAGTCATGGCAAGCAGAGTCATTCTCTTCATTCTTAACTCCCGGGTCTCTTCTTTATTTAATTGTTATCGCTTTGAATTTTGATATCTGACACTGACGGCCTGATATCATATTCTCAATGAAGGAAACTGTTCTGTATTCAGCCGGAACAATCACTGTTCCGGCACAGCCTTCACATTCAATTAAAAGTCCTGAATTTGAAATGTCAACATAATTTATATCCCTAACAGGTTCGGGAAAGGAGGCTACTGTGAGAATTATTTCCGCCTCATCAAGCTCCCACTCCTCTACGGGCCTATGTCGGGGGTCGAGAAAAAGAGCACCCTTTATGTACTCAGTGAGTACCTGTTCCGGATCTTCAGATCTGTGGTAAAATGCTCCGTAACATCCGCGCACCCTTCCATTAATAACTATTGTTATGAACAGTCCGGTTCTCCCGTAGAAGACGGGGAGAGAGACTCCTGTTTTTTTTAATGGAGATTTACCCTCTTTAATTTTCAGGGCTGCATCTTTTATCCATTTTTTGAGAATGATACAGTCGGGGCTTTCTGCAAATTTTTCCCACCTCTGGACGGGTGAGATGTTTTCAGAGTATGATGGGGAAAGTGAGATGATGAAAACAAGTATTATGAGAATAATTTTTTTCATTGAGTGATAATAGCAGATGGATTTCTCCTGTCTATTATAATATTAGAAACATCACGGTCGGTGAAAATATTTTTGAACTGTTCTAGCTCTATAGCCGGTGAACAGCAGCAAGATTTAATCAAAAAATTAAATCTTCAAAAATGGCTTGATAAATACCTTGAAGAACAGAGCTAGTGCATAAATCAGTCTATTAAATAAAATATAAGGATAATCTTATGCCCATGAGAGAACAAAATGAATTTGATGATATATTCGCACTTATCAGCATAATAAAGCAGAATAAATTTATCAAGTATCTAATAGCAGCCGCAGCTGTTATCGTCTTTGTCTTATTTCTTAACCCGTTTGTGGTAATTGGCGCCGGAGAAAGAGGAGTTGTCCTGAACTTTGGAGCTGTGCAGGATCACGTCCTCGGAGAGGGTATTCACTACAGGATACCTATCCTTCAGGAAGTTGTAAAAATGGATGTAAAAATTCAGAAAGCGCGTACAGATTCAGAGGCCTCAACAAAAGATCTCCAGGATACAAAATTTTCCATAGTTCTGAATTATCACATCTCTCCTGATACAGTAAACTGGATATATCAGAACATAGGAATTCATTTCGGAGAAAGAATAATCGATCCGTCAGTACAGGAGGGAGTAAAGGCTATCTCGGCTCGTTATACCGCCGAGGAGCTTATTACACAGAGGGATAAAGTAAGTCTTGAGATTAAAGAGCTTCTTACGAAAAGACTTCAGGCGTATAAAATTGCCATAGACGATTTTTCAATTGTCAGCTTTACATTTTCCTCATCTTTTACAGATGCTATTGAACAGAAACAGACAGCCGAGCAAAAGGCTCTTAAGGCTCTGCGTGATCTTGACCGTATAAAAATTGAGGCCAAGCAGACAGTTGAACAGGCTCGTGCAGAAGCAACTGCTCTTCGTCTCAAACGTACTGAAATTACACCCAATCTGATAAAGCTTCAGCAGATAGAGGCGGAGCTGAAAGCGATCGAAAAATGGAACGGTATTCTTCCCAATGTAACTTCAGGAGCAGTTCCCTTCCTGAATTTAGAAGGGAAAAAATAAGTTATATTTCAGAAAATAGAATACGGGCTTTCCCCAAAGCCCGTATTTATAATATATGCAGTGTTTATAAACTCTGTGAACCGGTTTCTGTTCCCCCGGAAAATATCTGAACTTTTTAGAGATAATCTAAAGGTCTCTTGACTTTGTTTATGCATTGCAGCAGTATTAACATAAGTTTTCCTATGGAATACAGAAATATCACTACAAACAGGATATATGCAGATGAATTTACTGGATATTTTTGCTGTACTTTTTTTACTCACTGCTGTTTTCGGTTATATCAATCACCGGTTTATAAAACTGCCCCGGACAATAGGGCTTATGCTCATGTCCCTGATCCTTGCTTTTACTATGATCATCATGCGCAGATACGGCCTGATGGAATTTGAACCTTTAGAAAAAATGATAAGACAGATTGATTTTTATAAAATTCTCATTGAAGGCGTTTTGGGATTTATGCTTTTTGCCGGCGCTCTTCATGTTGATATCAATAATCTGCGGGAGAGACAATGGAGCATATTTGTCTTTGCAACCATTGGCGTAGTTCTTTCTACATTTATAATCGGAGGGGGAGTTTTTTATCTCAGCAACTGGCTGGGATGGGGACTGCCGTTTATCATCTGCCTGCTTTTCGGGGCCCTTATCTCTCCTACTGATCCCATTGCAGTACTGGCTATTTTAAAAAAGGCAAATGCCTCGAAGAGCATTGAAACAAAGCTTGCAGGAGAATCTCTTTTCAATGACGGAGTAGGCGTCGTCGTGTTTATTGCACTACTTGAGTTTATGGGAACTGATACACCGGGAGCCGGTGATGTTGTAAAGCTCTTTGCCACAGAAGCTGTGGGAGGAATTATGCTCGGGCTCGCTGCAGGGTGGGCCGCATACAGGATGCTGAAAAGCATCGACCATTATCAGACTGAAATTATCATAACACTTGCCCTTGTTACAGGCATATATTCATTTTCTCAGACTATTCATTCTTCCGGCCCGATTGCCTGTGTTGTTGCAGGTTTGCTCATCGGTAATCACGGCAGGAAGTGGGCCATGTCTGAGGTCACCCGTGATAATCTCGATAAGTTCTGGGAGCTCATTGATGAAATATTGAATGCTCTTCTTTTTGTATTGATAGGTCTTGAAGTTGTAGTACTTCAGCTGAACTGGCAGTACGTTGGTGCGGGTTTTATTGCAATACTCGTGGTATTGGCGGCAAGATTTATTTCGATAGCAGGGCCGGTTTCAATTATGAAGAGATGGATATATTTTTCTCCTAATGTTATTAAAATACTTACCTGGGGAGGTCTGCGGGGCGGTATTGCAGTAGCTCTTGCCTTGTCAATTCCCGAAAGCAGAGCTGAGAGGGAAATGATTTTAACAATGACCTATATCGTAGTAGCATTTTCTATTCTGGTTCAGGGTACAACTATTAAGTACTTACTGAAAAAATAGATTAACTTTAATCTGGCTGAGAGGTTAGTTTTAACTGAAAACTGTTCAATGCAGATTTTCAGTTAAAACATAAAAAGATTTTTTATGCAGCGGGTAAATTAACATAAAAGTATTTATTCTGGTAATCATTATTTCTGTATACTGTATATCCAGAAATAATTTTTCGTCGTATGACGTTCCTTGTCTTTCAGTACACCTCTTAGAATTACAGTGCTGTTGTTTTTAAATGATGAAGTATAAGCAGAGGGTCTCTTTGAGAGAAAGGGTATTATGAGATAAAAAGGGAACATCTGGAATTAGAATTCGGAATATATGGCGGTCATGGTGATCTGACGTCAGTATAAAAAATGAAAAAATTATAAATTTCTGAAGTATCGTCTTAAGTGTCCCGGCTGAGATAAAAGATTAAAAATACTCGACAATAAATATTTGTAAAATACACTGCAGTTAAAGCATATAAAAATTTTTAATAAAAGAGGAAATCATATGGATGTTAAAGACAGTAACGGCAATCTTCTTGAAGATGGTGATTCAGTACAGGTAATCAAAGACCTTAAGGTCAAAGGCGCTTCAAATACTCTAAAACGGGGAACAGTAATTAAAAATATCCGTTTAACATCCAAGGCGGAGGAAATTGAGTGCCGTATAGGAAAGAGCACAATTGTTCTCAAGACCTGTTTTATGAAAAAGATTTAATAATTTCAAAAACACAGTTTATAGGGTAGCCTTAATCGAACAGTGGATTTATCTTTCTGTTGTCGGCTTATTCAATTTCTGAGTGAATTATCTGCGGGCTTGAAAGATCCGGCTTGTCCTTATTGAAAAAAGAATTATTCTTCCTTGGGATTCACCTTAAGATTTAAACTCTTGTAACCTCCTTGACAAAACTGTTTTTGTGTGTATAAATTAACAAAATTTTTAAAATTAAATATCGTGATGTTAATATGCTGTGTAGTTATAAACGGGTGAAGGGATATTAAAAAATGAAAACACTGTTTAATATTGTTAATGATTTCTTCCTGCGGAAAGTTGATAAAGGTAACTTCGTTCTGTATAAGAAAGGTCAGTTTCTCATGACTATGAACCTTGTTTTTATTTTGTTAATGGCTCTTCTTGTTGCTTTTTCATTTTTGCTGTCCCTTTCTCCTGATGTTGCCAGGGGCGTGCTGACAATGGGCTTCTTCGGGACCACTATGACAATAATTATATTGGTTATATTGAAAACCGGCAGAGTCCAGGGAGGGCTGAATGTTTTTTCCGTTTTTACCTGTTTGCTGGCGATAGCAGGCTTTATTTCAAAACCTCCCCATCTTGCCGGTGTTTCTCTTGCATATTTCATGATAATGGCTGTCGTCTACACATCACTTTTCTGTTCTATACGGCTTACGATTTTAGTTCTTCTTTCCTGCATTGGATCTCATATCGGTTATTATTTTTTTAAAGCTCTCCCTTTGGCAGAAGGACTGATCGCCGAAACAATTAAGACTTCTCTTATGGATGGAATCTTAACTTTAATTGGAACATTTGCCATAGGTGTTGCTGCCAGCCGGATTCTAAACAGAGCACTGGCTATAACGGAAAATGAATCTGAAAAAAATAAAGAACATTATATAAAAATCAGCAGTCTTAATTCTATTATGAAACAGACATTTGATAAAATAACCGATTCAATACATGTCACATCAGATGTAGTTGAAACTTTTTCCGACAGTTTTCAAAATCAGTCTGCAACATTTGAAGAACTTGCTGCATCAATGGAAGAGATTTCTGCTAATACTACAAATGTAACTTTCGCTTCCAGGGAGCAGAATGATTCAATTCGCGATCTTTTTAAAAGCTTTGAAGTACTGGCATTATCAGTAGATCAGCTGGAAGAATACGGCAATGATATATCGGAAGTGTTTGTCTCTGTGCTTCAGAAAGCAAAAAGCGGAGAGAGCACATCAGCCAGGCTTGATGCAACAAATAAAAAAATATCTGATAATTCAAACGAGATTCTCTCTGTAGTGACAGTAATGGAGGATTTCTTCGACAAGATAAATCTTCTTTCTCTGAATGCAACAATTGAGGCAGCAAGAGCGGGCGAGTACGGCAAAGGTTTTGCCGTTGTTGCAGAAGAAATTGGAAAACTCGCGGACCACTCCAGCCGGGACTTAAAGCTCATATCGGGACTTGTTGAAAAAAATAAAAATGATGTAGATGAAGGAAATACAAATATAATCGAAATTATTGACTTTAT
>CAYNFB010000041.1:12107-17200 GCA_964396355.1 uncultured Leptospirales bacterium | reverse complement strand
TGAAGTTATTGATACATTTTCCCTATTATTTTTCCACCACATTTCCTGAAGAGCCTAATAATATTATTGATGAGCCTGATCATAAGTTAGCCGAGATTGGCCGTAAAATGATTAAAGGCAGAGAGGGATTTGGAACTATACGCTCTCCAGGTTCATCTTCAGAAGATCTTGTATTCTATACCCCTCTTGAAGGGACGGGCTATTCTATTGCAATGGTAGTCCCGAAAAATCAGATCATGGCTCCGGTTGAGAAGATTCAATGGCTTTTTATTTTTATTCTGGCAATTGCAGTTCTACTCGTTTTATCAGTATCCCGTTTTTTTTATAGAATAATAGTAAAACCGATCATTAGTCTCAATGAAGCAGCTAAAAGTATTGCCGGAGGCAACTGGAAGAGCAGTATACCTGTGGAGGGCAGCGATGAAGTGGCTGAACTTACCCGTTCATTTAATAAGATGCATGATGCAGTAAAGAGTAATATTGATAACCTGAATCATGAAATTATGGAACGAAGGCAGGCGCAGAAATCTCTGAAAAAAGCTCAAAGCTATATAGCCGATATCATCGACTCCATGCCTTCAATTCTTGTGGGTGTTGACGGAAATGGCAGGGTGACCCAGTGGAACAGAACCGCAGAAAAGATAACCGGAATAACTGCAGAGGCCGCCCGGGGCAAGTTCCTCTCTGATACGTTCCCTCAAATGATTTCTGAAATTGACAAAATAAACGAAAGCATTGTCACGGGAAAAATAAAAAGAGAATTAAAAAAAATATATCATACCGCAAATGGAATCCGATATGAAGATGTGACCATTTATCCGCTTATTTCAAACGGTTCCGAAGGAGCTGTTATCCGGAGTGATGACGTGACAAGGCAGCATAACCTGGAACTGCAACTTGCCCAGAGCAGAAAAATGGATGCCATAGGGCAGCTGGCTGGAGGAATAGCCCACGATTTCAACAATATGCTGGCCGGTATGTTGAGCGCAGCAGAGCTTCTCAAATTACAGGGAGGTCTTAATGAACATGGTGAAAAATATACAGAGATAATTCTTAAATCAATAATGAGGGCTTCTGATCTTGTTTCAAAGCTCCTCACATTCAGCCGTAAAGGTGACCAGGATCTTGTTCCGGTTGATGTTCACAATATCATAGTGGATGCGGCGTCCATTCTTGAAAGAGGTATAGACAAGAGAATCCGAATTACAGTGAACAATAAGGCAGAGAACTCTATAGTTGAAGCAGATCGTGCCCGGCTGGAGAATATATTCATGAATATCGGAATAAACGCGGCTCATGCGATGTCTGATGGAGGAGAAATAGTTTTCTCAACGAGGGATGTGGTGCTTGATGAGTTCTACTGCCGCTCTGTTCCTTTTGATATAGAACCCGGTCATTTTATTGAGGCAGAAGTAAAAGATAACGGCTGTGGTATATTGAAGGAGAATATTGAAAAAATTTTCGACCCCTTTTTTACTACGAAAAAACCGGGGGAGGGTACCGGTCTTGGACTTTCTGTTGTTTACGGCACAATCAATGACTACCGCGGAGCTGTCACTGTTTACAGTGAAGTCAGTAAAGGGACGGTTTTTCATATTTATCTGCCGCTTTCAACAGGAAGTGCAGTAAGTCCGGTTGTGGATGATAAAGTAATATTCGGGGAGGGGACTGTCCTTATTGTTGATGATGAGGACATCATCAGGGATATGGGCCGGGCTTTGCTGGAGGGACTGAATTACAAGGTGTTCTCAGCTGAGAACGGCAGGGAAGCTGTGGAAATATACCGCAGAAAGCATGATGAAATAGATCTGGTGATTCTTGATATGATAATGCCCGAAATGAACGGCAGGGAGACATTCAGTCTTCTGAAGGAGATTGACAGTGAGGTTAAGGTCATTATTTCATCAGGTTTTTCAAAGGATGATCAGCTTGAGAAGCTTCAGCAGGACGGGCTGAATGCATTTATCGGCAAACCTTTCCGCAGGTCAGAGTTCAGCAGAGTAATTGCAGAGGTAATACACTGTAAAAAAGATGTATCATGATAGTACCGAATAAAAGTCAGAACATATTAAGATTTATAGTTAAATTCTTCATTTTTAAGTAATATATAAAGTATATCTATTGAAGGAGAAATATAAATGAAAAGAGTAATCCTCGCCGCATTGCTGATATTTATTATTGCAGTTCCCGTTTTTGCAGCAGATGGAGTTATTAATATACCAAGCGATTTCAGTGTAAAGAGAACTGCAGACCGCATGGTGAAGGTCTTGAAGAAGAAGGGAATGACTGTGTTTAAAAGGGTAAAGCACTCCAGTGCTGCAGGTAAGGTTGGAATCACACTTCGTCCAACAGAGCTGATAATCTTCGGCAATCCAAAAGTGGGCAGTCCCCTGATGAGGTGTCAGCAGAGTGTTGCCATAGACCTGCCGCAGAAGGTACTGATCTGGAAAGACGAGAATGGTAAAGTATGGCTTACATACAATGATCCGGACTACTTAAAGCAGAGGCATAGTATAGAGGGATGTGACGGCGTCCTTGGAAAGATAAAAAAAGCACTGGCCGGGCTGACTAAAGCCGCTGCGAAGAAATAGGCCGATAACTGCAGAGAGCGTCTTCTCTGCAGTATAAAATTACTACCCATTCCTGCCCGCAGGTGTCCGGCTTTATCGCTTCCTATGATGCTATATACTGTTCCGCTACGATAATAAAAATTTAGTGCAATCTCCGAAAACCACTTGCCCTCAATAGGCAGGATACAGTAAATATTTGTTAATATGAATAAAATATTTAGTGAAGCAGGAATCAATAAGAATAAAAAGTTTGACGGAGAGTTTTTCTTCACAGTGAAGACTACAGGGATATTCTGCAGGCTCTCGTGCCCGTCGCCTGTTGCCCTTGAGAAAAATGTAATTTATTTCAGGACAATCTTCGAGGCCATGGAAGCGGGATTCCGGCCCTGCCGGAGATGCAGGCTGAGGTGATGACTGAGAAGTGGAGGGCCTGCAGGGCTTACGCTGTAATGTGTTTATGGAATATTAAAAGTGATGAGGAGAAGGGTTAATGTATTATACGAGATTCAATACCTCCCTGTGTGAGATTATTCTGGCCGGTGATGAAGAAGGTCTGTGCCATCTCCATTTGAACACCGGTGAGGGAAAGAGAAAATTTGAAGTTTTACCGGAGTGGATCAGGAATGATATATTCTTCGAAGAGATAAAAAATCAGATAGATGAATACATTGCAGGGACCAGAAGAGAATTCACCGTGAGGCTTAATCCTCAGGGAACGGACTTTCAGAAAAAGGTCTGGCAAAAGCTGAGCAAAATTCCCTTCGGAGAGCTCAGGTCCTATAAGGATATTGCATCATCCATCGGCAACGAAAAGGCATCCAGGGCCGTGGGGATGGCCAACAGCATGAATCCCATTCCGCTAATTGTGCCCTGTCACAGAGTCGTGGGTGCATCGGGGAAACTTACAGGTTTTGCCCACGGCCTTGAGATAAAAGCAAAACTTATAGATCTGGAGACCAGATTATTTCTGGAATAATTTTTAAAGAAGCAGCACTGTTATTACAGTAATTTTTAAATTAAACTAATGCGAATGGAAAATGTGAATATTTTAAAATTGCTTTCTGTTATAGTATCGTTTTTAGAAATAATTTTCTGCCTTAACTCAGTAATCCATTTTTCCTAACCTCCCCCTATTGTATAGATGCTTTCTGGTGAAATATATGTTTGACATCGGTGCCTCTTTTCACTGATTCTGTTTTTAAGTTAGGGTTCACGGTTTATCTGTTTTACCGGCATGACTGAAATATTAACAGGATTAGTAAATAATATGCAAGAGAATCATATACTGAAGGGATATATCTGCGCTGTTGCTGCTACTGCTCTGTGGTCGGGAAATTTTATCATCGCCCGTGGCCTAAGTGACAGTATTCCTCCCGTGAGCCTTGCATTTTTCAGATGGCTCGTGGCGGTAATTGTTTTTCTCCCCTTTGCTCTGAAACCCTTCATCGCCAGGCGGGATATAGTCAGAAAGAATATCGTATATCTTTCTGTTACTGCATTTCTCGGAGTTACTCTTTTTAACACGCTTATTTATATAGCCGGTCATACTACAACGGCTGTAAACCTCTCTCTCATCTCCATAACCTTTCCTGTTTTCATTGTAGTGCTGTCGCGAATTTTTTTTTATGAACTTATAACTTTATCCAGGGGAACAGGCATCGTGCTCGTTGTGTCGGGCGTTGTTCTTCTTATTACTCACGGGGATCCGTCGCGGCTGCTGAGTATACGTTTTGCCGTTGGAGATATCTGGATGCTCGGAGCCGCTCTGACCTTTGCCGTCTACAGTCTTCTTCTGAAGAGGAAACCTGAA
This sequence comes from uncultured Leptospirales bacterium, assembly GCA_964396355.1. GTDB lineage: Bacteria > Spirochaetota > UBA4802 > UBA4802 > UBA5550 > CAYNFB01. The sequence continues at coordinate 12,820 of CAYNFB010000041.1, read as the reverse complement.
GGCCTGAATATATGGGCTTTCCAGTTCAGCACATTCATCATAGGTCTTGTCTTCCTGCTCCCTTTCTTCGTGGCAGAGCAGTTAATAATGCCTGCTGTGGAATATGATATGACAACAGTGCTGTCTGTTCTCTACGTTGGTATTTTTGCCTCTCTCACCGCATTCGTCCTGTGGAATAAGGCAATCGTTTTAGCAGGCCCCGTGAAGGCCGGTATGATTTACTATACACTTCCCCTTTTCAGCGGATTTCTCGCCTATCTGTTTCTGGATGAGGCGATTACTCTTGTTCATCTATGCTGTATGGTGCTCATTGTCACAGGCATAGTTACAGCCAATTACGATTTTAAAAAGTCTAACCCGGGGATTATTACCAGGGCATAAAGAATCCGCCCTTGGGCGGATTCTCTGAAGTTACATGGGCTATGAATTTCCTGTCTGTGGGGATTGTTATATCTTCGGCCGTTTTACAGCCTGCTCATCAGATCGTCGGCAGCTGCAACTATGAGATTGCTGGCAGGGAAAAATGACTGATAGGGCTGTGATGAATAGCTGAGTTCTGTACAGCTCTCTACAGTGAGGTTATTCTGTATTGCCAGTGTCATTGTGTCCACCTTGTCCGTCACCGGCTCTCCGCTGATGAATCCGGCACCGAGAATTCTCATGGTCTTCCTGTCTGCAATGATTTTCATCTTCACTTTTTTAGCTCCCGGCAT
>CAYNFB010000041.1:0-12097 GCA_964396355.1 uncultured Leptospirales bacterium | reverse complement strand
GAACATCCCGTTCCAACATCGAACATGTCTCTTGCCGCCTTTTCTGTAAGGCCGGTACCTCCGGCGAAGTAATTGCCTATCTTGGTCGCGGCGCCGTTGTAGAATCCGGGATACTCTTTGTCCATACCAAGCTGATTCTGCGCAAAGATCTTCGCCATTGGAATCGCATTGGTAGCCAGTTTCCCCGGCAGTATATCTCCTGTAATGCCGCTGTAAAACTGGGCACAGTCTCCTGCTGCATATATATTTTCTACATTAGTTTCCATTTTTCCGTTTACAATGATTCCGTCATGTCCTGTTTCGATTCCTGTGCCGTTCAGAATATCTCTGTCGACTTTCATTCCTACTGCAAAAACCACCAGGCCGTGCCTGTTGCTATTCTCACTGTCAGCTGTGCAGTCATCGGGACCTTCAAGGTCTATTGTTTCCCCATTATCAAGAACAACCTGGCTGACTCTGCCGGAGCCTCTGAGCCCGGCAACTCTGCTGTTCAGCTGAAGGCTGATTCCCTGTCTTATCAGATCCTCCTCGGCATCTCTGATCATTTCTCCGTCGATCATGTTGCTCAGTATTGTCGCGGCCTGATCAATCAGGTGGGTCTTGATTCCGGCACTGTTGAATGCCTGAGAAAGCTCTACTCCAATGGCCCCGGCACCCACTACCACTGCTTTTGATATGTCTCCGCCCCGGGAAAGGTCTATGATTCTCTGGAGGTCATCCTCTGTCTTGAAGGTCATTACCCCCTTAAGATCGGAACCGTCCATGCCGGGAAGTACGGGGACTGCACCTGATGCTATTACCAGTTTGCCGTAACGGTACTTTTCACCTTTCTCAGTAAGAACTGAATTATTCTCGGTATCTATCTTCGTTACCCGGTCCCGAATGAGTTCTGCACCTGATTCATGAACAATGTCGTCATTCTTAAGGGTCTTTTCAAATGGGATGATTTCTTCTATGGCATAGGGCATTGCACAGTAGATCATTGAGTGATCTTCCGGCCGGATAATTCCGATGTCCATCTTTTTCCCTAAGATTTTCGAGATCGTCATCCCCGCCGGTCCGCCGCCGATTATCAGTATATCGTATTTTTTCATAGTATGCTCCGTTTGATTTAATTAATCTTTTTTGCTGTATCCGCTTAATGTCTGCTTCTTATCTTCTGCTCTGAGAATACTATCTCTCAACGATGGCATCGACAGGACATGCAGAAACGCAGGCTCCGCAGCCCATGCATTTGTCCTGATCGATTGAATATATTTCTCCCTCGCTTATTGCCTCAACGGGGCATTCTCCCATGCATCTTCCGCATGCCCTGCAGGAATCTGTTATCTTGTAGACCATTGTTATTTCTCCTCTGTATTTTCATACGGCAAGCCATTCCCATGCCTCATCCATCTGAGTGTGATTGAAATTTTTTATTATGCCGTCAATGCCTGATTTCTCCAGGCCGTTCTTTATAGACATCTTCGTAATTGCGCTGTCTGTAATGAGGGCGATCTTTGAGCATCCCGCTTCGATGGATTTTTCCTGATTCAGTATCTTTTCCTGATTTACCTCATTCGGTACGACTCTGCATTTTCTCGCATCTGAAAAGATCTTCCATCCCGGCCTGGTGAGCGCTCTTGCGCTGTCCCAGTCTTTCTGAAAGTCCGGAACAACCGACATGTCGGGCCAGAAACCTGTCATCTTCCAGTAAATACAGTTGTCCTCCTCACTGTAGTTCAGCTCGTAGTATTCATTTTGCGCTATCTTCTTCAAGTGCAGCCTCCTCGCTGTTGTCTAGTTTTTTATTTATTTAATAAGTTCTTACTTACTATAATGCAAGTACTGTGCCGGAAAGAGATAAACCTTTTAATTTACTTATTTAATTTCAAATTAAAGTTAAAATAGCTGGATATAGAGCCGGATGAACATTGAGGAGTTTCTGATGGAGTGATGTTAAAAGATCGGAGCCGGTCTTTTATTGCATAAAGCAATACCTGATTACTTCTTTCAATGCAATGTGCAATGGTGTTTCCGGGGTGGTGCTTTATATCTGCTGAGCAGAATAATTTATTATTCAGGATGAATTTCCTGCCGGGGATTTCAAGAAATAAAAGGGAAATGATTGATTCTTCCGGCAATAAGCGTTACTGTTAAATGATAATATGGTAAAAAATAAATTTATCCGGAACCGATTCTGTAATATCAAACATGTTTCAATACCGGAGGACTCCAAGAGCTCATAGAGTAATGTTTCCTGAGAGATGGGCGGGCTATTCTTTTGTTTCAGTAATTTTCTGTTGAAAGCTGTTAACAAATTTTATATCGGAAAAATTTAATGATATTTAATTCATTAAAATCGCGGATAATTATATCCGTTGCAGGCATCGTAATAGCATCACTGGCAATAATAATATTTTTCTTCGGCAGGGAGGCTGGAAGTGAATTATCCGATGCAATTGATGCCAATGCACTGAATTTACTGAACGCGACAAAAAATCACGTCGAATCTCTTCATAACAGTATAGCTTACCATAAAACTGTCATGATCTCCCGCAGAAAAAAAGAACTGAAGAACAGTACTGCAATTGCTTCTGCAATAGTAAACAGGTCATATCGGGAATTTATAAATGGAACAATAGGTGAAGAATCCGCCAAACTGCGTGCAATTGACAGCCTACGGGAACTTCGCTATGATGATGGTATCGGATATTTCTGGATAAATGATACTGGCCGCCCATATCCCCGAATGATAATGCATCCGATTATTGCAGAACTCAATGGAAAGATTCTTGATGATGAAAAATTTAATACCGCAGCGGGAAGTAATAAAAATCTGTTTAAGTTATCTGTCGATCTCTGTCTTAAAAAAAATGCAGGTTATATCCATTATTTATGGTCCAAACCTGTCATGAGGGGACTGTCAAAACCAAAAGCGAAGATTTCCTATGTGGAATTATTTAAAGAGTGGAACTGGATTATCGGTTCCGGTGTTTATATGGATGATATTGACCGTGATGTTCAGAGGCGAATTAATGCCGTCATCAGAGACCTTAATGAAACTATCATAAAACAGAAGATTGGTGAAAGCGGATACTTCTTCATCTTCAATGAGAAAAATGTAATGCTTGTTCATCCTAATCTCGCGGGTAAAAATGTCAGCAATAATCTTAATCCGGTAACAGGAAATAGTATAATAGAGGAATTTAAGAAGGCGGCACTGAGCTCTGATCAGTCTATAGAGTATCTCTGGGATAAGCCGGGTTTCAGTGGTGAATACCGTTTTTCCAAGAAGGCCTTTGTCTCCTATTATAAACCTCTGGGCTGGTACATCTGCAGCTCTGTTTACAAAGAGGATTTCGAGCGGGTGATTTCAGATCTGCTTGGTGAAATAATGATCTTTGCAGGTCTTTTTCTTGCGGTAGCTCTGACTGTCAGTCTTCTCGTATCCCGTAGTATTGCAAACCCCTTAAACAGGCTTGTCCGGTCTATAGGCAATACCGATGAAGAGGGTATCCCGGTCTCTACTATGACTGAAACTGGTTCAATTGAAGTAAGAGTCCTGATCTCTACAATCAACAATATGATTGGTTCTATCCGGAGATCCGGTATGGAACTAAAGGCACAGAGAGATTTTTCCATGGGCATTATCAATGGTGCTCCTGATCTTATATGCGGATTGAATACCGATGGCACTGCTCAATTTATTAATCCTGCAGGTGAGAAAACAACAGGTTACAGTAAAGATGAAATCATCGGGAAAAAATGGATAGAGCTGTTCTATGCACCGGAGGATAGGTCCAGGGCTGAGCTTCTTTTTGAAAAGGTCTGCCGGGGTGAACAGGTGAATTTTGAAATGACTCTGATCTGCAGGAGCGGCAAACAGAAAAATATTGTATGGAATTTTGTAAACAGAAGAGACTCTCTGGGCAGAATTGTTGAAGTAACCGGTTTTGGTAATGATATTACTGTGCGCAAACGCGTCGAGGAAGATCTGCGTCTTAATGAATCCCGTCTGGATGCACTGGTTACCCTGGGGCAAATGACATCAGGTTCTCTTAAAAGCATAACAGATTTTGTTCTTGAAGAGGCCGTAAGACTAACCGGGAGCACAATCGGCTATCTGGCATTTGTCAATGAAAGCGAGACTGTTCTTACAATGCACAGCTGGTCGAAGACTGCAATGGCGGAGTGTATGATCAGCGATAAGCCTGTTGAATATCATCTTGATTCCATGGGCCTGTGGGGAGAATCTGTGCGTCAGAGAAAACCGATTATTACAAATGACTACGCTATGAAGAATCCTTTGAAGAAAGGGTACCCCCGGGGACATGTAAATATTACACGTCATATGAATATTCCTGTTTTTGACGGCGGCAGGATAGTGGCTGTGGCAGGGGTAGGAAATAAGAAGGGAGAATACAATAGGGCAGATGTGCGTCAGCTGACTCTCCTGCTGGAGGGGATGTGGAGATCTCTTCAGCGTAAGCAGGCGGAGGAAAATCTGAAGAGAAGTGAAGCTGAATACAGATCAACTCTGAATAATCTTCTGGTCGGGGTTGTCGTTCACGACGGCAGAGACACCAGCATTCTGATGAGCAATCCTGTAGCACGTAAACTTCTTGGTCTCACAGAGGATCAGATGTCAGGGAAAAAGGCTGTCGATACTTCCTGGAATTTTCTGAATAGAGATTCAAGTATAATGGCAGTATCTGATTATCCTGTGAATAGAGTTAAATCAACAGAGAGTGCTGTTCATGACTCTGTTCTGGGGATAAATATACCTGAAAATGACTTCATAACCTGGGTAAATGTCAATGCCGTTCCACTGTTTTCCGCTGATGGTGAAATGAAAAAAATCATCGTGAATTTTGCTGATATCACAAAACTTAAGAAAATTGATGAGGATCTGCGGCGTCTGCGTAATTATCAGTCCAATATAATCGATTCCATGCCCTCGGTGCTCGTTGGCGTTGATTCCCATTGTCAGGTGACCCAGTGGAACAGAACAGCAGAACAGGTCACGGGCATCACTGCAAACAGAGCTCAGGGAAAGCTTATTTCTGAGCTCTACCCGCAGATAATGATCAAACGAATAAAAAAAAGTATTGAGACCCGGGAAATACAGAGAGAGTTAAACAGCTGCCGGCGGACAGATGACGGCACCATATATGAAGATGTGACCATTTACCCTCTCGTCGCCAATGGTGTCAGCGGAGCGGTTCTGCGAATTGATGATGTCACAAAGAAACATGAACTCGAAGAGCAGCTGAGCCATAGCCGTAAAATGGATGCTATCGGTCAGCTTGCAGGCGGCATTGCCCACGATTTTAATAATATGCTCGCAGGAATTATGGGAGCAGCTCAGCTTTTAAAATCTCCCAAATTAAATATTGATAAGAAAGGGGTTAAATATATTGATATGATTCTTAAAGCTGCTGAACGGGCATCGGAGCTTACATCCGGGCTTCTGGCATTCGGGCGTAAGGGAAGAATAGTATCTACTGTTGTCGATGTTCACAGTATTTTAGAAGATGCAGTGGATATCTTAAGCCGGACAATTGATAAGAACATAAAAATTTCTATTAAGAAAGATGCAGAAAATTTTATGGCTGTTGGAGACAGTTCGAGGCTGCAGAATGCTTTCATGAATATAGGCATAAATGCCGGCCATGCCATGCCTGGCGGCGGTGAGCTTCAGATTGAAACAAGGAATATCCGGTTAGATCAAATATACTGTGAGGCCAGCACCTTTGAAATTGAACCCGGTGAATATATTGAAATTGAAATACGTGATACCGGCATCGGGATACCTCTTGAAAATATTCAGAAAATATTTGAACCATTTTATACAACCAAAGATCAGGGAGAAGGGACCGGTCTTGGTCTGGCTGCTGTCTATGGTACAGTCCAGGATCATCACGGCGTAGTCAATGTATATAGTGAAAAGGGCGTGGGAACGTCCTTTCATATTATGCTGCCCTGTTCTGAGAGCAATATGGAACAGAAAAAGTCAGAAACTGGAATTGTGAAAGGATCAGGACAGGTCCTTCTGGTGGATGATGAAGAGCTTATCCGGGTTACCGGGAAGTACATGCTCCAGGAGATGGGGTACAGTGTGATTCTTGCAGGTAACGGTCAGGAGGCTCTGGATATATTCAGAGATAACTATTCAGAAATTGACATCGTTGTCATGGATATGATAATGCCTAAGATGAACGGACGGGAAGCATTTCATAAGATGAAGGAAATTGATAAAAACTGCAGGGTTATAATCTCATCGGGCTTCGCACAGAATGAAAGTGTCGATGAATTGATAAGGTCAGGACTGTCTGGGTTCATTCATAAACCATATAGAGATTTTGAACTGAGCCGGCTTATGGCAAAGGTCTTAAAAATTTAAGGGAACATCTCCTCATTCTAATCCTTCACTATGGTAAACTCAACCCGCCTGTTTAATGCACGGCCGCGCCTGGTTGTGTTTTCTGCAATGGGTTTCGACTCTCCAAATCCGGCGGTGAGGAGTCTCTTCCCGTCTATTCCCTTTGATACGATGTACCTCCTGATGGCTTCTGCTCTTTTCAGAGAGAGCTTTTGATTAGAGGCAGTACCGCCTACGTTATCAGTGTGGCCGATTATGCGGACTGTTACTTTCTTCTTCTTCAGTATTTCCGTGATTCTGTCAAGCTCTGCACCTGAGCTGCCCAGCAGTTTGTAGCTTCCGCTCTTAAAGAGAATCTTGTCGGATATGAGAAGCACCTCTTCGAAGTGAATTGAGTTGAGTATGGAAACGAGTCTGATGGAGTCCTCATTTGAAATTTCAGATATTTGACCCGGAGGCATTCCCTTATAAACGGTTATTTTTTTCTGATATGCAAGAAGTACCTTCTGGTCGGAAAATTCGGGATTTACAATCTCTGTTATTCCCGTCAGGGCATAGACTGTAGTATTGGGGACCGGTTCGGTTTCAGTCTTTACTTTTCCAGAAGAGATATCCGGTTCATCCTTTGAGTCAGCATCCGTCGGTTCCGGTTCCTCTTTTTTTACATCGGGTATTCCCATGCCTGTTTCAAATGCCAGATCGGTGCCCCGTATGGAGGCGGTTATGGTCGGAGTTCTGACTTTAATATTATGCTCTTTATATAGTTTCTCAAAGGTTCCGTAGAGTGCGCCTCCTGTGAGATTGAGCGTTACTTTTTTCACTGTTGATTCATCAATTATACATTCACTCTTTTCTGCAATTCGAATAGCCATGCCTGAATGAAATTTTAAGTCCACAATGGATTTGGCACCAGTCTTTACAGAAAACCCCGGTTTAAGTGTCGTGCCTACCAGGGCGTTCTGCCATTCTCTTTTCGGATTTTCTCTGAAGGAAGCCTCGCCCAGAGCAAAGGTTATTACCGCATTGCGGTGAATGAGTACGGGAGAGCGAAAAAATAACTTCTCTGTGATAGTAAAGAATACCAGAGAACCTCCAAGGAGCAGTAATATAAAGCAGACTGAAATAATTGCATAGCGTTTCATTAGATAATCTCCTTGTTGCAGTTACGTTATCCATGCAGAGTCAGGTGAAATGTACCGGATGGGCGGAGTAATATCAAGCTCTTTTTTGACCAATTAATTCTGCAGGTTTGCTCTTTTGTTTTGCTGCTGGAGGAGGGGAGGCAGATAATAGATGATGGAAGGGGAGGTTAGCCACCATCATCTATTATCTTATTAAAAATTTCTGCTGCTAAAAATTTTCTTCAGCAGAAAGCCACTCCCATGCCTCATCTTTTTGAGAACTGGTGAATTGTCTGACTATTTTTTCAATTCCTGTTCTGCTCATTTTGTTTTTTATGGATTGACTCATCACTGCGCTGTCGGTAATCAGTGCTATTTTTTCGCATCCCTTTTCAAGTGCTTTCTCCTGATTCCGTATTTTCTCCTCAATAACATCGTTAGGCAGAGCCTTGCATTTGCTGGCATCGGAGAACAGTTTCCAGCCGGGCCTTGTGAGATTTCTTGCTTTGTCCCAGTCATTGTGAAAGTCCGGGGCAACTGACATGTCCGGCCATATTCCCTTCATGCTCCAGTATATGAAGTTGTTTGCCTCATCGTAGTTCAATCCGTAGTATTCGTTATCTGCTACTGTTTTCATTTGCTGTCTCCTGAAATCTTTACATGTGAGTTCTATATTTTTATAACAGTCACATATTATATGTCGCACGTATTGTGCCGGGAATTGCCATGGGAGTTCATTTTTATAAATTATATTCTTCAAACCTAATTTAACCTGTAAAAATGTATTAATGATGAAGGGGTAGTCTTGTTAAACGGGATTGTATTAGCCCTGATTCTTTATCGGGCATGACGGTACAGCTTTTTGTTATTGCATAATGCAACGGCTGGCCGGGCTGCTGGTGCATTATGCAACACCACCTTCCCGGATTAAGAGGCATTGTCTTAACGCAATAGGGGCAGTCACTTTCAGGTCAGGTAATAAAAACGGCGGTTACTAAATTTTAATTGATCAGATTCGTGTAACTTAAGATCATTGGCTCTCATTGAAATTAAATATAGTATCATATATTTTACGAAGTTCATGCCGTATCTTTTGCGGCTAAAATAATTTACATGGAGAAATTTTATGAAGAGAATTGAAGAAGTAATGGAGTCTATGACGTTTGAATTTTTCGGGAGCGGCAAACATAAAATTTCTTCTGCCATGCATCTGTCAGATGAAAACACGGTTTTTCTCGATGTGAGATCGGACTATGAGCAGCAGACTCTTTCATTCGGACTGGTTCATCACATGGATGTTCTGCATATTCCTGTGAATGAAATATCCTCAAGGTTTGATGAAATTCCCCGGGACAGATCGGTGGGTATCTTTTGTTCGTCGGGCACAAGGTCTACAATGGCATATCTTTATCTGCGGGCTCAGGGATTTGACAATGTGAGAATTGTTGAGGGAGGATATGCAGAACTTGTGGAGGAGTTCAAACCGGGTAAGCTTTTAAAGCAGATTGCAAAGAAGAGTGCATCTAAATGAGTATTCTCATTCCGGCGCTTATAATATTTGCCATTGCTCTTGTGATGACTATGACAGGCAGAGGGGGAGGAAATTTCTACGTCCTGGCTCTTGTGCTGTCGGGATTGACAATGCATGAGGCAGCCTCTACGGGCCAGTTCATACTCTTCGTCTCATCGGTATCTGCGACTCTGGTTTTCGGCAGAGCCAAAAATGTGGAGTGGAAGCTCGTTCTGTTTATCGGAGGGATTACCGCCATTTCTGCATTTTTCGGCGGACTGCTTGCAGATAATTTTTCCGGCAGGTCGCTTAAGTTTGTATTCTCATTTCTTCTGGTCATTGCAGCATTTGTCATGCTGCGTCCTGTTACGGAGGGTCGCAGGGCGGCCCCGGGGAGCAGAGGAATCTGGAGGCTTAAATCGGATATGGCCGAGTATGAGATTGATCTTAAAATAGCACTGCCTGTAATACTTGTATCAGGCTTCTGTGCCGGAATGGTGGGAGTCTCTGGCGGATCATTTCTTGTGCCGCTCATGGTTCTTGCATGCGGAGTTCCCATGAATATTGCTGTGGGCACATCCACAACAATGGTTGCCGGGACGGCTCTCATGGGATTTGCCGGCCACGCCATGTCCGGCCACGTTGAATTGTTAAGCGCACTGCCTCTTGCAGCAGCGGCCGCCGCGGGAGGACTGATCGGAGGATATGCTGATATGAATACAAAGACCGCTGTGCTGAAGAAGATCTTTGCCTATACCACATTTCTTGCATCTGCTGTGATGATTTTCAATGCTGTATTGACTAAGTAGATGAAGCCGGGTTTGTTTATTCTGCTGCGGATCGGATTATTATATTTTTAGATCCTGGCAACTGCGAGAAAGAGTGTGTGAAGCACTGTTATTATTACTATGAATACTATGCGGGGTCTTGTGCCTTTAAGTCCCGGGAAGGTATATTTTATATGTTCCCCCGGACAGACCGCCGTGCAGTCTCCGCAGAGTGTGCAGGTGAGCCCTGCTGCACCTCGTTTAAAGTCTGCAGCCTCTAAGGCGCCGTATTTACAGACCTCTGTGCAGGCGCCGCATCTGTGGCAGGCGTGGTCTATCTTTATTCTCCAGGGTGAGAGTTTTCCTGCAATATTGCTTATTATGCCGATGGGACAGAATGACGTGCAGTGAACCATCATTCCTCTTCTGCGTGATATGAAAAGCATGACCCATACTCCGGCCAGTGCGAAAGCCATTGCCGCCAGCGCCGCCGTGCCCGGACCTGAACCTGTTTTCCTCAGCAGGTATGCAGCGGTAATTACTGCCATGAGAAGAGCGGGCCTTATCCACCTTATCCATGAGGGAAGCGCATGGGGGCTGATCTTTCCTGAACGGGATGCCAGGTGATCCCATGCTCCGATGTAGCAGAGGTGACTGCACCACGCCCCTCCTGCAAGAAGAAGAGTGCTGCCGTAGAGGATGGGCATGAAGAATCCTCCTCCGCGGTAGACCGGCCCTGCTGCAATGAGTGCCGGAAGCGGTATGTGGAGTTTTCCCGTCATGAGCATTCTGTCCATTCCCGCAATCCCCAGCGTGAGCTGAGCAAAGAACACCGCCGAGAAGATAGTCCAGATGAGGGTTCTTCTCTTAATTGCGCTTCTGCGGTCCAGGAGTCCCCCTCCTGCCCATACTGCATAGAATGCCATGATGAGTATCTGCAGATCCTCCCATCCGGGAAAGTATCTTGTGAACAGAAGCAGATCTGATGGAGCCTTAACCTCAGCAAATGAAATCACCGCAATAGTTATGAGAAATATCGCCGTTAGAGGAATTTTATCTCCTGCGCCGTCTGAAAACCTTTTCTTTATCGAAGGAAAATTTAAAATTATTACTGATGAGATCGTAAACAGTATGACTGTTCCCATTATTATGAGAAGTACCGTGAACGGCTGACCTGCTCTGATTCGGAAGGTAAGAAGCGCCGCCGTGATTGTTATCCATGCCAGAGCCGCACCTGAGAGAAGTATTTGAGAGTTACTCCTTATCCATGCCTTGCGGGAGAGAAGGGCTGTTCCTGCTACTATGCAGCCGGCAGCAAGGCCGTAGTTTCCGCTGCGCAGTGCATGGGCCCCTGCAAGGAGGAATGAGGTGAATATCTGTATCAGAAGCAGGTGTATCATTTTACAGCTTCAATGAATTTTTCTCTGTCCTGTTCTATTGTGTCCCGGAATCGGATTGCAGGGTTATAATTCTTCATCAGGTATAGGATGGTTTTCTCTGTGACACTGGCTGCATCTTCTGATAAAAAAAGTCCAGGAAGTTCAAATGCAAGTAAAGGCCTGCGTCCGAGTTTCCCTCCTGCAAGAATACGCAGTTTTGAGGGCCCCTTTGTTATGGTTCCCGCCGAGCATATGTCTGCACAGTGGCCGCACCGGAGACATTTGCCGAAGTCAATCTCAGGGCCGTGACCGGTTATCTCAATTGCTCCGTCCCTGCATCTTGAGGCGCAGAGGCCGCAGAAGGTGCAGTCCTTTTCTGTGATTTCCGGTACTGCCGAGCTTATAAAGCCCAGATCACCAAGGTGAGGTCTGGAGCATCCGTTGGCGCAGAGTGATATTGATATTCTGAATTTCCTGTGATGTTTTATTTTGTAATTGTGGCATTCATTGAGGAAGTCCGGCCATGCGGTATTTATTATTGTTTTTCTGAGCAGTGAAGTCAGGTCGCAGGTCAGGGGCTGTGCAAAGCGGCATTTTCCCGGTTCAATGCCTCTGCATACTGTTATCTCAAAAGTATTGTTTTCCATAATATCTCTGTAAATTGTGATTTCATATTCAACCACTTAAGATGACGGGGGCTATGTTGCAATGATTTTTTTAAAGGCAGTGACCGGGGAGCTGGCAGGTAGTGACCAGTTATTAATGATTAGGGGCTGGTTATCGGTCTTCGTTGCCATCCCGGTTTTACGCTGGTAAAGGCCGGGAACTCATATTGCGGATCTAATCATCGATGATTAAATGAGATAGACCGTTGAATAAAATTCATTCATCGATGATTAAATGAGATAGACCGTTGAATAAAATTCATTCATCGATGATTAACTGAGATAGACCGT
>CAYNFB010000040.1:4987-17539 GCA_964396355.1 uncultured Leptospirales bacterium | reverse complement strand
TCTTTTCTGACACATTCCAGTCGGCCGAACACTCCCGCTAATTCAACCAGCTCCAATATTTCAGGACAAACAGCAGAGAGAACACCGGCAAAGCGCAATCTATGAAAAACCGGATATTTTTAAGACCTTTCAGACGGTCTGGATAAAATAAACTGGACTTAATCTGAAATTATACAATAATGAAAACTTGTTATTAAAAAATAGTGAGGCGCATGTGATCAATCCAAGCAAAACAGATGAGTATACTCCATGGCAGTTACTCGAGATAAAGGGAAGTTTTTTCTATTTACTATCAATCACAGTTCTTACAATAATTGCAGGAATATTTCAGACACTGGCCGGTGTTCATTCCTCTCTGGTCGCATTATCCATGGCGACTAACTCTGTTTCAATAGTACTGGCATTATTCATATACCTGAAAAAAAGAAAACTCAAATCAGCATCATGGCTTCAGTGGACAGTATCGTTCTATACCATTCTATTGCTGATATATATAAAATATAAATACGCAATGGATACCGACTGGATCTACGCCACCGGTTCATATCATATCTCAGCTCTGGCAATAGTATTTATTGTCCTTCTGCAGTTCTTTTATAACAGGTTCCTCTTTGCGGTATTGTCAGTATTCTATTGTATAAACTGGGTCGTATTCCTGATCATTGCACACAACAATGGAGTACTGATGCTTGGGACTTACGTAGACGGACAGGTGAATCACGGCATAGTACTCCTTCGGGAACTGTACTTTTTCGTACTGATGTTTGTAACACTAATTGCATGTTACAGGAATATATATATAGCTCGTAACTACGACAACAAGACCTCAAAACAAAAAGACCGCATTGAAGAACAGATGGAATCACTTAAGAACCTGGTAGGCACCATCATTTCGAAAACCGGTAATCTGTTTACTCGTGTACAGAGGCAGAATGAAACCACATCAGACTTCAGCGAGAGGATCCAGCAGCAGGCTGCAAATTTTGAAGAAATCTCTGCTACATTTGAAGAAATTTCCGCCGCATCAGAAAAAATTTCAGATAGTTCAAAAATCCAGGTAGAAGAAAATATAAAGCTTGAAAAAGTAATCGAAGAATTCAGAAAAATCAAGAAGGATACAAAGGACAATCTGGATGCGACACTGACGGGAATAAAAGCAGTCAGTGCCCGGGTCGATGAAGGAAGAGAAAAAATAGAAAAGGTTGAAGGCACTATTGCTGAAATTTCCACACAGAGTGAAACAATTCTGGAGACCCTCTCTCTGATTACCGACATTGCCGACAAGATTAACCTTCTTTCACTAAACGCATCCATAGAAGCAGCCCGGGCTGGTGAGGCCGGCAGAGGTTTTGCAGTAGTAGCAGATGAAGTGGGGAAGCTTGCAGATCAGACATCGGGGAGCATCAGAGAAATAGAATCAGTAATGTCTCTCAACAGAGAAACTACTAAAGACGGAGTAAATATTATTCAGGCTGCAGCATCTATAATAAGAAATATGATCGGCCACATGGAGGAAAGTTCTGCCAATATAGACGTACTCCAGAAAAGTATACTCATTGAGGAAGAATATATTAACTCGATAGTACAGCAGCACTCCACAACAATAGAAATGGCCCGGACCATAGGAGTAAGCACCAGAGAACAGATGATGGCCATGGCGGATAATAATAAAATTATTGAACAATCCAATGAAATGATTATAGACATGGTTAAGGGTGTGGATGATATTGCCACGTCGGCACGTGAAATATTTAATGATGCAAGTGATCTGGTCGATTCTGCTGAAAGCACAAAAAGCAGCAGAGATAAAACAGAAGCAGGATAATATCAAAATGAAACACTTAACAGTTAAACAAATTCTGATTTTGCTGCTGGTTATTGCAGTTACAGCCGGAGTATCCTTTTTTATATATCAGAATAAACTTCAGTCTGCAGCCTCATATGTAAAGAGCTATCTCAGCAGTTCCTATAAGACAGAGAGAGACTTTATAGTAAACATTCCCATCTACCGGGATTACAAAACATCTTCAATTGAAAGAGAACTGACTAAATTTAATCTAAAGGCACATGCCCGTGAGGTAGTAAAGCACGGCATTCCTGCAATGAGAAATAAAGAAGATATAGTAAAAAACTTCAAATCAGGAAAACTCGTTTCTGTCGAAGCTCCAAAGGACAGACTGTACTACTTTCATAATGTAAAAAAGGAATACAGATATCTCACTCCCGCTGCCTTAAAGGGACTGCAGTTAATAAGCGAAAGATTCCAGGAGAAGCTGCAGAATTACAACAAGGGGCTCCCCCCGGTTAAACTTGCCGTATCCTCTGTCATAAGAACTGTTAATTATCAGAAGAAAATATTCGGCAGGAAATTTGTTTCGACACACAGCTTCGGCGGATGTTTCGATATATTCTTCGAGGATTTCTTCATAGACCTCCCCTCGTATCGTTCTTCAGATTCAGCACAGTCAGAAATCGATAAAAATCTTCATAAACGCATGGGCTTTCTCATGGGAGATGCTCTGAGGCGTCAGCTGAGAACTGTTCTTTCAGAGACGCTTCTGGAGCTTCAGAGAGAAAATCTAATATATGTGTTTCTTGAAAATGACAACCGGTGTTATCATATTACCATACTTGTTAAATAACATATTATAATTGGGAAAACAGAATCACCCCGGCGGAAGAGCAGAGAATGCAATTCCCGTCATATTACATAAACTTACGGAAAAAACAATACTATGGCACTCTTAAATATTAACGATATAACAATATCCTTCGGGTCCAATCCTCTGCTGGATTCTATCAATATGCAGATACACGAGGGCGAAAAAATATGTCTTCTGGGAAGAAACGGCTCCGGGAAATCAACTTTCATGAAACTGATAAACGGTGAAATTGAGCCCGATTCAGGTACAGTAATCCGTCACACGGGACTCAGGACTGCGCTGCTCACTCAGGATGTTCCCGATGATCTTACTGGTTCAATCTATGACGTTGTATCAGCAGGAGTACAGGGTATTCACGATCATCACAGCCACGATGAAAAAAAAGCAAGGCAGCAGATAGAGAAGACCCTCTCCCTCCTGTCACTGGACCCTGATCTGCTATTTGAAAATCTCTCGGCCGGGATGAAAAGAAGAGTTCTTCTTGGACAGGCGCTGGCCTGTGATCCTGATATACTCCTCCTTGATGAGCCTACAAACCATCTGGACATGGACACAGTCAAATGGCTGGAAGAGTTTCTCGTACGCTATGACAAAACCGTATTCTTCGTCACCCACGACAGGGCCTTTCTTCAAAGAATTGCCGGACGGATCATCGAACTCGACAGAGGCAATCTATTTGACTGGAAATGCAGTTACCGAATATTCCTTGAAAGAAAAGAGGCATGGCTCGATTCAGAGGAGGCAAAAAATAATCTCTTCGATAAGAGACTTGCTGCAGAGGAGACCTGGATAAGAAAGGGAATCAAAGCCAGGCGCACGAGAAATGAAGGCAGGGTCCGTGCTCTCAAGAAGATGCGCAGTGAAAGGTCAGATAGAAGAGAACTCCAGGGAACAGTTAAGATGCAGCTTAACAAAAGTGAAAATTCCGGTAAAGTTGTAATCGAGTCGGAGAACACCTCCTTCGGATATGATGAAAATATTCTGATAAATAATTTTTCCTCCACCATACTCAGAGGAGACCGCATAGGAATAATTGGGCCCAACGGCTGCGGCAAGAGTACGCTGATAAAAATTCTTCTGGGAGATCTCACTCCGTCACAGGGAGAGGTGAGAACCGGAACCAGGCTGGAGACTGCATACTTCGACCAGCTTCGTGACCAGATAGACGACAGCCTCACTGTTAAGGAGAATGTAACCGACGGCAATGAAATAATTCATTTTAACGGAAAATCAAAACACGTAATAGGATATCTCCAGGATTTTCTTTTCACTCCCGACAGGGCTGATGAAAAGGCGGAGGTTCTTTCCGGCGGAGAGAAGAACAGAATGATGCTTGCCCGGATGTTTACCCGCCCCTCAAACCTGATTATAAAGGATGAGACGACAAATGAGCTGGATATTGAAACAATTGAGCTTTTAGAGGAGCTTCTCTCTGAATATCAGGGAACTCTTCTCATTATAAGTCACGACAGGGAATTCCTCAACAATGTTGCAACCGGAATATATGCCTTTGAAGGTGACGGACAGATCGGAGAATATGCCGGAGGATATGACGACTGGCTGATTCAGCGAAAGACCGAGGTCCAGCCCGAACGGAAAGAGAAGAAAACTCCCAGAGAAAAGAAGCCCAGACCGAAATTCAAACTGTCATTCAATGAGAAGAAGGAACTTCAGTCAATACCGGAACTCATTGAAAAGGGAGAACAGCGTAAACAGGAGATCATACAACAGATGTCCGATCCGTCATTCTATCAGAATAGCGGTCCCGAGGTGGCAGATGTAAAGAGAGAGCTGGAAGAACTGGAAAAATCTATGGAAGAACTCTTCGACCGCTGGTCTGAACTTGAAGAGATAGACAACCTTGATCCGTCAAAGTGACATCTGACCGGACCGGAAAAATTGTTTATCATAAATTTACTAAATATCACCGTCCTCTCTAAGCTCAATCACAGTTCCCTCCGGTGCGATTACCTTGCAGAGACGGCCACCCAAGACCGGGTAGATAATATTTCCGCCCTTGCGTTTGAAGTTTTCATGGCCTTTGCCGAGAAGCTCATCAACCGATTCATCAAGATCGTCAACGAGAAAGCATAAGTGCTTCAGCCCGGTCCCGTCCGATGATAAATCAGCAGCAGGGATTACACCCTCTTTCGGAGTCTGAAGCTCAATGAGCACATCCCCGTTTGCCAGCCATGAATTGAAATTGCGGCCGTGGAAACCCGTTTCCTCCTTCCTCATTTCAAAGCCCATAAGTTCACAGTAAAATTTAACAGACGCTTCATAATCAGAAGTTTCAATGCATACGTGGTGAAAATTTATTTTCATAATATCATCCTTTCATTATTGAGGGATAAAACACTTCACACCTTAACTGATTTTCAGTCAAGTTAAAGAGCTTATCTGTTGACCTGATAGTTCATAAAATGAGCTTGCAAAAATAATATGTTCTGATCTGATAAGTAAAAATAATTCCGGGAGAGTGTATGAAAAAAGTTAACAGCCTGATCCATCTGAATATAATTACTGCCCTGGTGATTTTAAGTCTTTCCGGAAGCAGCTATGCGTGGACAGGCCCGTCGAAAAAGATACTCATACTCCATTCCTATAATAAAGGACTTAACTGGACGGAGAATATAGAGTCCGGAATTAAATCTGTTTTAATGAAAGCCGGAGATGAAGGGCTGTCACTCAAAATAGACTACGAATACATGGATAGCAAGAGATTTGTCGATGAGGCACACTATCAGCGTCTTTTCAATCTCTATAAATTCAAAGCCGACAGAATAAAATACGATCTTATTATTTCATCAGACGATAATGCCCTCAAATTTCTTTTAAAATACAGAGATGAGATATTCGGCCCCATACCGGTCATTTTCTGCGGAGTAAACTTTTTCTCTGAAAAAATGTTTAAAGGACACAGCAACTATACCGGAGTTGTTGAGGAGCCTGACATTAAATCTACACTGAATCTGGCTTTGAAACTCCACCCGGGCACTCAGGAATTCTGTATAATCGGAGACAACACCTCAACATCTGTCAGCGACAGAGAGACATTAAACAGAAACATCGGAGAATTCAGGGGAAAAAATATAAGATTTATTATTTTAAAAAATGCAGATATAAATAAGTACAAAACTATTCTTAAAAATCTCGAAGAGGGTTCAATTGCAGTTGCAATGCACGTTAACCGCGACAACAAAGGGCATTACTACAGCTACGAAGAAAGTTTTGATATATATACAGAAAAAGTAAAAGTTCCGGTCTATACCTTCTGGGATTTTTATCTCGGCCGGGGAGCAATGGGAGGTACGATTATAAGCGGCTTTGCCCAGGGTGAATCGGCAGCCAGGATGGCTCTTCAGGTCGTTCAGGGCCAGAAAGTTAAAAATATACCCGTAATGAAAAAAAGTCCAAACAGATACATGCTGGACTATGAAGTGATGAAAAAGTTCGGCATCGATACTGATGAGGCTCCTCCCGGTACAACTATAATAAACAGACCAGAGACATTCTCGGATATATATGAAAAATTCGGCAGTGTGATAATTGAGACGCTGGTTGTAATACTGATTCTTCTTTCAATAATAGCAGTTCTCGTAATCAATATATTAAAACGCAGGAAGGTGCAGAAGAACCTGCTCAATACAAATCAGACATATGATAAATTCGTTCCACATGAATTTCTCGATAATATAGGTAGAAAGAGCATACTCGATGTACGTCTTGGAGATCAGAGTCAGAAAGAGATGACGGTAATGTTTTCAGGAATTAATCCGCTTAAAGGAACAGAAAAGAAGCAAACTGCAGCCGAAAACTTCAGTCTCCTGAGTGATTACCTGCAGACCATAGGCCCTGTTGTGCGCAGCAACGGAGGTTTTGTAGATAAATACATCGGCCAGACGCTAATGGCAATATTTCCGGGATCACCGGAGGATGCTGTTGCAGCATCTGTTGAGATGCAGAAGACTATATCAAGATATAATGATTCGAGAATTCCTGTTTCCGTCGGCATTGGTATTCACACAGGGTCTTTGATGATGGGAACAGTTGGAGAGGATGAACGAATGGAGGGGACAGTTATTTCTGACGCTGTCAATCTGGCATCACGTATACAGGGTCTCACTAAAATTTATGGAGCTGCAGTAATAGTCAGCGGCGATATACTCTCCAAAGCAGACAATATAAAAAACAAATACAAAACACGTCTTCTCGGCAGAGTAATTGTAAAGGGTAAAAAAGATCCTGTTGATATATACGAAGTCATTGACGGAGACAAAGGCGAGTCAGCCCGGCTTAAAGAATGGACACTGGAAACATACTCCCATGCAATGGAATGTTATGAAGAAAAGAATATTGAGAGAGCCTCAATGCTATTCTCAAAAGTAATAGAAGTTAACCCCGAGGACAAAGCATCACTAAGATACCTGAGCCATTGTCAGGAACTAGCAAAAGAAGGAATGCCTGAGGACTGGAACAGCGTTGAAAAATTTGAAATTAAATAGTCCCAGGAACGGGACCGGGAGGAAAAACTTGTCCTCATTACATCTGAAAAAAATTATAATAGCATCAGTATCGCTAATCTGCCTGATTTTTATCCCTTTTCATGGAAGTGCAGATGAACCTGCCGGTTCAGTAAAAAAAGCCCGGGTGCTGATTCTGCATTCCTATCACAAAGGTTTAAGCTGGACTGAAAAAATTGTCAGCGGAATAGAAAAGACTTTTGCCCATAAGAATACCGGTGATTTGAAAATTGAGATTGACTTTGAGTATATGGACACAAAACGCTTTGTCGATGAATCATATTACAAAGAGCTCTACGATATATATAAATCTAAATCCAAAAAAATAAAATACGATTTAATAATATCAGCAGATGACAATGCCCTGAATTTTCTTTTGAAGTACAGAAATGAAATATACGGAAAGATACCGGTAGTCTTCTGCGGTGTTAACTTCTATAACAAGTCGATGTTAAAAGGCCGAGAAGGATATACCGGCGTAGTTGAAAATTTCGATGTAGATTCTACGCTAACACTTGCATTGAAACTTCATCCGGAAACAAAAGAATTCATCTTCGTCGGAGACAGCTCCACGACTGCGATGAAGAACAGACAGGCAGTGCAGCGTGCAGCAAAAAAGTTCAGGAAGAAAAATATCCGTTTTAAATTTCTCAACGACGGCGATATCATGAGATATCAGAGGGATCTTCAGATGCTGAGCAGTGGTTCTATTATAATTGCTATGCTCTTCAACCGGGACAGCGACGGAAAATTTTACACCTACGAGGAGAGTTTCCGTACCTACACGCTTAATGTTCAGATCCCTGTTTATACCTTCTGGGACTTCTACCTCGGCCAGGGGGCAGTAGGAGGAATGATTATAAGCGGTTTTTCACAGGGTGAGGCAGCGGCATCCAGGGCAATTGATATTCTTAAAGGAATGAAGATTACTGACATACCGGTTCAGCAGAAGAGTCCGAACAGATACATGTTCGACTATACTCAGCTGAAAAAATACAACATCTCTCTTTCCGATATACCTGCTAATTCGAAAATAATAAACAGGCCTGCAGGCTTTGAAGAACTCTATGCAAAATACAAAAAAGTGATTCAGGCGGTACTTGCCTTTATCGGATTTCTCATGATAATAATTGTTTTACTTGTTTTCAACATTGTCAAAAAGAAACGAATAGAGAAAGAGCTGGTCCTCACCAACTCCTGCTATGACAGATTCGTACCCCATGAATTTCTCGATAATCTTGAGAGACAGAGTATTGTCGATGTCAACCTTGGAGATCGTGTACAGAAAGAAATGACTGTCCTTTTCTCGGATATAAGATCCTTCACCACTCTGTCAGAATCGATGACTCCTGTTGAAAATTTCAACTTTCTCAACTCCTACTTTAAGAATGTAAGTCCCAGAATAAGAGAGAACAGAGGTTTCATCGATAAATACATAGGTGATGCAATTATGGCGCTCTTCCCTGAAAATGCAGAAGATGCCCTCTCTGCGGCCATTGAGATGCAGAAACAGATAATCGATTATAATTTGATACGCCTCCGCATGGGAAGAGAGCCCATTGCAATTGGATGCGGCATTCACTCAGGGGAGCTCATGCTTGGAACAATCGGAGAGGAAAAGAGAATGCAGGGAACTGTAGTTTCTGAGGTTATGGACATAGTCGATCGTCTGGAGGGATTCACTAAAATATTCGGGGCAAAGATTATCACAACTGGAAAAGTCATCGAGCTTCTGGGCGAAAAAAGAAATAAATATCTTTATCGCCTTCTCGGAACATTTATTGTCATTGAAAACGGTGACCCGATTAAGCTCTATGAAGTAATTGACGGAAACTCAAGCCAGATAATTGAGAACAAACTCAAAACAAAGTCAATGTTTGAAAAAGGAGTAAAAGCCTATTTCGCCAGAGATATAAACAGGGCATATTCCTTATTCGAAAAAGTTCTAAAAGTCAATCCCGAAGATACGGCAGCTAAACGTTATATTATTAAAATCAATGCCCTGATTTCTGAAGGGATGCCTGAGGACTGGAATAATATTGAATCTCTTGCAGTATAAGGATATTTCAGGAATCTGATTGTTCAGGTTTACTTTTTAAACCTGACGGCAAGCCCCTGAATAAAATTTTCAAGCATCTGATCACTGCAGTTTTTATAATGTTTACTTCCGTTTTTTCTGAACAGAGGCGACAGTTGATGCCTGTTCACATCGAATCCTGCAAGTTTGAAGGTGGAAAGCATGTCTTCTTCCTGAAATTCGAGAGCTATGCGTATTTTTTTTAATACGACATTATTATTAATCTCAAATTGACGGTCAGGCTGCACCGCGCCGGAGTTATCTTTTTTACCTCTTTTTGAAATAATCAATCCCTCAAGGAAAAGAATCAGCAGTGCATCCCCGCATTCAAGGAAGTCCTCTTCATCTTTCTCTTTTAAAACACTTGCAGCCATAGACGGACTCATACTGTAATCAGAGCATTTGAAAATTTCAATCATTCCCGATTTATCAATATTAAGAGCACCGGTCAGCTGTTGTAAAATATAATTATTA
Organism: uncultured Leptospirales bacterium; assembly: GCA_964396355.1. Classification (GTDB taxonomy): domain Bacteria; phylum Spirochaetota; class UBA4802; order UBA4802; family UBA5550; genus CAYNFB01. The sequence goes on along the minus strand of CAYNFB010000040.1, from coordinate 7,802 downwards.
TCCATATCACACCCTTTATCATACTATTTATTTAAGTGAATGAATACATGTATTTACTGTCCACTACTTTATCACTGATTTTAATCTATTCACCGTGAGAGTAAAAAAGCACCATTCTAATGGTCAATTTTGTCAGCACATATCCCGTAGCCTTCACCTGCCTCGAAATTGCCAAGCGGTTCAATATGTATTACAATATCCAGGACATTATCGATTCTATTCTTAATCTTACATTCAACTTCAACAGAAATCTCATGAGCATCCCTCACGGTCATGTCCCCTTCGACTTCGATATCCAGATCAATCAGATACATCACCCCCACCCTTCGGATCCTCGCCCTGTGGGGATTGAGAGCACCGTCTACCTGATGGACAGATTCAAAGATCGCATCATAAAACTCATGAGTGTCGTGCCCCTCCATCAGTTCAACAACGACCTCTCTTATTATACTAACAGCACTAAACATTATCCATAAGCCTATAGCTGCAGCCAGAATTCTATCTATCATCGGAATATCAAAATACTGTCCTATGAGAAGACCAGCAAGGACACCGGCTGATGTTATAATATCATTGAGCATATTTTTACCGTTAGCAGAAAGCATTATACTGTCTGATTTGCGGGAGTAATAAAATTGACTCCATGCAAGAAGCCCCTTCCCTGCTATAGAAAATATCGTAACATATATTGCGAGTATTCCGGGTACTGCAGTGGACTCATTGGATATTATCCGTGTAACAGAATAAATAAAGAGCTGTAGTCCAATAAAAAAAATTACAAATGAAAGGATAGATGTTGCCAGAGTCTCCGCCCTGTAATGACCGTATGGATGTTCTCTATCGGGCGGCTTTGCTATCATAAACGATGCGGCAAGAGTTACAAACGAAATAACAACATCTGTCAGACTGTCCAGACCATCGGCGATAACAGCCATACTTCCGGCAGCTGCCCCGGCTGTAATTTTAACAGCCGCAAGAAAAAAATTTCCCGCAATGCTGATAAATGAAGCATGTTTCAATACCTTATTACGATCCAAGAATACATCTCCTTATACTGCAACTCCGCAAAAGAAAATCACGGTGTAGATCATTTATATTTTTCATCATCATCCTTTTTAATATCACTGCTGAAACTTTCACAGCATTTATTCTTCAGGCAGATACTGCATCTTTCATCACTGCAGAACCTGCAGGAATAACAATCCAGGCAGGGATGTTTCTTCAAAACTGAATAGTCCCCGGGCACGTATAATTTAAAATCATATCCGTCAATTTTAATAAAAGACATCTATTTTTTCACATAACATCAAGAGATTTACGAGCATTCACCGGCAATTTTGAAACTACCAGATTATATGAATCTCTTATCCATAAACTCAGCAGTTCATCAGAAACAGTACCGTCCATCATAATACTGTTCCAGTGCCGTTTATTGAGATGATATCCGGGAATTACCGCCGCATATTTTTCACGCAGGAAAAGCGCGTCTGCTGGATCACATTTAACGCTTATCATTTCGAAAGAATCTATGTTTGTTATAGCAAAGATCTTCCCGGCGACCCTGCAGACCAGAGTTTTCTCATCAAAGGGGAAATCCTCTGTCGCACCATTTAAGGCACTGCATATATTACGAAATTGTTCCAGTATCATATAAATTACCCTGCCATATAATTCTGCAATTATATCATTTTAGGCATGCAAGTCAACTTCTATATATTTAATGCACTATATCTGTAATTGATTTGATAATAATTATTCTGCCGCTTTTAACAAGTTTCATCTCATCCAGCTTCAATTTACCGTGAACAGTGAGATAATGCCCCTGTAGTTTATTATTCTTTATCCATTCTCCGGGGAGTCGGAACCTCACATCCTCATCATCGACAAGAACGTAATGAGAAAAAGGAGAACTGCCGATCATCACAACCCTACCTTTGACAGTTATAGGATCTCCGTCAGCATATACCTCCCCCCTGTATTTAATTACATTATCGCTGCAAGATGAAATAATTAGAATTAAAAATAAAATTCCGGAAAAGAGATTTTCAGCTCTCATAACATTTTCAGCCTTATCATTTAAATTCCTCAGGCATAAGCACAAAATCAGTCTTACCTGACTCCTCTGCAAAGACTTCACTCTTCAATGCAGTACTGATCTGAGATTTCACTGATAATGAAAATGTTTCCATCCCGTCGGTACTGTCTGGAGAAAACCAGGTGCTTTCATCCTCATCGATGTAAACAGCCGCAACCGCCTCAGATGGTATTTCAGTTACAGTCCTGCTGATGTTATAGTAAAGCAGATTCGAATTTATCTCAGAAAAAGCACCGGCATATACGAAAGCATAGGATCTCATCCCTGATGAACTGTTTGCCACAGGAACGGAAAATCCCGAGGGAAAAAATCCTGAAGGAAAATTATTCTTAACTCTAAGATCATTTACAAAATCTGTAAAAATACTATTAAACCCGACTCCGCCGGATAATGATACTGCAGTATCTATTGCCTCAAAGCCATTACTCGAATGCTCAATTACTGATTTGAATATATTGTCGCCGAATCTCCCTCTTAAATAGCCGAAGAATATATATACAAGATCGTAATTATCCAGATCACTTTCCCATATTGCAACAGATCTCAAACCGTTTCGTATCTGATAATCCGATTCATAATGATAGAGCCTGGAATACTGCGAACTTAAACCTGCACACATTGCTCCTGCATTTTCAGACATTCCCTCATCGATCCAGGTAAAGGTGCTGTAGCTGGAATCTCCGCCATGTTCGGCTATTACATTCTTCGAATAATTGCAGA
>CAYNFB010000040.1:0-4977 GCA_964396355.1 uncultured Leptospirales bacterium | reverse complement strand
TGCGACGGTATTATTAAAGTTCTGAGAACCTGGAAGATGGTTTGAATTCTCACCATTCAGGTAAACAGCGTCCCATTTGTTTGACGATGGGGCATTCTCATAGAAATCACCCGAATAAAAATATCCTCCAACATAGCTGCTCGAAGTCTCCCCCTTGAAAATAACCAGAGCCACCCTGCCGTCACCGTCGGCATCATAGTTTTCTGCAAACTTTGCAGTAACTACAGAATATACTGTATTATCAAAATAATCACCCAGATTCGTCAGAGTCGAAGACTGAATGTCCATGCCTCTCTCAACCCAGATTGTACTTTCCCCTGTTGTAAGAATCTTATCAAACTCTCGCTGTTCCATCTTGTCATCCATATAAATCCACAGGGTAGACGAAGAAAGTTCTTCATTATCATCAGAAGAACATCCGTTCACAGCCAGAACCAGAAATCCGCAAATTGCTAGAACAAACAAATATTTCATCTTTTGAACTTCCTCCAAGATGCCCTATATGATATAAAATAATACAAATTGTTAAAAATTCAACCCGTGTTATTCTGATGATTATTCCTCTCTACACTCTGCACAAGGACAAAGCAATGCATAGAGGTTTAATAATTACTATTTCTGCTGCGGTGGTATCACAGCAGAAAACTTTTTATAAATCCAAATGATGTTACTCCCCCTGTCAGAAAAAACGCTTCCTGTAATTTTCAAATATAAGAAATTGAACGCTTGGAACTAACAAACACTGTCATTAAAAGAGTACTGATTTAAATTGAACTCGCAAATCCGGCTATTCTTAATAAAAAGATATATTCATTTTTTTTAATTTTACAAGAAATAACATTTACACTATAATAAAAATATACACTTATAAAATCATTCACAAAAAAATGGAGAGCCGCTATGAAACTTAGAGTAAGTAAACCGCGACTTAAATTCAGTACCTTTACCAATTCAAGCCTGAGCACGAAGATGATGATAATATTTATCGGAATAAATATAGCAGGTCTGTCACTTCTTACATTTGTTATTTTCAACAGATCAGTAAATATACAGGAAGAGACATCCTTAAAATTAGGAAAAGAAATAGCACTTCACCAGAGTTTTAACGCTAAAAAAATAATGGAAGAACAACTTTTAATTTCAAGAACCATATCAGGGGCTATTGAGAATTACCGTGGTATTCCGGAAGGCCAGAGGAGAAACAGCTACAGAGCCATGATGAGTGGTGTTTTTCTTAAAACACCAAATATTATGAATATGTACATAATTATGGAAGACAATGCTGTCGACAAACTGGACAGTATTTATGGAAGAACTAAAAAAAGCGGACGTTTCTACAACTCCATGAACAGATTCGGAAATAAAATTACAATCATCAATGATCTCTACTTCACTCCTGAAGGGGATTGGTATGAAACACCTGCAAAAATTAAAAAAGAATATGCAACGGATCCATATTTCTGGCAGTATAAGGGTGAAGACTCCAAAAGATTTGTTGTAAGTCTGGTAAATCCTGTCTTTGATAAAGAAAAATTTCTGGGAATTGTCGGAACTGACTGCCCCCTGGATTATCTCCAGGAAACCCTGAGCAGCATAAGACCCTACGGAACCGGTCACGTCTTCCTTGTTTCAAACAACTCTACAATTGTAACCTATCCTGAGACAGCAATGGTAGGGAAAAGCTTTGCAGATAATTTCCCTGAAGATAAAAAGGAGGAAATAAAAAGCATCATTAAAGACGGTAAGGAGTCAACACTGCAGCTCAAAATCGGAGAAACAGAATATCAGCTGGTAATGGTTCCGTTCAAAATAGGCAACAGCCCCAGGCCCTGGTCTTTCTGTGTTGCCCTGCCTATGGACGAAGTGATGAAACCGATGAGGTCCCTGCTGGCCGATTCAATAATTATAGCACTGATTATTATTTCTTTACTGGCCATAGTAATATTTATATTTGCAAGAAAATTCACAAGGCCCATAACCCAGGGACTGGATTTCGCCCAGAAAATTTCGCAGGGTGATTTCACCGAAAGAATCGATGTCACAAGCGGCGATGAAATCGGACGGCTCTCTATCGCTCTGAACAGCGCGGCTGACAATCTGGAGAAACTAATATCGAATATTATGTCCTCAGCAAATCAGCTTGCAAAGGCAGTCCAGGAGATAGCAGCAGGGAATCAGAATCTCTCTCAGAGAACATCCGAGCAGGCATCTGCACTTGAGGAAATAGCATCAACAATTGAGGAAGCCACTGCAGCAATAAATCAGAATGCGGAGAATGCAACTGAAGCTAGTTCGCTATCGCAGAAATCATCGAATATTGCCATCCAGGGAGGAGAACAGGTTGTAGAAGCTGTTAATTCAATATCTGCTGTAAGTGAATCCAGCAAGAGAATCGAAAACATCATAACGGTAATTGACGAGATCGCATTTCAGACAAACCTTCTTGCACTTAATGCGGCGGTAGAGGCGGCAAGAGCGGGAGATCAGGGCCGGGGATTTGCAGTTGTAGCCGGAGAGGTAAGAAATCTTGCCCAGAGATCTGCTGAGGCTGCAAAAGAAATATCCGGGCTCATCAAGGAATCACTCGATAAAGTAGAAAACAGTGTTGAGATGTCAGGGAAAAGCAGCAATTCTCTCGAAGAAATTATAGACTCCATTAAATCAGTGACAGCCATGATTCAGGAAATAGCAGCAGCATCGGGAGAGCAGAAGGACGGCATGCGTCAGATAAATACTGCAGTTTCAGAAATGGATAATATGACCCAGCAGAATGCAGCCCTCGTAGAAGAAATTGCATCAGCGGGAGAGGAAATGACCAACCAGGCTCAGGAAATGCTTTCAATGATGGAACAATTCAAAATTAATAAAGATTTTAATTTATAGCAGTCAGGACTGCTGTTTCCGGTTAGAACAGCAGTCCTGACATCATCTTCCTCTGGCAATAGGGAAAGGCGGCCCAATGGTCAAGGGGCGCAGCTCTGCCTGTGGATCAAGTAGCAATCATTGATTTTCTCTCAGCCGGAAGATTACAAAACTCATATGAGAAGGCATCGATTTTTCTCAAAGGACTGCACGGAAACAACTGCAAAAAATTGAAAAATATATGCTGCCCAATTGAAATAAGAAATAAAACAATTAACTGCGGCCCTCTATCAATCGATAATTTAAATTAAAGATAATACATTTACAGGAGTTTTAAAATGAGAAATTTCATTCTCACCCCGATTTTTGCATTGATTCTTTTTTCCGTAACTGCAGCTCCGGGAGCACAGAATAGTTCTGAGAATAAGAATTATAATTACCTGGATGAATTCAAAGCAAAGAAAATTGTGACACGTTTATCCCGAAAAAACCTTAAGGATATAAAATTCATGGAATCAATTTCACTGAAGTACGGATACAAGGGCTATGTGCCGGTGAAAAAAGAGTATTATTCAGCTAAAATGGAAGTAATCAGAGGGAATCTGGTGCTTGCCGGAAAGATGCTCGAAACTAATAAAAAAAACATCGAAACTGTATTTAAAAAGATATCCGAAAAGTTCAGCAATAGAAGTTCAGGAATCATCAATCACAGTGTATCCATGATCAGCGCATATCATATAGACGCATATGAAAGCAAAGATCCGGATAAAATAAAAAAATTCAACGCCAACCAGCTTAGAATTGAAGTAGCCATAAAACAGCAGAAAAGCGGAGATGAAGCGAAGAAAAATCACAGCTTCAGAACTGCCATAAAGCATTACAGGAAAGCAAAGAGTATTGCCATAAAGGTATTAAAAAGACTCTCCGGTCCGGAGGAGAGTAAAAAAATAACAGAAAAATACAGCATTGATATGAAAGATTATGGAACAGATCATTTTTAAAAAAAACACTCTTCCAGGGAAAGAATAAGTGGGGCCCTGCTCCCTTTTAATTCAGGGCTTAGAAAGGGAGACAGGTTTAGAGCCAGGTACAGCCACATCATATCTGAGTTAATCAGGAGCAGTGAATAATCGTACCAACATGTTCACCCTCCAGGGCCTTTGTGATATTACCCTCTTCGAGACCGTTTATTATCTGTATAGAGTTGACCACCTCGCTGTTCCTGAGAATTGCAAGGCACTGCCTTTCCACTGCAAGATCATCGAGATCTCTCTCAATCAGTTCATCTACATTAATTTCAGGAATAAATACAGCATCTTTATTCTTCTTGGGATCATCGGTATAGAGCCCCCTTTCATCCTTAATAAAGATACAGCTCTTTGCTCCGATAAGATCGGCAAGAATTATTGTACCCGAGTCAGTTCTAAGTTCTGGAATTCTTCCGTTTCTTGAAGGTATTGAAAAGTAATCATATGGCGGCATGGCGGGTATTACAGGAATAGAATTCTGCTCATAGTAAAGAGATAGTTCCATAATATTATCAGCATCAATTTCAATTCCACCCCACTGGGAAAGCAGAGTTGCAACCATAAGGGCATTCTGTTCTGATATGGCACTGCCGAACTTGCCCATAATTCCGGTAGGCATTCCAAGCTCCATTCCAAGAGTATAAATATGACGGCTTCTTGTTCCTCCTCCCGTGGTTATGAGCATCTTATGCCGGTCCCTGTTCATGCCGATTTCTTTTGTAATTTGAGGCAGAGACTTTGCGCCGCGATCCGAAATAGACTGCCCGCCGATTTTCATTACATTTACTTCAGGGAAAAGTCTGTGTTGAGGAACAAAATCAAGCTCATTGAAAAGATTTTTACTAACAAGACTCTCTCCCATGAGTTTGCTCTTTATATGCAGACGTTTCCCATCCTTCTCTCTGATAAGGGCCATTCATTATTCTCCATGAATCAAAAATTATAACACATAATGAAATATTTTCAGCAGCTGATCAAGCAAAAATTTTATTCAGTCTCGTGATATTTTTTTGACTTTTCTTCACTGGACAGCAGAATAAGTTCTGCTCCTGTTGCCTGTGCAATCTGCTCAAGCTCAGACCTTCTG
>CAYNFB010000039.1:2895-17636 GCA_964396355.1 uncultured Leptospirales bacterium | reverse complement strand
ATCTGGATTTGCCTCCGTAGAATAGATCTATCGAATCAGACGGCTGTCTGAGCCTTGTCCTGGTCCACTTTACAGTACCGCCGTTTTTTTCAATCAGATCTGCAATTGCCAGCGATGTGTTCACCGGAAGGCAGATTATTTTCGAGGAGGTATGCTTTAAATAGTATAGGCTGAGTATGGCACTTATATCATCAGGAGAGAGTACTGTACCCATCTCATCTACGATGTTAATGTTGAATCCGTGCCTGCCTATGATTATTCCTATTTCCCTGTTCATTTTGGACATGTTTACAACATTGTATATTGACTTTATGGTTCCTGTCGTTATATCCTGTTCACTCATGGTCTCCTTGACCTGTCCGCGCAGTACTGTCGTCTCAACGCCCATGGAGTCCAGCAGTTCTGGGAATATGTACGATGCCGTCCCGTTGAGGCAGTCCAAAATGACCTTCCATTTTCCTTTTCTTACTGCGGGCTCGTCTACGTAGAGCATGGCGTTGTTGATGTAGGACTTTATCTGGTGAGAGGGATAAATCAGCTCACCTGTTTCAAATACATCCTTTCTCGGGAAGTCCCCTCTGAAAAATATATTTTCGATTTTTTTCTCTTCATTTACCGGAATCTGAAATCCGTTTCTGTTGAAAAAATGCATTTGAATATTCTGAAGACCCGTCAGGTGCGCAATCTGTATATAGATCCCGATGTCGGCATTCATAAACTTAGTTGCATATCTGTTTATGGGAGCCGTCTCTATTTCCATATTGTATACATCTACTCCCATGGAAAGGAGTCCGGATATAAATGAAAGGCTGATCAGGTCCGCCGCCTTTGAGGTGTCTCTGCTTATTACTACCTTTGAATTTTTTCCAAGGTACGCTCCTGTGGCGGAGCCGAGCTTTGAGGCAAATTCGGGTGTGATTTTCACGTTAAAGGTTCCTGATATTCCCTCTGAGCTGAAGAGGGACTTCTTTTCTGTTTGTCCCCATATCAGATCTGCAGTGAGTCTGGTTCCGTCTTCGATGGATTTGTCCGGCCAGACTCTTATTCCTGACTGTATAACTGCTCCTGTGCCGATGGAACAGTCGTCGGCAACTACAGCATTCTCGTAAACAGATACACTTTCTCCGAAAACGCACCTCTTCCCTATAATGGCGCCCCGGAGATCACACTTTCTTCCAACAACTGTGTTGTGGTATATTATACTCTTCTTAACAGACACATCCTCTTCAATGAGGCAGTTATCTCCAATGACTGAAAATTCCGATATGTCGGCCCCCTTCTTTATGCGTGTGAAGTTTCCGATTATTATGGGGCCTCTGATCTTTGCCTCGGGATCTATCTCAACATCTTTTCCTACCCAGATGTCATGGGCAACCTTCTTGCCCGGGATTTCTATGTTTACTCTGCCTTCAAGTATGTCCTTGTGCACATTTACGTAGGTGGACAGGTTCCCCACATCGCACCAGTATCCATCTGTTATGAATCCGTACATGTCAATTCCCCGTTTTTTCAGTATGGGAAAGAGATCGAGTGAGAAATCAAATTTGACCTCCTCGGGGATATTCTCAATAATCTGAGCCGGTTCAATTACGTAGACACCGGTGTTGACCGTGTCCGTAAAAACTTCGCTCCACGAGGGTTTTTCCAGAAATTTTTCGATTCTGCTGTCTTTGTTTGTAATAACAATGCCGTAATCTGTGGGCTTCTTGACTCTCTTGAGGACGATTGTCAGGGCCGATTCCTTTTTCTTGTGGAAGCTGAGTATTTCAGAAATATTAAAATCTATTATGCCGTCTCCGCTGAGGACAATGGTCGTGTCGCTGCTGTCTCCGATAGCCTTGCGTACCCCTCCTGCAGTGCCCAGAGGCATCTCTTCTACGGAATATGAAATATCCACTCCCAGTTCGGAGCCGTCACCAAAGTAGTTCTGAAAGTTTTCGGGAAGCGTGTATATGCCCAGGGTGATGTCATAAATGCCGTGACTCTTAAGCAGACGTATGGTATGTTCGATGGCGGGTCTGTTTATCACCGGAACCATCGGTTTTGCCCTTATGCAGGTGACGGGCCTGAGTCTGGTTCCCTCTCCTCCTGCCATTATTATTGCTTTGGTCATTCTAACCTCTTTTCTGTGCAGGACCAGAATTATAATTCTGATCTGTATATGATTTTTCCGGCTATCCGGTTCTCATTGACTTTGCCGAAATTTCTGCTGTCAAAGCTGCTGTCGAAATTATCTCCCATGAGAAAGTATTCTTTTCTGCTCAGTTTAACCGGCGGCATATTATCCCTGTAGCAGAACTTCATGGGGAATATGCTGCTTCTGTCCAGCATGATTTTCCAAGGCTGATCAAATCTCTTACCGTTGATAAATATGATCTTATTTCTTATCTCAATTGTTTCATCTTCTGCAGCAATCACCCGGAGGATGAGCATCTTTCCTTCCTCCACCGGACTTTCAACGGCAACTCTGTCACCTCTTCTGATTCCAGACATAGTGCTGATCAGAACTCTGTCTCCCTGATTTAATGAAGGATTCATTGATGATCCTCTGACTGGCATTATCGATATGAATATGCCTATGATGATGAACCCGAGAATAAAACCTGCGGCGGTAAGTATTAATTTAAGCAGTACGGGCTGGGTGGCTGAATTTGTATTTCGCAATTTCTTATCCGGTCATTAGTATAGATTTTCTATTATCATTAAATGGCAGGGGAATTTTATCAATATATTTTTTATTTTACTGAAAATTAGGGTTTATGCATTTCTCTAGTATCTTTTATGTCTCATAAGAGGTCAGTATCATTATTAATAAAGGGCAGAGCGTGTTTGTTCATTATTTTCCTTGACAAGTTGTAATATTATATTTTAATTTAAATGTAGTGGTTTCAAAATTAATTCATTGATGCTGTTTAATTATTAAATTATTATGTTTTTTGTGCCGACATTTTTAATTAGTCAGGTGTAATTATTATTCATGAAAATTGCGTGAATTAATCAATATTGATTAAAGGAGTTTACGATGAACAGGAAGTTTAAAATGACTGCATTGTCGATTCTGATTGGTGCTCTGGTTCTGCTGATCGGCAGTGATGGCTCGAACCTGCTCGCTCAGGAAGCAGGAGCCGGTACGAATCAAACAGCCGGCAACGGCAATGATAAGAAAAAATTAGACGGTCTGGTTACAGACTGGATGAATGATTTTGAGGATTGTGAAGACTGGAGAGCTGTTGCTACTTGTCCATTGGGAGAAACAAAAATCAGAAAGTACCCCGGCAAGCCGAGACCAATGAAAAACGGTCAGCCAATTAATGAAAACAATGAGATTGGCAAGGAGTTCGCTGATAAAACAGAGGCGGACGAAAATGGAATAGTTCATGAAAATAAATACATTATAGGAGTTAAATCCTACTTTATGGACAGAGGATTTGACAGAGTTGAAGCTTTCCCGCCTAATGAATATATAATCAGGGGTAAAGCCAAAGAAGTGAGACTCTGGGTTCTTGGAAGAAAATTCAGACATACTCTGTATCTGAAACTTCGGGATTATAGAGGGAAAATCCACAAACTGAAGATTGGACGTCTTGATTTCTGGGGCTGGAGAGAAATGTCTGTCATAGTTCCCGGATGGCTGCCGCAATCATCAAATTATGCAATTATGGATAAAAATCTTCACTTTGTCTCCTTCTTTGTTGAGAGTGATAAATTTGAAGCACCGGGTCCTTTCTACTTCTACATGGATCAGTTCAGGGTAATAACAGATCTTACTGAGTTTACCGGTGATGAAAGAATCAAGGATAACTGGTAAGAGCATTGAGGAGAATGGAGGCCTGATATGAAAAGAATATTTAATGGAATGTTAATAGTAACGCTTTGCGCCACAGCCGCCGTTGTTGTGACAGTAAAGGATGCTGATTCGAGAATTGTAACCAATGTTGCTGCTGATGTTGCAGGCGATGAGATGCGTGCAATAGTAATTGAGGATTTTGAATCAGGGAAAATAGCAGCCAATGTGGATGACGACGGCTGGTTTATCACTACAACTCCTAAAAGATATACTAAGGGGACGGATGCTGAGACGCTGAAGAAGAAAAACCCTGTAATGGAACTTGATCTTAAGTATGTTAACGGCGGATCGAGAGATATGAAAGTTGAGGGAATCAGTGTAACTAATCTGGGTAAAGAAAAAGCGAAGCTTATGGGTCTTAAATTCAGATTCAGATACCCGGGAAATAATACAGTTTCAATTGAACCTCCGAAAGAGGTGGACTGGAAAGAAAGAACTCCTGTAATGACCTATGATCAGGCTCTGAGACAGGATGTACAGGAAAGAGGAATACAGCTTCCAGGTAGAGCAAAAGCAATATCTCTCTGGGTGCACGGAAGAGGTTTTCCCTATACACTGGAACTCTGGGTTAAGGATTTTAAGGGCGATGTCCATATCCTGGAAAAACAGTCTATAAATTTTGTAGGATGGAAACCTTTGACATTTAATATTCAGTCTCATGTTCCCCAGTCAACAGATACTTATACTGTTACAAGAACAGCCAAGCTTGTGCGTATTGTACTAAGAGAAGTGACAAATGTAGGCGGAGAGCACACAATGACGAGTTCAAGAAGATCTACTGATGTGTATGTTTTCTTTGATCAGATAAAAGTTTTAACGGATACATATGAAGTTTTCTTCGACGGTCAGGAACTTCATAAGGCTTTTGACGGCAAGGAGACTAAGCCAAATCAAAAGTAGAAGTAATAAATTATCCAAATAACTTCAGAATTAACCGGATTAATTTTCGGGGAGCAATCACAGGAGAAATACCCATCAAAAGTTAAAGGATGGGTATTTTCTGTTATTATATATCTTAATTTACTGTAACGGGATGGGAAAATGTCTAAGAATAAAACAACCGAGAAAATCTTATCTTTATTCAAGGAAGAAACCTGGGGACGAATAGATCCTAAGGATATCGGAATATCTAAATTTAAAATTTTGGATGATATATTTAACTCGATAATAGGAGAAGGTTTATCAGAAGAGGCTCTTTCAATCTGCAGAACAAATCTTGAAGAACAGCCTGGATCAATTACTGCAGCTTATATTATAGGGTTGCTGGGATACCAGCTTGAAAAGATAGATGATACTCTGTATCTGAGAAAACTCATAGAGAAGTTTACTGAAAATCATAAGTGGGCAATTGTAGAAGTTCTCTCTGAGAAAATACTTGAATACGGGGAGAGCGGTTTTGCTCTCAGATCTCTTGCCATAAGTCTTGAACGTCTGGGCAGAAATAAGGAGGCAATTCCCGTATGGGAAGATCTTCTTAAAATTGAGAGGTTCGATGCAAGAGTAGCCAAGAAGCTGGCCTTTGCTATAATAAACGAAGAACCGGAAAAGAGCATTCAGTATATGAAGCTGTCCATCGAAGGCTTTATCAAGAGCAAAAATTTTGATGAGGTATCTCCGCTGTGGCATAAGCTGGTTGCTGTCTCCTGGGGTGATATACAGTTCTTTGATAGGATTGAACGTATGCTCGTTGATGCTAAACAGCTCGATCTGGCGGCTGATTTGCTTAAGATACTGCTTAATAAATACCGGGACGATGAGAATCCCGACCAGGCAATAGAAATTCTGAAAAGGATTCTTTACTACAGGCCAGAAGACGTGCATTCCAGGCGGGAACTTATTAAGTTCTACGAGAATAAATACGGCAGCCATTCTCAATATAATCAGTTTATGAAATTTTCCAAGATGAATAATTTTAAGGCTCCAGTTAGATTTGCAATTGAGGACTTTGAAAACAATATTGTATTTGATGTAGGAAATTACGTATTTCATAATTCATGGAAGCTTGGTAAGATCAAGGATATCGAGAGTGATGGTATTATCATAGACTTTAAAGAGAAACCTGAACACCGGATGTCTATTCAGATGGCTCTGCAGTCTCTGAAGCCTATTTCAGATGAACATCTATATGTAATGAAGTATGAGGACAATGATACTCTGATGTCTCTGTTTAAGGATGATTTTATGCAGTTTTTTGAGCTGATGATTAAATCCTACAATGGACAGATGCTGCTTGCTGATATTAAGAGCGAACTGATACCTGATTTCGTAGAAGAAAAAAACTGGACCAAGTGGTGGAGTAAGGCAAGAACTCAGATTAAGAAAGATCCACTTTTCGGTGTTTCTCCGAAGAAGAAGAATCTTATTTTTATGAGAGACAAGCCTGTAACTTTTTCAGATGAGCTTCTTGGACAGTTTACTGCTACTGATTCATTCAGCAAAAAACTGGATATTGCCATTGAATTTGTTAATAATATCGAGGTAAAAGAGGGTACTCTGGTCGCTGGTTATCTGATAAACTACTTTACCGATCAGATGAAGGGATCTTCTTTTACAAGACAGATTCTATCCTACTTTATTCTTACTGATTTTGCAAAATATTCTGATCCCGCTAAGATGAAACTCAGTAGTCATAACGATAAAGTTATTCCTTTTATAAAAGAGAGTAAGGAACTTTCACTGCTTTCTGTAAAAATAAGCTCCTATGATTATAAAAAGGATTTTGTTAATCTCATCGTTGACAACAGAGAAGACTGGCCGGAGGTTCTTTTTGAACTGCTTTTTGAAACACCGGTTCGGATCCATAAGTATATCGCTAATATTCTGATAAGAAGCCATGAGTATTATACGATGAATAAATTTATAGATAGAGTTATTGTCGGAGCAAAGCAGTATCCGGATATCTTTATCTGGATTGCAAAAAATATATTTATGAAGACCTGGGATTACGACTGGCTCGATTATTCCGAGGAACTCTTTGTCCTTAGTTACTTCAGACTGATGAATGAAATGAAGAAGATCGAAGTTGATGGAAACAGACTTAAGAATATAATGCTTGATCTCCTCTTCAATGAAGATGAATTGGTGCTTAAAGAGATTGTTGAGAAATTTGATATGCCTCTGCTTGGCAAGATATATGATATATTTGAGAATCTTTCATACGTGGAGGAATCTCAGCTTGAAAAGTTTAAGGAAATTCTCAATGCAAGATTTGAAAATTTTCAGAGTGTCCATGAGGCCGATGACGAAGAGTGGATTGCAGATGTTGAAAAACTGATTGTTTCACGCGAGGGTTATGACAGGAAAAAAGCCGAGCTTGAGCGAATGGTTAATGAGGACATGGTTAGTCTCTCAAGAGAGCTTGCTGATGTATCAGAGGCTTCGGGAGACATCAGGGAAAATGTTGAATATAACGCTCTGATGGAAAAACAGACTATACTTAAACTTGCAATTTCAAGACTTGATGATGAAATGAAGAGAGCCGAGGTGCTTGATGTAGATAGAATAAACACCGATTCTGTAAAGATCGGTACAAAGGCTGTTTTTGAAAATACTGAGACAGGAGTTACCAGTCACTACATTATACTTGGACCCTGGGATGCGGATTTTGAAAATCAGATTCTTTCCTATCGATCTCCCATTGCCAAAGCTATGCTGGGCAAGAAGATCGGAGATGAGGTGCTTATCAGGACGGATGATCAGGATGAGAAATTTAAAATAGTGAATATAGAGAAATATGTTTGACATATAGAGACGTAAACCTGTATTAGTTAAATATAATGTGCCGCGGTGGCGGAATTGGTAGACGCGCTAGGTTCAGGGTCTAGTAGGTGTACACCTGTGAGGGTTCGAGTCCCTCCCGCGGCATATATATGATAACAATACAGATCAATCCTCATTTCAATAAATCCCACTCCTAATTTTTTTCTTCAACTTTGCCGATAATTAATATAGCTCTATAGTTCAAAAAAGGGGTTAATATTATGGCGACATCTGAAACTGTGACTGTAAATCTGCTCAGCAGTATAAAGAATGAAATGATTAATATATGCGGTGATGATCTTGAGAGTCCTATATATCTTCAGGACGTGTCCTTTCTCGAGAAAAAAAGATCAAGGGGACGGGGGACAATAATTGTTAATTGTGTTTTTATCAACAGCGAATATGGTCTCTGTGCTGATCTGTACAGAAAGAGTGCCGGAGGCTGTGTAGATTTTTTCTGCGGGAAAATGATAGATGATATGGATGAGCTGGGATTGAATGAAATTTTTCATGCACTGGAAAACGGCAGCTACTCTGTTCCCGATACAATTAAAAAGGAGAGAAGCCGTATCAGCAGGAGGAGCAGAGCCTCAATTTTTAAACTTCCTCTTCTTACAAGGGGAGCCTGATGCGGAATATTTATGGAAAAAGATAAATTTGATATGAAAATAATTGATATAGAACAGAAAAGTTTTGAAATAGCAGTTCTCATGTCAGGATTTGCTCTGGAGATATTAGGGATTTTCGAAAACATGAGTGTAGCGCTTGATGCAGAAATTCCCTACTATGACAATGAAAATGGATATATCACTCTGGAAATCGAACGGGTATACTTTGATCCTTAGGATGAGCGTATAGTTGGTAATATTTCCGGTGTGGATGGGGAGATTATATGGGATGATCTTGATCTGTCGGCAAGGGATATCCTGATTAATGAGCTTCATCATAAGTACAAGGCTGAACTGCTCTACCGTAATTTATCAGGAGAGGGGAGTGAAATTCACTGATTTTTCCTCATTGTCTCCACAAGCCTCGTTTTGTCTATGGAATTCATCCTTCCGTATTTTATGAATTTAATTCTGCCTCTTTTGTCTGTCATCAGGACAACTGATTTATAGTCACAGTCTCTCAGCCTCCACTTGGTCTGAAGCTTTCTCTTGTCGTCAAAGAGGAATGTTGTGAACTTCGAATTTTTCACATCGTCTTGGAGCATATATCTGATGAAGGAATCGGGTAGAAACCATGCAGGTTTCATATTCACTACGCATATGAGATGTCTTGAACCGGTGACGAGTTTTCTGCGGATTAGAGTGTCATATGTCTTTTTGTTGTCCGTCAGGTTGCGATAGTCATTGTAGAATATTATCAGATTTCGTCCCTGATTTTCAGGGAGCCAGACTTCTCTGTCCTGTGCATCCTTCAGTATGACCGGATAAATCAGGTTCCCCTCCTGCGCAGCAGCTGAGATGCCTGTAATTATCATAAAAGCAGCTATTAGTTTTATCCGGTTCAATTCCTTTACCTGTTGACATTTGTTTTAATATTTAACTATACTTGCCTGTCAGATCGCATTGCAAGAAAAAAACAATTCAGATATCATAGTTTATAAAGGCCTGTTTATGAAAAAATTTATAATTACAATACTTGCCGGAGTAATTTTATTTACAGCCGGCTGCTCTCAGAAAGAAAAAGGTGCAGCAACGCCGGAAGAGTTAATTGAAAGGCTTGCTGAGTGCGGCAATGGTCCGGAAATTCTCGATCTCTATTCCCCGGGTACAGTGAAATTATTTGACCGCTTCATCGAAATTTCAGGCCGGGAGAGGGCTGATTCTCTGAGGCTTCTTAATCTGATCCCTTCTGAAGAGGGCTACAGAGTCCTTGATAAGCATTGCGGAGAAAAAAGCTGTTCTGCTGCCATTCAGTATACCGGTGAGGGAATGGGAAACAGCAGGGGCCTTGTTGTTGAAATAAAAATGGTGCATTCATCAGGATCATGGAAAATAGACAGAGAGGATGATTTGAATAGAATGATTAAAGCCTCTTCGGGGAATGCTGCCCGGGCTTATATTGATAGGCTCAGGGAGAAATAGACTTTATACCATTGATATAGCCAGATTGAGTATGATGTCATCCCGCAGTTCCGGGCCTTCTTCATTGTCGGGGAATCTTTCTATAAACTGATTACATGCTATGAGGGCCATGAAGAGAGAGCCGGTTTCGATGTATATATTTATAAGATTGAAGAAAGTCTCGTCAATTTCAGGATCTATTTCAATAGATTTATTGTAGTAGTAAATGGCTCTGTCATAATCCATTTTTTCCCAGAGAACTCCTGCAATATTTGCATATATAACCGGATCATCGGGATTTTTCTCTATTGCATATTCCAGTACCTGGAGGGATTCTTTCAACAGGCCCATCTCACAGAGAGCAATACCCATTCCGTTCAGCAGATCCGGATCTGTCCTGTCTTCCTTGGCACCCGAAGAAAACAGTTTGAATGCACTGGAGTAATCTTCTGCATCTATGTATTCATAGCCGCGGTCAATCAGTTTTATCGGATTTTCCCGGAGCATTACGAATTCATCGGAATCGTGAGTTGATTCTTTAATTAGAGTTTCTTTAGAGTTGTATCTTGTTTTTTCGTTCATATTTTTTATCTCTTTCAACCATATTTGACAGACATGTATATGTCACTATTTTTTTTTATTATTTTTCCTGATTTTTCAGGCTTTTTCTTCTTTGTATGATTGAGGAATATTTAGTATGAAAAGAGGTTTTATATGTTAATTCTGATGATTTATTTTACATGAATGTAATGAATGGAAATTGAAGGCTGAGTTCTCCGATATAAATTTATTGACTTAAATTATGATTTCTTTAGTTGTAAATGAAAAAGAAATCAATGAAGGAGTTATCATGACAGCTATAGGAACGCCCGCAGGGAGCTCACAGACCAGACTGCTAATGCTTGGTTCAGGTGAACTTGGCAAAGAGGTAGTGATCGAGGCAATGAGGTTTGGAGTATACGTCATTGCATGCGACAGATATGAGAATGCACCGGCAATGCAGGTTGCAAATGAATCGCATGTGTTCAATATGCTTGATGGTCAGCATCTGAGAGAGATTGTAGAGAAAACTTCCCCCCACTTTATAGTGCCTGAAATAGAAGCAATTGCAACGGATACGCTTGTTGAGCTGGAAAAAGAGGGATATAATGTTATTCCCAATGCCATGGCAACTAAACTCACAATGGACAGAGAGGGGATAAGGAGATTCGCAGCTGAGGAGCTGGGGCTAAAGACATCTCCCTACAGGTTCGCAGATACCAGAGACGAGTTTCTTCAGGCTGTAAAGGATATGGGGCTGCCCTGTGTGGTTAAACCGGTCATGAGTTCATCAGGCAAGGGACAGAGTATAATAAGAGCTGATGAGGATATAGAAAGGGCATGGGAATATTCACAGTCCGGAAGCAGAAGCGGTGCAGGCAGGATAATCGTTGAGCAGTTTGTCAATTTCGATTATGAAATAACACTGCTTACAGTGCGGCACAAGGCCGGAACCACCTACGTAGATCCTGTAGGGCATCTGCAGATAGACGGAGACTATAGAGAATCATGGCAGCCTCAGCCTATGGATGAAAAGGTTCTTGCAGAAGCCCAAAGGGTAGCAAAGACTGTAACCGACGGTATCGGTGGCCTGGGAATTTTCGGAGTAGAGCTTTTCATTAAAGGCGGCGAGGTCTATTTTAGTGAAGTTTCTCCACGTCCTCATGATACGGGGATGGTCACCATGATTTCGCAGAATATGTCTGAGTTCGAACTTCACGTAAGGGCAATACTTGGACTGCCTGTTACGGCTCTGAGACAGTACGGGCCTGCGGCTTCTGCAGCGCTGGTTGTTGAGGGGGATTCCCGTGATATTACCTATGATAATTTAGACAATGCTATCGCAGCTGATAATACCGGGCTGAAGCTCTTCGGAAAACCTGAGGTTAAGGGACACCGTAGAATGGGAGTGGGGCTGGCTCTTGGCAGTACAATAGATGAGGCCAGAGAAAAGGCGCGAAAAGTCAGAGATTCTGTTAAGGTCTCTCTTGGCTAGATTTATGAAGAGGCGGAGTCTGCTGCTCCTTCTTGCGGTTCTTCTGGCCGGATCTTCCTGTGTGCAGAAAAATATCCACAGGAAGGAGAAAATCACCGGAAGAGGGAAAGTTATCCTGGTTGATCAGGGCGGCGGATTCTACGGCATCATTACTCCAAAGGGAAGGATGTTATATCCTCTAAATCTTCCTCCTGATTTAATGAAGAGAGGAAAACATATCCGGTTTACCGGTATAATAGAAGAAGATATTACCGGGCTTGAAAAATGGGGTGAATATATCCTTCTTGAACATGTGGAGTATATTCGCCGGGGGCATTGACTTTCCCCTGACTGCAGTCTAATTTTTCTTGCTCTGTATTTATTCTGTATGATAATATGACAAAATTTTTTTAAAGGAGCTGATAGTGCATTTAATTCATTCAAATGAAATAGTAGCGGAAAATACAGGCAGAATGATTGTTCAGGCCCCATATGTGGCAGAACACAGAAAGGCCGGTCAATTTATAATTCTAATAATAGATGAATTTGGAGAGAGGATTCCTCTCACTATTGCTGATGCTGATAAAGATAAGGGTACTATTACACTCTTCTATCAGGTGGTGGGAAAGAGCACCGATAAAATGTCAATGCTCAAAGCAGGAGAGTCTCTGAAGGATGTTGCCGGACCTCTGGGGCATCCTACTGATGTTAAAAAATACGGCAATGTGGTGTGTATAGGAGGAGGCATCGGAGTCGCTCCTGTTTTCCCCATCGCCTCTGCCATGAATGAAGCCGGCAATACTGTTCGGGGCATCATCGGAGCAAGAAGCAGCGGGCTCCTGATTCTTGAAGAAGAGCTGACCTCTGTCTGCGCAGATTTGGCGGTCTACACTGACGACGGTTCAAGGGGAGAGAAAGGATTTGTGACTGATGGTCTCCGTAAAATAATGTCGGAGCAAACTGTCGATCTGGTTGTTGCAGTGGGGCCTGTTCCTATGATGAAGGCTGTGAGTGATGTAACCAGAGAGGACGGTATCAAAACACTGGTGAGTCTTAATTCTATAATGGTGGATGGAACAGGCATGTGCGGAGGATGCCGCGTGACTGTTGACGATAAAACCCAGTTTACATGTGTCGACGGCCCGGAGTTTGACGCACACCTTGTTGACTTTGATAATTTGATGCTCAGGCAGAAAACCTATAGTGCAGAAGAAGCTGTTTCAATGAAAGAGCATAAATGTAAATGCAGACTCGACGGGGAGATTAAAAATGGCTGAAAGAATACCCAGACAGAAAATGCCGGAACAGGATCCGGCTGAAAGAATAAAGAATTTCAATGAGGTTCCTCTGGGATTTTCCGGGGAAACTGCAATGCTCGAGGCCGGCAGATGCCTTGACTGCAAGAGGCCTCTCTGTGTTGAGGGCTGTCCTGTGAATGTGGATATTCCAGGGTTTATCAGGGAGATTGCAGCCGGAAATTTCAATAAGGCCATTGGAATAGTAAAGGAGACAAATACACTTCCTGCCGTTTGCGGGAGGGTATGTCCTCAGGAATCACAATGTGAGGAGAAATGTGTTCTCGCCAAGAAGTTCGGAGCCGTTGCAATAGGCAAGCTGGAAGGCTTCGTTGCAGATTATGAGCGGGAGAAAGAACATCTCATATATGAAGCTCCTGCAAAAGAAAAGAGTTCAAAGGTTGCAATTATTGGTTCCGGCCCTGCTGGTCTTACCGTGGCGGGTGAGCTTCGCAAGAAGGGATATGATGTGACGATATTTGAGGCTCTTCACAGTCCCGGGGGCGTTCTGGTTTACGGAATTCCGCAGTTTAGACTCCCCAAGGAAATTGTCCATTATGAGATAGACGCACTTGCCGCGGCAGGTGTTAAAATTATAACTAACAGGATAATCGGTATTTCGGAGACCCTTGATGATCTCCTGCTTGAATACGACGCAGTCTTTGTGGGAACCGGTGCCGGGCTTCCCTCGTTCATGAATATTGAAGGAGAGAATCTTCAGGGAGTATATTCTGCCAATGAATATCTCACCCGTGTCAATCTGATGAAAGCCTATAAGTTTCCCGAGTATGACACTCCTGTTATAAGAGGGGACAGCATTGCAGTCTTCGGCGGAGGAAATGTGGCAATGGATTCTGCCCGTACAGCAAGAAGACTGGGAAGTCGTGATGTGCATCTTGTTTACAGAAGGTCAAGAGATGAGATGCCTGCCAGAAAAGAGGAAAGTCATCATGCGGAGGAGGAGGGGATTATCTTTGACCTTCTTTCCAACCCGGTGAGATTTATTGGTGATGATCAGGGCCGCCTCAAGGCAGTGGAGTGCATCCGTATGGAGCTGGGCGAGCCCGATGCATCAGGCAGAAGAAGGCCTGTTGAGATTCCCGGTTCGGAATTTACAATAGATATAGAGGCGGCAATTATCGCAATAGGCAACGGACCTAATCCTATTGTTCAGAAGAGCGCTCCTGATATGGAAACAAATAAGTGGGGCAATATTGTTGCTGATGCCGAGACCATGAAGACCTCTAAGAAGGGTGTCTTCGCGGGTGGTGATATCGTTTCCGGCGCTGCCACTGTAATTGAGGCTATGGGCGCGGGAAGAGATGCGGCTAAGGCAATTGATGACTATCTTGAAGGCGGAACCTGGTAGTTTTTGTATAATAAACTGCTGTCCTGAATTACCGGGGCAGCAGTGACGCTTTCCCACCTGTAGAGTCATTATTTATACCTGCTTTACTGTTGCCGGTGATGTGTGATCCTTTAAACTCCGGCATGTAATTTATCTTCCCGATCTCAGGATCCCACTCTTTCCAATTTGTGTATTTCCACGCTGTTTCCCTATGTTGAATTTAAAGAAAACAGTATATTTATAATAGCAGTACATCGTCTCTTCTTGAATTTTTTGGTAAATCAAAGTTTTATTTTTTATTGATAAGTAAAACAATGTTTTGTATCTTTATTATATGGCAAAAACAGAAAATAAAGAAATACCGGAAAATATAAAGGAAAGGCTCTAGAGCCCGGTGCTGAGCCTCTTT
>CAYNFB010000039.1:0-2880 GCA_964396355.1 uncultured Leptospirales bacterium | reverse complement strand
GAAGGATTTTCACGAGGTGAACATCCGGACTCTCGCATCTCAGACAGGAGTGAGTACAAGGACTATCTATAAGTACTTCGATTCCAAGGAGGATCTCCTCTTCTCCATTATAGATGAAAGACTTGTTGAACTTGCCGGTCTTATGAGAATCCACATTGGGGGCCTGAAAAGCACGAGCGAAATATTCCGTAAACTCTTCTGGGTGACCATGGACTTCTTCGACCGCAATCCTGATCTTGCTGTGACCGCTTTTATCACAGTACCTCTCAAGAGTTTCATGGAGAGCGGCGTATACAGGAGAGAGAGTGAGCTGGATATTATTTCCGAGGTTGTTACTCTGGCAAAACAGAAAAGGGGGGTAGACCCTGATATAGCGGATTATTATTTTACTGATTTTTACTTCATGATCTGTCACAGACATATTCACAACTGGTATTTCAATGGAATGAAATGGAGCCTTGCCGATGAGGTAGATCATTTCTTCGATTTTTTCTGGAGAGTAGTGGAGCCTGACGGAGGAAACCATGTCGGTAATAATTGAAAGAGATGATTTTTCTATTCACAGAATTGGCGGCTACATAACCAATATATATCTGGTAGACTATGGCGAAACGATGTTTCTTCTCGATGGGGGAGTGGCCGGTGATATGGAGGAGATAGAGAAATATCTGTCACAGGTCATGGGCCGCTCTCCCGGAGATATCACTCTGGCAGTGGTCTCTCACATGCACCCCGATCATCCCGGAGGGCTCGTTAAACTCAGACAGAAGTACGGCATACCGATAGCATCACATTACCTTGCGTCCAGGTGGTATGCCGGCCCCGGAGGCCTGATACAGTACGTCCTCGATTGTTTAATGACACTCGGTGTCGGTCGGCGGCAGAAGATGGGAAGGCGAAAGGTCAGGTTTTCAAGATATTTAAGGCCCGAATATCCCATGGAGGGAGGCGACACTCTGCCGTTTTTCGGCGGATGGGAAATACTGCACCTTCCCGGACATACCAGTCATGATATTGCCGTGTACCACAGAGAAGAGAAAATCATCTTCCTGGGAGATCTGCTTATTAATATCAAAGGAGGTTATCACCTTCCGATGCCCATAGTCTTCAGGGATAGAATGAGGAATTCATTCCTGGAACTCGCAGAAAAGGGATATGCAACTGTGCTGGTCTCTCACGGCGATGAGATATTCGGGGTCGATCTGAAAAGAATATTTGGCGAAATGACAGAGCTTCTGGACAGGCCCCTTTCCAGCCTTGCCAAAAAAGTTCAGCTTCTCTCTTTGTACTCCCAGCAGATCTGGAAGTACAGAATCGCCGAGAAGTTCAGCGGTTCAGGAAAATCTTGAATCCGATTTTATTTTTGTCATCTCTTCTTTCTTCCCCTCAAGCCAGCCGGTTCTTACATCTTCCGGATCTTCGAATATGGGAACGTAGGGCTTGATGTCGATGAGAGGTGATCCGTCTATTATATCCACATTCTTTATTTTCAGAATATTGCCCTCCACAGAGGTCAGCTCCACCAGAGATAGCCCGATCGCATTGGGCCGCGAGGGAGATCTTGTGGAAAACACACCCCTCTCGCAGTCATCGAGAAAGGGTACTATCTTGCTCCTGTATGCCCCTGATTTATGAAGATGAAAGAGCACGTAGATGTGGGAGAAGCCGGCCAGATCATCCAGGCAGTCGGTGTACTGACTGAATACCTCGATATGGCCTTCAACCTGTTTTGCAGCTGAAGGCTGAATCGGCATGCCTTCCCTGGTTTTGAAAGGAGTATGTATTGTCCCAATGGAATTAAATTCTATTTTCATGGTGCCTCCACGGTATTATGAATTTGTAGTATATTATCTGGCCGCAGAAGAGGATAGCAAATATTATGTAGAACAGTCCTCCGCTGATAAAAGCCCAGGCTTCATTTGACATATATGCGGCTGAGTAGAGAGTTGCACCTGCATGCACAGTGAGAATAATAAGAAGAATAATTGTCATTCTTTTTAGTCGTATCATCCCTTCTTCATTCACTTCAATGTTCATTCCTCTGGTATATCTTCTGGTCATGGCCAGCATTATATTCTTTGAAGAGAATGCTGATACTCCAAGAATAAGGCAGAGTATAAACTCAATCAGAGCGGGTTTGAGTTTGAAGAATATATCATTATCAAGTACAATTGAAACAAGACCCAGTGCAACGAGAAAGAGAGTGTCAAAGAGTATGAACCGGTCAAAAAAACCGTATTTGATCCGCGTTATCAGCAGTTCTATGACTCCGAAACCCAGGGCTATATAGAGTCCGGTTTCGGTGCCCCAGATTTCATCGGCAATTATAAATATAAACAGAGGGAGGAGTCCGGGGAGCATCTGTTTCATTATCTGTGTCATTCTATTTCTCCGGCATGTATATGAAAATTTTTCACTCCGGAGAAAGTTCTGTCAAATAAAAAAAGCTGTTCCTGGAGGGGAATGTATTATTCAGGTGATGTGTTGATGAGAATATAATGAAGATATTATATTCTCAACTGAGAAGACTGCCTTATGTGACCGGGTATAATTTTCCTTTGAGGAAGAAGTCGGTAAAAAGTTTTCCCGTGAAATCAGGTTTTTCCATGGGAACCAGATGTCCGGCGCCCTCAGCTTCTACGTAGTTTCCTGATCTGAAATTCCGTGCAGCCTTCATCAGATCTATGTAGGCTCTGTTTTCACTGAGTTCCCCTTCTACAATAAGAACGGGGCATTCTATCTCTGCAAGCAGCGGCCAGGGATTCTGTGATCCTCCGCCCATGAAGAGAGATGCTTCCCTCTCGGGAGAGCAGCACAGGCTGAGTCCTCCTCCTGCATCCTCCTTCATGCCGTGATCAAGGTATATCTCAAGCATTTCGC
>CAYNFB010000038.1:15475-17789 GCA_964396355.1 uncultured Leptospirales bacterium | reverse complement strand
TTCCCAACTTTAATTATTGGAGTTAAGCGACACCGACTTATCCAGCCAAGAAGTCGTTTCCATTCTTTTTCTGCTACTCCCATATAAGAATAATCCCAAAGAAGAGATGCTGCTTCTTTTATTCTCCATGCTCGAGCTGTCTTCAAATTCATCTGAGTTAGTTGTAAAAATTCTCTTCTCTTTGTGGCTCGATTATCTGTCCTGCCTGAATTTTTGAGCCAATGATATTTTGTATGATTTAACGGATTCTCATCCCCTTTTTTAATAAATAATTTGCTTTCCTGCGCTCTTACCTTATCAACAGCCTTTGCAAAATGCTGAGCTACGTGGAACCTATCAAAGGCGATAAGATTCTCTGCTTCATCAAAATTATTTCTCACCGCCTTTATAAATGGATCCCACATATCCATTGAGATGCTTTGTATACCTTTAAAATCAGCTGTTTTTTGTGTTTTAAACCAATCATCAAGGGTATTCGCTTTGCGGTCGTCCAAAATATCCAAAATAACATCTCTCTCTTTATCCAATACAACCGTGACGTATTCATGTCTTTTTTGAAAAGAGGTTTCATCTATCCCTATGTGAGCTGGTTTGGAGATGTCTCTACGTTCAAGCCCGCGTTTTACCGCTCGAGACATTATCCCATCTACCTCATCCCAACTGATTCCGAAATTCTGTGCCACTGTTGAAATGGGATCTTCTTTCAGCCATAGTAAAACGGCACATTCAAATTCAATTGTAAACCGACTGTTCTTTTCTGCCCAGACAACCGGCACCTGCTTCACTCCATGCTCTGAACACTTAACTCGCGGTACAGAAGCCTCAATCATAGTAATATGATTACATGAATCGAGATGCCTCCACTTACGAATTCGATGATCATGTAATTTCCCTATCTTACCGCATTCAGGACATAGTAGTGATTCGCTTTTTTTATAGTTTACTTTGGCTGTTACAGTCCTCGTTTGACTATCTCTCGAAATAGAAGTCACTTCCCAGGGACTTTCTATACCCAATATTGCATTATAAAATTCTTCCAAGGTTTCTTTCATGAAGTTATTGATACATTTTCCCTATTATTTTTCCACCACATTTCCTGAAGAGCCAAAAAATAATACCGCCGGAATTTCCTTCCGTATGGTTTGCTGCAGCTGGTTAATCTGCATACACTGATTAACCTACTTGTGAAATAGTAAATTGTCAACTCATAATAGATGGCCGATTGATATGTTTTTTGTGCAGGTTATAAGCATCTCAGCAGTGAGGTATTTCTTTATACGGATAGATTAATTTAAAATTTTTGACGGTAATTTTTTGTTTTTAGTAAAAAAATTTAATTCTTTTCAGATTTGATTCGTAGAGTAAGTATGACGCCATTTTGTTGAATGGAAAGATGGGAAAACATGGAGGATAAAATAGTGATAAAAGCAAGGGAAATACTGAAAGATGTTTTCGGTTACGATTTTTTCCGCCCCCTCCAGGAGGATGTAATATCGTCTGTTCTGGCTAAAAAAGATGCTCTTGTGGTAATGCCAACAGGTGGAGGTAAATCCGTTTGTTATCAGATACCGGCTTTAATTTTTGAAGGACTCACTGTAGTTGTATCTCCGCTGATTTCACTTATGAAAGATCAGGTTGATCAGATGAAGCAGCTTGGTGTTCAGGCTGTTCTGCTGAACAGCTCGATTTCCAGAGATGAGTACAGCGCCAATGCAGGTCTGATCCGGAAGGGAGAGACAAAGCTCCTCTATGTAGCTCCCGAGACACTTCTAAAGAATGAAACGATGTCTCTTCTCTCATCTGTCAGGGTTGACTGCATTGCTATTGACGAGGCTCATTGTATATCTGAATGGGGCCACGACTTTCGGCCCGAGTACAGGATGATTTCTCAGGTACGTAAGAAATTTTCAGATGCTGTATGCATCGCCTTAACCGCTACCGCAACTGGCCGGGTGAGGGCGGATATCAGCCGCAGTCTTGAGATGGATAACTCGTCTGCATTTATTGCCAGCTTTAACAGGGAGAATCTCTTCTACCGGGTTGTCCCCAAGCATGATGCACTGGGCCAGACTCTTGAATTTCTTGAAGAGCATAAAAATGAATCAGGTATAATATATACATTTTCCCGGGACAGTGTTGACCGGATGTATCTCAGCCTGAAAAATAAAGGCTATTCCGTGAGGCCCTATCACGCAGGTCTTTCCGATGAGGATAGGCGCAGAAATCAGGAACTCTTCCTTAAGGATGACGTGCAGATAATAGTCGCAACAATTGCCTTTGGTATGGGAATTCATAAAACTAATGTGCGCTTTGT
>CAYNFB010000038.1:8178-15442 GCA_964396355.1 uncultured Leptospirales bacterium | reverse complement strand
AGGAGGCATATTATCAGGAAACAGGGCGGGCAGGTCGTGATGGAGTAAATTCCACGTGTCTCCTCCTCTTCAGCTACGCGGATATCCATAAGATAAGGTATTTTATAAATCAGAAGACTGATGAGACGGAGAAGAAAACTGCTGCGGCCCAGCTTGGTGCTATAGTGGATTATGCAGATTCGCGGTGCTGCCGCAGGATTTCTCTAATGGGATATTTTGGAGAGGAGTACGGCGGGGGCGGCTGTTCCATGTGTGATAACTGCATCTCTCCTCCTGCGCTCAATGATGATCTGACTATTCCCGCCCAGATGTTTCTCTCATGTATAAAGCGTTCGGGAGAGAGGTTTGGTACGGGGCACGTCATTGATATACTGCGCGGTTCTAAATCAAAGAAAATCAGAGAGCTGGGGCATGCCAGTCTTTCAACTTACGGTATAGGTAAGGATTATGCGAAGAATACCTGGCAGAGTCTTGCCAGACAGTTCATTCAGAGTAAACTTATCTTTCAGGACGGAGATAATTACGGCGTGCTGAAGATTACAGATAAAGGATACCGGGTGATGAAGGGACTTGAACCGGTCATGGGCAGTCTCAAAGAGGTTAAGGCTCACCGGTCAATGCCTGAAGGCGGAGATTATGATGAGGGACTGTTTGAGCTCCTCCGCGACAAAAGAAAAGAAATTGCCCGGGAGGAAAATGCTCCTCCATACGTGATATTCTCCGATAAGACTCTTATCGGCATAGCGTCGTCCTATCCGCAGAGTACTGAGAGTCTTTCTGAAATTCACGGAATCGGTTCAAGAAAAATAGAGAAATACGGTGATATCATACTTGCTGCTGTAAGGAAGTACGTCGATGAGAATGAAATTGATGCTGAAAATATTCCTCCATCAGGCCCTGTAAAGCGCCAGTATATGAAAATACCCCGCCACGTTCAGATCGGCGAGATGTATAATTCCGGAATTTCTATCACAGAGATTGAGGAGAACGAGGGAATTAAACGCCGCACGATACTTTCAAATCTCAACAGGTACATCGGTGACGGATACAGTCTCAAATCTCAGGGGCTGATGCAGCTTCTGCCTGAAGATAGTGATAATCTCTCATCCATCATAAATGCCTTTGAGGAGCTTGGAACTGAATTCCTTAAGCCGGTTTATGAGGAACTCGGCAAAACTGTTGATTACGACACTCTTGAGATATGCAGACTCTACTATCACTGCAGTGATTAATTATGAATAAAAATTGCTTGAAAAGCAACTTATGCTGTGCAGTATGTCGTATATAAAATTATTATTTGAGAAGTGGAAATGGCAAAAAATACCAGGGTTGATGAAGATAATATAGTAAACAGTATAATCGGTTCCGGCTCCGAATTTAAGGGCGAATTCAAGATCAACGGACTCTTAAGAATTGACGGAAAATTTCAGGGAACTATTGATACTCACGGTAAGGTCCTCGTGGGACAGACTGGTGATGCGGTGACTGATATAAAGGCAAGAGTGGTTGTTGTCGGAGGTAATGTATCCGGCAATATATACGCTACGGAAAGAGTAATTCTGCTTACCACCGGCGATATCAGGGGCAATATAATTACTCCCAGTCTTATAATGGAAGATGGTGTTAAGTTTGACGGAAACTGCATTATCAACAAGAGGCCTGAGGAGTAGCAGATGATTGAAATATCAAGAACTAATCTGCAGGCCCGAGCTGGCGGAAAATCAAGGAAGAAGAGCTCTGCGGCCGGAGTGGGGAAGTCCTCATTCGGAAAAGAACTGGGCAGCATTCTCGAGGCTGAATACAGGGGCGGTCTGGAAGAGCTCTTCACAGATTTGACGGATCAGGAGAAGCGCTTCGTCGACAGTCAGTCTCTCTATGAACTTGAAAGGTATAAGGCCCTTGTAAAGCGTATACTTAAGATGATTCTGGAAAAAGGTTTTGAAACCCAGGCGCTGAATATCTCTCCCCGGGAGAGAAGAATGGGCAGGGCCGAGAAGACTGTAATAAAGCAGATCGACGAGAATCTGATAAAGCTTTCCGAAATGGTTACCAAATCCAGCGAAGCATTTAATCTTCTTAAAACAATAGAAGAAATAAGGGGACTGATCTTTGATCTCGTCTATTAGGGGCCGGTCTATCCGCGTTTTAATCTCATTATGAATTTTGAAGGTATAACAGGACATACAAGGCAGCTGAACTATCTTAAAATTCTGAAAGAGAAAGGTGAAATTCCCCATGCATTTCTATTCTCCGGTCCCTCTGGAATAGGAAAGAGAATTATTGCCGGGAGATTTCTTAATTCTCTGTTCTGTCAAAATTCCCCCTCTCCCTGTCTGGACTGCCCTGTATGCAGTCAGTTTAATGCCGGGTCTTTTCCCGATTATCTCGTCCTTGAAAAAGATGAAAAGGGCAAGATTCCCGTAGGTGACAGAGATAAGCCTGCGCAGGGAACTGTAAGATGGCTCATAGACAGACTGAATAAGAGTGCCGTCACAGGCAGATACGGCATTCTTATTGACGGTGTGGATACTATTTCCGAAGCGGGCCAGAATGCGCTACTCAAGACAATAGAAGAACCCCCTGCAGGAACCTGCATTATAATGACTGCAAGAAGCAGAGCTACAGTACTGGGTACCATTCTTTCCCGATCCATGGATATGACTTTTAATCCCCTCCACCGCTCTTTGATCTCTGATATACTTATATCCAGGGGATTTGAACAGGACGCCGCTAAACTGATATCTTCAGTTTCCGGAGGGTCTGTAGAGAATGCTCTTCTCCTGGGGGATGAGAATATTCTTGATGCAATTTTTAATTTTTGCGGTGAAATTAACGGGTCTTTAAATAGTAACAATGGGGGAGTTTTCTTTTCAGATGCAGGCAAGGGTCTGGATAATGAATTGTTATTGACTCTGGCGGTCAATATTTACAGCGTTATGCTGAGTGAAAAATATGAGGGAACAGGAAGCATACTTCCCGGGTCTGTACAGGTTGAGGACACGGAGGTGATCAGGAAAATTATAAAAATACTTCTTGCTATAAAGAAAGGGCTTAACAATAATTTGAATGTTAAGAATTCTCTTAAGGGTATGTTTTATTCCTTTGAAGATATTAGTTCTTCAGGATTTCCTGAACCCGACTTATCCTGGCTTGATTAAAAATATATAGAGGATTTATATGGAAATTTCAGCTGTTAAATTAAGAAATAGCTACCAGATATATTACGTAGATACAAACAATATCTTTGTAAATCAGAATACTGACTGCATTGTGGATATTGAACATGGTATAGACATCGGCAGGGTCGTAAAGACCAGGTCCTATCAGAATGACCCTAGTATTACAGTATCGGGGAAGATTCTCAGAAAAGTATCCGATGATGATAAGAAGAAGCTTGAAGAACTCAAGGATATTGAGGACAGAGCCTTTAAGGTCTGCAGAGAAAAATCCAAAGCAAAGAACCTTGCTATGAAGCTGGTCTCGGTTAAATGTCTTTTTGATAAGACCAAGATCATCTTCTACTTTGTGGCAGAGAACAGAATAGATTTCAGAGAGCTTGTGCGCGAGCTCGCTGCTGTATTTAGAACGAGAATAGAGATGCGTCAGATCGGAGTCAGGGATGAGGCCAGACTGGTTGGCGGTTACGGACCCTGCGGCAAGCCGATGTGCTGTCTCTATCAGAGGGATGAATTCGAGCCTGTTTCTATTAAGATGGCCAAGGAGCAGAATCTTAATCTCAATTCCATGAAAATTTCAGGCATGTGCGGAAGACTGCTCTGCTGTCTCGGATATGAATACGATGTCTACAGAGAACTGAACGAGACGATGCCCCAGCTGGATACTGTAGTGCTGGCGGGAGAAAGACTTTATAATGTAATTTCAGTGAATACTCTGAAGGAGACCGTCACAATCAGAGATAAGGACAGCTATCTTGAAGTTAAAACCTCTGATCTTGATATGGTTGAAAACAGGTACATTATAAAGGATGATGTTCTCAGAGAAATATTGAAAAGTGATGAGGACAATAATAAATAGTGAGCTGCCTTAAAGAGGCTGCTTAAAAAAATTTACAGAAATAACAATATTTTTGAGGGAGTAAAATGGACAGGACCCATTATATTACAACACCGATTTATTACGTAAATGCTGAACCCCATATCGGGCATGCCTACACTACAATTCTTGCAGACTTCATGCACCGGTTTCACAAAATGCTCGGTAATGATTCTTATTTCTTAACAGGTACTGATGAGCACGGGGATAAAATCTTCGATGCAGCGCAGGAGAATAATACTACACCCCAGAAATACGCAGACGAAATAAGCGGCAAGTTCAGAACTGCCTGGGATGATATAGATATCAGCTACAGCGATTTTATCCGGACTACTGATGAGAGGCATAAAAAGGTAGTTCAGGAAATACTTCAGAATGTTTATGACAACGGTGATATCTACTTCGGCAGTTACGGCGGGCATTACTGTGTGGGATGTGAGAGATTTCTTACAGATAAAGAGATTGTAGACGGTAAGTGTCCCGAACACAACAGGGTCCCTGAGTATATTGAAGAGAAAAACTACTTCTTTAAAATGAGCAGGTATCAGGACTGGCTGGTTGATCATATCAATGCCAATCCGGATTTTATAAGACCGGAAAGATATAAGAATGAAGTTCTTGCTATGCTCAAGGGAGATGCGCTTGATGATCTCTGTATTTCAAGACCGATTTCCAGACTGACCTGGGGAATTCCTCTTCCCTTTGATGAAAATTACGTTACCTACGTATGGTTTGACGCTCTGATTAACTATATCAGCGCCATAGGTTATCCCGACGGAGATAAATTCAAAAAATACTGGCCTGTTGTACAGCACGTTACAGCAAAGGATATTCTAAAACCTCACGGGATTTTCTGGCCGACCATGCTTAAGGCTGCGGGAATAGAACCCTATCAGAGTCTTAATGTTCACGGATACTGGAATATGGACGATGCCAAGATGTCCAAGAGTCTTGGTAATGTTGTTACTCCCCATGATCTCGTCGAAAAATACGGCAATGATCAGATCAGATACTTCTTCCTCCGGGAAATGACATTCGGTCTTGATGCAAAGTTTAACGAAGGTGTGGTTATTGACAGGATAAACTACGACCTGGCAAACGATCTTGGTAATCTGATAAACCGTACATTCAACATGGTGGGCAAGTACTTCGATGGTTCAATACCTGAAGCCGGAGGTGATGATGCAAACAGGGATGAACTGGTAAAGAATTTTCAATCTGCAGCAGATGATTATATCTACTATGCCGGCCGTTTTCAGACCAGCATTGGAATCGAAAAATTATGGGAGTTCATCCGTTCATTGAATAAATACGTAGATGAAAATAAACCCTGGCAGCTTGCAAAGGATGGTGATACTTCCAGACTTGCCTCGGTAATGAAAAATCTTCTCGAGTCTATATATTCAGTTGCCGTTCTGCTTGATCCGGTTCTGATTACAATTTCTCCCCGGATTATTTCAGCACTGGGGGCCCGGGAGCTTTCTGCTGATCTTGATACGCTTAAAGGGCTGAATAATCTCAAATCCGGATTTAAACTGGGAGAGCTGGGAATACTTTTTCCAAAGCTTGAAAAGGAGAAGGCTTCTGAACCTGTAAAAAAGCCAAAGGACAAAAAGAAGGGATCTGAGGATAATGCCGGGCTTATTGAATTCGATGAGTTTATGAAAGTAGACATAAGGGTATCTGAAATTATAGAAGCGGAAAAAGTTGAAGGTTCTGATAAACTGCTTTATCTTAAAGTAAATTCAGGACTCGACGAAAGAAACATTGTCGCAGGGATCGCCCAGGTATATTCTCCCGATGATCTCATCGGCAGGAAAATTCTGCTTGTGGCAAATCTTAAACCTGCAGTAATCTTCGGCAAAGAATCAAATGGAATGCTTCTTGCCGCAAAGAAGAAGAGCAAGGATAAACCGCAGGTTATATTTGTAGATGATGCAATTTCGGTGGGGTCGAAACTGGGCTGAATCTATGGTAATCGGATTAATCGCAGATACGCATAATGATATTGAGGCAACAGGAAAGGCTCTCTCTGTTTTCACAGAGAGAGGCATAACAGAAATTGTTCATGCAGGTGATATTACCTCCCCGAACATGCTGGATTACTTCAAAGATTTTCGATGTCATATTGTACTGGGCAACGGAGACATTATCGACAGAGTTGAGCTGAATAAAAAAGCTGAAGAGAAAAAGGGTCAGAACCGCATAGCTGAATATGGGGTCAATTGAAGAAAGTGCCGAGTTTACCCTGGACGGAAAATCTATTGTAGTCTTTCACGGAAACAATGTGCCTCTCTTCAGAGAGGCAGTGTCATCGGGCAAGTATGACTATATAATAAAGGGACATACCCACTTCTTTGAAAATTACGTTTCAAATGAAGCCAGAATAATTAATCCGGGAGCTGTTTACGGCCATAATGAATCTTCTATCGCTCTTCTTGATGTTGAGAGCGGGAAGGTTGTGAAGATTGATATTGATGAATTGTGATCTTCACCTGTTTGATTCAGCATTGTGAGTAAGGCCTGCTTCGAGAGCAGGCCCTTTTATTTTATGATTTCCATTATCCTGTCAAAATCGTCCAGAGAATAGTAGCTTATCTCAATTCTTCCTTTGTTTCCTGAATGTTTAATTTCAACTTTGGTACCCAGTTTGGAGACCAGATCATCTTCCATCTTCTTGATTTGAGGGCTTTTCTTGATTACTGTTTTTTCTGATTCGTCTTCAGGATTCTCTGAATCTTTACCTGCATTGAGTATAGCCTCAAGAGCCCTCACGGATATTCCCTTCTCCACTATTTCATGAAAGAGTTTGATCTGCTTGTTGCTGTCTTCAATTGAAAGAAGCACCTTTGCATGGCCTGTGGTTATGAGACGGCTTATAAGCCCTTCCTGCAGCTCTTCGGGAAGATTAAGCAGTCTGAGAGAATTGGTTACTGTTGCCCGTTCCTTGCCGACTTTTTTTGCCACATCGACCTGTTTGAGCTTGAATTTGTTTATGCCATGTTGTTGGACTCTGTCCCGCCGGAGGTAAAGAGCAGCTCGCTTGCAGAACAGCCGAGAGCCGCGGCAAGATTTGCGCGCGCAAACTCAACCGCTTTTTCGGCGGCTACGGCCGGCCTGTACGCGCTGGCGGGGTTATAAAATTGCTCGGTCATGGCGCGGTAAGCCGCGTCCGCCGCCTCCGGCAGAACGCGCGTGGTCGCGCTGTTGT
>CAYNFB010000038.1:0-8168 GCA_964396355.1 uncultured Leptospirales bacterium | reverse complement strand
TCTTGGAATATTTTCGATGAGGGCCAGGCAGAAGTTCAGCTCCTCATCGGCCTCAAGCTTTATGGCCTTTATCTTTTTTGCCTGAATAAGTTTGCTTGCACGGAGTCTTCTCTCTCCGGCAACGACGATGAAAGTACCGTCCTTTTCACGGACTATAATGGGCTGTATAAGGCCTACAGAACTTATTGATTCGGCCAGACCTTTTATTTCTGACTCGTCAAAAATTGTTCTGGGCTGATCGGGATTGGGCATTATTTTATCGATGTCAATATCGATGACTCTGCCTTTATCTTCGGTGACGACCCTCTCTATTTCCTCAACGGGAGTGGGGGATGCAGATATTATTGCGCCCAGTCCTTTTCCCAGAGCTTTCTTAGCCATTGTTCAGTACCTCTTCTGCAAGTTTTTCATAAGTTATGCTGCCGGGACAGGATCTGTCGTATATACCGATGGGCTTTCCGAATGACGGAGCCTCTGACAGCTTTACATTTCTCGGTATTACAGCATCGAATACTTTTTCCTTGAAGTATTCACGTACATCAGAAACTACCTGCTGAGCCAGATTAGTTCTGGGGTCGTACATCGTAAGAACCACACCTTCAATTTTCAGAGTCTTATTCAGTCTTTCCTGGACCATTACTACGATCCGAAGGAGCTGATTGAGTCCTTCAAGGGCATAGTATTCGCACTGCAGCGGGATGAGTACAGAATCTGCTGCAACCAGACTGTTGAGAGTAAGGACTCCCAGTGAAGGAGGGCAGTCGATGAATATATAGTCGTAGAACTGTTTTATGTCCTTGAGTTTATTTCTCAGTATGAATTCCTTTCCTTCGGAGTCCAGTAGATCTATCTGCGCACCTGAAAGATGAATGTTTGACGGAATGAGAGACAGTCCCTCTATTTCAGACTTGAAGATTGCATCTTCAATCTCCACATCGCCTCTGAGCACTTCATAGATAGTAGTCTCTATTTCTTCGGCATTGATTCCGATGCCGTAACCGGCATTTCCCTGAGGATCAATATCTATAATCAGAACCCTTTGTCCTTTTGCAGCAAGAAACGCGGCCAGGTTCACTGTCGTTGTGGTCTTGCCTACTCCGCCTTTCTGATTGGAAACGGATATTACTTTTCCCATCGATCAACACTCCTCTTTAACTTTTAATATGAAATAAGCAATATTCATAAGAAGCAGCTTTTATTCGGTGATCCGGTATGAATCATTATCTAAAATTGATGTCTGACTCTTGTAAATAAAAAAAAATTATCCAGATGATTAATTTAGTCTTGATACAGAAACTTTTACAAGAGCAGTGAGAAAAATCAGCGATACAGCCATAATTGCGATGTTTTTAATATTGATGAACTCAAATGACAGCGGATAGCCTTCTGCTGAAAGAATAGAGAAAATATGAAATCTGCTGCTGTCTGCCGGATAGATCTTCACAAAACAGTAGTCTTTTTCCTGAGAGTCAATATCAAATGTCTGGGAAAGAGAGCTATTCTCTACTGATGCTATCATGGACATGTCGCTGTCGTAGACTTCGAACATGAACGAACTTCCTTCTGAACTGAGATAAATCCTGTTTGATCCTTCGCCGAGGTTGAAGAAGTAGGTGCGGCTGTTTTCTCCCTTGAGAAAGGCATCTGATATCCGCCCGGTTACATTCTGAAACAGTCCGCCGGCAGTTTCGCTGAGTTTTTTCGCCAGAGGGAATCCTGCTACTCTGTAGATGTTAAAGCGTTTGAATTCACTGTATACTGTGCTGTAGTAGCTCGTATAGAGGATTTCTCCATCGCCCTTTTTCAGGAGAACGCTTATGGGGCCGAATTTTTCACCTCTGGGTGTGGAAAAACGGGCCTCTGAAAGCACCTCGGCGTCCTTTACATTCTTAAGGGTAATCCAGCCGGTGTATCCCATGTATAGAGCAGATTTCTTCCTGAGGCTGAATCTGGCAAGATCATTTTTTACTGCCGCCTCAATTCTTCCGGGAATTCCCATATAGGGGAAGTCGTAGAAAAATTCGAAGCTGTCATAGATCCTGGCCAGGTATTTGAAGGCGTAGCCCGAGAAGTATGATGCTCCGCCGTTTTCAGTGAATTCGCGCATATTCTCTTTGAACTGCTCCTGGTCAAGCTCGAAGAAATCTTTCGAGAGCGCCACAGATTGTATGTTCTTACCCTGAATAGAAACATCGATGTTTGTCTCCTGGGGAGCTGAAATTCCCGATGGAAAGAAAATTGAACTGTATCTGGAATAAATTTCTTTGTTCGCCAGATCCTTGAACTTTATTGTGTCGTAGGGAATGTGATAGGTTCCAAGAACCAGCTTTATATTGTCATAGCGTCCTTCCACCACGGCGATGCGGTTTTCGGCAGCCAGGTTAAGGGAAAGTGATATGAAAATTGTAATTAGAAAGAGGAATGTTTTTTTCATTTAGGTATATCTCCAGCAAAATTATTTAAACATCCTCTTTCCTCCAGTCAATAAAAAAACTTGACTGTTAAAGAACAAATGCACATGTGTTCATATATTGAGAGGTAAGATAAATGAAGAAGGGCAGCAGTGGTCTGACTGTTGAGGAATATTCTCATCTGGCGGACTTCTTTAAAATATTCGGGGACGGAACGAGGCTGCGGATTCTCGTCTCTCTCCAGGAGGGAGAGCAGTCTGTTAACTCTATTGCAGATAAGATAGAGATGAATCAGTCGGCGGTATCTCATCAGCTTAGAATCTTAAAGCATTCAGGACTTGTCAGGTCCAGGCGTGAGGGGAAGAGGACATTCTACTCTCTCGACGATCATCACATTGAACTGATACTGAAGCTTGGTATTGAACATAAACAGGAAGGGTGAGTAAGATGATGGAACATAGTCACGGTGATTCAGGTTTTCACATACATCATTCACATGATCACAGCGGGAATTTTTCCAGCAGGGGACGGTTCATCCTTGTAATAATTTTTAATATAATAATAACAGCTGCTGAGTTTGCCGGAGGGGTACTCTCTGGCAGCCTGGCGCTTATTTCAGATGCGGGGCATAATCTGTCCGATGTCCTGTCCCTCATTCTCGGATATACGGGAGAAAAGGTATCTGAAAGGGGAAGAAGTAAAAAGTATTCCTTCGGCATGAAACGCTTTGAGGTGCTCGTTGCCTTTATAAATGCATTCACTCTGATTCTCATCGGTATTTATATTTTCTATGAATCTGTTGAGAGGCTGATGAACCCGCAGCACGTGGATATATCTATCATGATACCTGTGGCGCTCATTGGACTGGCGGGAAATGTTTTTTCGATACTGGTCCTTCAAAAACATGCAGGCGACAATCTGAATATGAAGGCTGCATTCCTTCATCTGATATTCGATGCAATATCATCGGTTGCAGTCATCGCCGCCGGTATGGTGATCTACTTCACATCGAATTACTGGATTGATGTTGTTATAAGCTTCTTCATTGCAGTGATGATAATCTGGAGTTCCATGGGAATCCTGCGTGAATCTCTGAGGATATTTCTCCAGGGAGTGCCCTCCCATATTGATCCGGAAGAGGTGAATTCTGCTATTCTTGGGATCCGGGGAGTGATCAGTATTCACGGCCTTCATATATGGTCTATCAACTCGAAAGAGGTATTTCTGTCATGTCATATCTGTATCGATAATAGTGAGGAGTTTTCATCTGATGTAATAATAGAGGATGTCAATGCCATGCTAAGCGGAAAATTTCAAATTGATCACACTACAATTCAGGTTGAGCTGGGTAATTTCTGCCGGGGGGGAGGCGGAACCTGCTGCGGATGAGGAGTGATAATGCCAGCCCGGCATTGCTCAGGCTGACATTGTCTGACCTACTCTTTAGTCTCCGCAGCTTCTTCGACTGAACAGTCCTCGCCGGTTGTACAGATTCCCAGGGGGCTGTAGAGCGGGCAGTAATGTGTTCCCGCGGTTGCCATGAATACGCAGCCGAGAGCAAGCAGTACAATTGTTCCCACTGCTGAGGGCTCGAGTATTATGATGTTAAGAAGAAATGCTGTGCCGACAAGGAATCTTATAAAGCTGTCGGCGCTTCCGACGTTCTGACGCATGGAGTTCTCCTTTCACTGTTTTTTTATGCAGCTTACCTTTTTACAGATATATCAGCCTCCTCATAATCTCAAGGAAAATTTTGTTATTGACACTCTTTTTGCATTTATTTTGTCTATATCAAACAGCAATTAATTTATTATGGCGGGGACAATTATGAAGAGAGTACTTTCGGGAATACAGCCTTCGGGCACGCTTCACATCGGCAATTATTTTGCAATGATGAAGCCCATGATAGAGATGCAGGATGAAAATGAACTCTTCTGTTTTATTGTCAACTATCACGCAATGACGAGCCTTCACGACGGAGGGCAGCTTAAAAATAATACTCTGGAAGCGGCCATGGATTTTCTGGCTCTGGGCCTTGATCCTGAAAAATGTTTTTTCTGGGTGCAGTCCGATGTTCCCGAGGTGACCGAGCTTACCTGGATTCTGTCCTGTCATACGTCCATGGGTCTCCTTGAGCGCAGTCACAGCTACAAGGACAAGCTTGCCAGAGGCATGGTGCCCAATGCGGGTCTTTTCACATATCCCATTCTTATGGCAGCAGACATCCTTCTCTACAATGCAGATATAGTTCCTGTGGGCAAGGATCAGAAACAGCACCTTGAAATAACAAGGGACATTGCAGAGAGATTCAATAATACCTTCGGCGATATATTCGTTCTGCCCGAACCGGAAATATCCGAGGATCTTGCGGTAATTCCGGGAATCGACGGTCAGAAGATGTCCAAGAGCTACGGCAATGCAATTGAAATTTTCGGAGATGAAAAACAGCTGAAGAAGACAGTCATGAAGATTGTCACCGATTCAACACCTGTTGAAGACCCGAAGGATCCTGATACCTGTAATGTTATGGCTCTTTATAAACTCTTCGGAAGTGCTGAACAGACTGCTGATCTGGCAGAAAGATACAGGCGCGGCGGTACCGGTTACGGTCAGGCCAAGAAGGAACTGCTTGAACTGATCACAGAATACTTCCGCCCCTTCAGAGAGAAGAGGAAGATTCTGGAGAATGACCGGGAAGAGGTTAGAAAAATCCTTAAGAAGGGTGCAGAGAAAACCAGAGTGGTTGCTCTTGAGACCCTTTCAAAGGTAAGAGACGCAGTTGGTGTGGATTACTGATTTTCCATTTTTTCCAGTTTAACAATGTAATCTTTCATGTGGTCGGGAAGCTCTACAGAGAATTCCATTCTCTTTCCGCTTACCGGGTGCGTGAAGGCAAGATCAGTTGCTGCAAGCATCAGGTATGGCACCTTGTACTTCTCCCACTTCTTTGAATAAATCTGATCTCCCACGATGGGGTGGCCCATTGCCGACATATGAACTCTTATCTGGTGAGTTCTGCCTGTGTGAATTTTCACCTCAAGCATGGAGAATGTGCGGGACTGAATATACCATATCTTCGATATCTTATACTCTGTTAATGCCTCTCTGCCGTCTTCACTAATTGTCATTTTATGTCTGTACTTTTTGTGGCGCGCCAGAGGCCTGTCTATGAGGCAGTCATCTTCCGAGGGCTTGCCTATTACTATTGCTCTGTACTTCTTGTCCACAGTGCGCTCTGAGAACTGGCTCACCAGACTGTGATATGCCTCATCTGTCTTGGCTATTACCATGGGGCCTGTTGTGTCCCTGTCCAGCCTGTGAACAATACCGGGCCTGCCTTCATCTCCCGCAGTGGAAAGATTATCAATATGGAAGAGCAGGGCGCTTACCAGAGCTGTAGTTCCCAATTCCCGGGTGGACTACAATTCCCGGCTGTTTATTTATAACAACGACTGAATCATCCTCATAGAGTATATCAAGGGGGATGTCCTCAGGAAGGAGCTCAACGGTTTCGGGCTCGGGTATGACCACAGTTATCTCATCATCGGTCTTTACCTTATAGTTTGCCTTTATAGGACTTCCGTTGACAGTAATATTGTCATCCTTTATCAGCCTCTGTATAAGACTTCTGGACATGCTCATTTCCATTGATGATGCGAGAAATACATCTATTCTCTGGAGGTGATTCTCCTCGGGTACTGCAAGAGTAGTTTTATTTTCCACAGTAAGAAATTCTCCCTTGTTTTTTGTCACAATATCATCAATTGATTTGTTGACAATTATTATATTTCATATTCTATACGTGTAATAGTATATTAATCCAGTAACATTTCATACTTTTAATATACAAACAAATTTGTGTTCCATCAGCAATTGATGAATTTCT
This sequence comes from uncultured Leptospirales bacterium, assembly GCA_964396355.1. GTDB lineage: Bacteria > Spirochaetota > UBA4802 > UBA4802 > UBA5550 > CAYNFB01. The sequence goes on along the minus strand of CAYNFB010000038.1, from coordinate 1,871 downwards.
GATTAAAAAATGGATTAAATAATGAAGCTGGCCGGTATTTTTAAAGAAAGAGCGGAATACTTCGCTCCATATTTCGCCACACTTTACTTTGTCGAGATTATATATTTTATGTATCTTCTTCTTTTTGTATACGGAAGATTTACTGCCGTAATCGCCGGCTTCACCGCAGCGGCTCTGCTTACTCTTCACATAATAGGACTCTACAGACTTATGAACATCAATCGTACAATTCAGCTTATTATTATGGAGCTTCACTTTGCCTATTCGGTATCATTTTTTGTAAACCGGATTTTCGTCAGCGGCACTATGGCAGAAGGGGATACCGTAATGATGATATTGAGAATATTCACCACTGCGGTAGAGCTTCCCCTCATTCTGGTGCTTACAGACCCTGCCGGAATTAAAAAATACTGTAAAAGCTAGTTCATATTCTCCGTTACTGCATTGCCGTACTGTGAACAGGACAGAAGTTCTGCTCCCTCCATCTGGCTGGCCAGATCATAGGTCACTCTCTTCTGTTCAATGGTTTTCTCGAATGCGTTGACTACAAGATCAGCAGCTTCGTTCCAGCCGAGAAATCTCAGCATCATCTCACCCGAAAGTATGAGTGAACCGGGATTGGCCTTGTCCTGACCTGCAATATCGGGAGCTGTTCCGTGAGTTGCTTCGAAGACTGCGTGGTCATCGCCTATATTGGCGCCCGGTGCAATTCCCAGTCCTCCGACCAGAGCCGCAAGCGCATCTGATATGTAATCTCCATTGAGATTTGGTGCTGCAATGACGTCGTATTTTGCCGGGTGGAGAATAACCTCCTGAAAGAGAGCATCGGCAATTCTGTCCTTTATTACAATTTTACCGTCAGGTATTTTACCGTCAAATTTGTCCCATAATTCTTTTTCAGTTATAGTTTTTTCTTTAAATTCATCCCGGGCAACCTCGTAGCACCAGTCGCGAAATGCGCCTTCGGTGAATTTCATTATATTGCCCTTGTGCATTATTGTTACCGATTCACGTTTGTTGTCCAGAGCGTATTTTACAGCATTTCTCATGATATTTTTCGTGTTCTTTCTGCTTATCGGTTTTATACCTACTCCCGAATCTTCGGGGATTGATCTTCCCATTGTGCCGTTGAGGAATTTCAGCACATCTGCTGCCTCATCAGTACCCTCTCTCCATTCAATACCGGAGTAGAGATCCTCGAGATTTTCACGGAATATTACCATATCCACATCCTGGGGCCTCTTCACCGGGCTGGGAACTCCGTCGAAGTATCTCACGGGGCGGATACACGAGTAGAGTTTGAATTTCTGGCGGAGGGCAACGTTTATGCTGCGGATTCCTCCTCCCACAGGAGTGGTGAGCGGTCCCTTTATTGCAACTTTGTATTTGTCTATTTCAGCTATTGTTGATTCAGGCAGCCACTCTCCGGTCTTCTCATGGGCCTTGCCTCCGGCAAGAACCTCCTTCCATGAAATGCTCTTCTTTCCTCCGTAGGCTTTCTCTACTGCCCTGTCAAGAATCGGCTTTGTGGCATTCCATATGTCCGGTCCTATGCCGTCTCCCTCTATATAGAGAATGACAGGGTTTTCCGGAACCTCAAGCTGTCCCTTATTATATGTGATCATCTCTTCGCTCATAGTTTTCCCCTTCAACTTTTTTACAGAAAGTAATAAGTCTTAAAATTTTGTCAAATCAGTATTAGTGCGTGAATGAGTATACAGGCGGCGTATATAATAGCCGGGAGCCGAAGATGTTAATCAGCGCGCCCGGGTGATATTTTTTCATATATTTTTTTATCGACGAATAAATTCACTAGATCGCTGTCCAGTTTGCTGCACTCAGCCTCCTCCTTCAGAATTCTAAGGACTTTT